>NZ_JBHOFD010000005.1:0-228693 GCF_046543445.1 Paenibacillus nanchangensis
CGCCAAAAATGACTTCACTGAGTCCGCTCTGTGCCTGCAGCTCGTCGATCCAGCGCAATAGCTGCTCAGCGCCGTCGAGGTTATTGGGAAAGCTCAGCACCCGTCCCTGTTGAATTCCCCGGAAATTAACAGCAGCAGCAACATGGACTTCTTTGGCAATGTCGATGCCTACGACCAGGTGATTTGTGGATATTCTTTCAATCCGTTGATTTACAGCCTGAGATGCTTTAAACTTCATTGTAGAGTGTCCTCCTATGGTGGGTTTTCAGGGCTTTTGACCCGTTATCCAACCCCATCGTACTAGAGGCACTCCTTTTGTTTCAAAGGCCAAATGTTAGCACCTACAGGAATTTTAATTGCTGATTATTGCGTGTTTTGGCAAAGTTGCGGACTCAGAAGCACCTATTTACGCAGATATTCCTTAATTTGTAAGTTTCGGTACGATTAACGGATCTTGAGTCCGTCAGGCCTACCAAAGCCTAAGAATTTCAGAAATAAGGTCCGCTGGGTCCGCAAAGACCTCTGTATCGCGGTCTGTGGTAATGCAAACTTCTCGTTTCTGTATGTCCAGGGTTGATATCATTTCGTAACCCATCACGGAATCGTGTGATTGCCCAGGTGTTAATTCAAAGCGTAGCGGGTTTCCCAGTGCATCGACTACGGCATGAATCCTGGCGGTTAACCGCCTTGGGAACGTTCGATCGCTTGCTTGCTTTACTCCTTTTGCGTCGGCCCCATGCTGATTAACTCGGACTATGGTTGTATCCATCATCATCTGCTCAAAATCGGGTTCAATGGTAACATGCTTCAGATTTCATCCCAGATTCCCGCCTTCTGAAAGCGCCATAAAAAGCTATAGGCGGAAGACCAAGACCAATGGCCATAATTACCGGGTAAATCACGCCATGATGTGCCGGTTCAGGCAACCCACAGGACGAGCATCTGGCGACGGTCTTTAGGTGGTCGACCTCCTTGTGATTTTCGGGCTGGCGGTAAAACATCTGAACGACTGAACGACGACTTCCCACTCTCGGTCTGTTATCTCGTATCTTCGACTCACAGCTCATATTTTACAAATTAATTCCTCAATTTACAGTTTGCGTACACACCCTAACACAAGCGAAAAAAAACAAAAAAAAGACCGCTTACAAAAGCGGCCTACAGTTCACTGAATTCAGGAACCGTACAGTTTTGGATAGGAGTGGAGAGAAACCATACTGTACTTTTATTATATGTATCCGTTTTCATTCTGTCAACCCTAATTTCAAATCTTTTTGAAAGCGCTTTGACTTTTTTTTAATCCGCCTTTCTTTTGTTTCGCCTTTCCCCCAGTTGTCCGGCCGCCCATTAAAAAAAGACCTTCTCATTGAAGGTCTGCACGATAGGTCTGCACGATAGGTCTGCACGATAGGTCTGCACGATAGGTCTGCACGATGATAATTCATAGAATAACTGCCTTGCACTTCTTAAAGTAGTTGCAGCAGCTTGCCATCTTAAGCCAAGCTGTCAGCACAACTTGAACTGTGAGCACTGCCGTCATAACAAAGTTGTCAGCACACCCTGAAAACTGTGCGCAACGCCGTCATAGCAAAGCTGTCAGTACACCCTCAACAGTATGTACCGCCGTCATTTATAAAGCCCTGCCACGCAGCGGCTGCAGTACACAGTCCTCGCCCGAGGCAACCAGTGTCAGTAGGACCGGTTATTGATAGACCGTGTAGCCCTGCCCCTGCAGCAGCTCTCTAGCCTGCTCCAGATAGCTCTCCTGCCGGAAAGACAGACGGAGAATTCCGGGAACATCTTCCCGGCTCTCGATAATCTGCATGTTGCTCAGGTTGATCTCCCTGTCCCCCAGTTCGGTTGCGATTCGGCCGATAATCCCCGGATGGTCAGGCACATCGATATACAAATCAAAGGTCGCCGCGATCACCCCTTTACGCCGCTCCGGCAGCCGCCCGCGGAACCGGTTTGCTTCCGCAAAAGCCGCTTCAATCCCCGCGCCGTCTTCACGTTCAAGCAGTCCGGCGAATGCCGCAACTTCACTATTCCAGTCCCGGAGCAGCCGCAAAATCACATCACGGTTGTTAATCAGAATATCACGCCAGATGAGCGGGTCGCTGGACGCGATCCGGGTAATGTCCCGAAAGCCCCCTGCCGCAAGCATGCTGTACAGGGAATCCTGCTCGTCATAGCCGTGAATCTGATTAACCAGCGCTACTGCGATAATGTGCGGCAGATGACTGATCGCTCCAACAATTTCGTCATGCCGCTCCGGGTCCAGCCGCACGATCTGCGCTTTGGTGTGTACCAGCAGCTGTTCCAGCGCTCCGCAGGCCTCTTCGGGAACACCGGGCGGCGGCGTCAGCACATAATACGCATTTTCAAATAAGACTGATGATGCCGCCTCAACACCGGAACGCTCCGACCCGGCCATCGGATGGCCGCCGATAAAATACGCGTCCGGCAGGGACAGCGCAGCGGCGCAAGCCGCGATACTCGCTTTGGTACTGCCCACATCAGTAATGATGCAGCCGGGCTTAAGCGGCAGCTCGCTTAGGCGCCGCAAATAGCTTTCCAGCAGGCTGACCGGCACGCACAGGAAGATGAAGTCCGCGTCCAATGCGGCTTCCTCAACGGATACCGTCGCATGGTCGACGACACCCCGCTCCCTGTATTTTTGCGCCAATTCTTCCTGATGGGCATAGCCTGTGACGTGAAGTCCTTCTTTGCCTTTAAAACACAGCGCAAGTGAGCCCCCGATGAGGCCCACTCCGAATATTGCGATTTTGGTTGTCATGACTGCTTACGCTCCTGCCTCAAGTAGATATCCTGATCGGGGCCGACCCATCGAATTTCGTTAGGCGTTTACACCCAGTTCATTAAGGACCTGTTCCAGCGCGTTAATGAATGCCCGGTTTTGTTCTTCGGAGCCAACGGTCACCCGGATGCAGGTCGGGTATTTGCCGAAGCCCGGTCTTACGATGATCCCGCGTTTAAGCAGCCCTTCGAAGATCTCGGCCCCCGGACGGCGGACATCGACCAGAATAAAGTTCCCGTGCGCCGGAAAAGCGTGTAATCCAAGCCGCTTGAACTCTCCCTGGAGCATTGCGATGCCAAGGCTGTTCAGCTTGCGGCAGTTCTCGATAAACGCCTGATCCGACAACGCGGCGAGTGCCGCAGCCTGGGCCAGCCGGGAGGTATTAAACGGCTCGCGTACCTGATTAATCAGCTTGATGACTTCGGGTGAACCCACACCGTAGCCGATCCGCAGCGCGGCCAGACCATAAATTTTGGAAAAGGTCCGCAGCAGAACCAGATTCGGGTAACGCTCAAGCAGTTTGATTCCGTCCGAAAAAGAAAGGTCCGTTACGTATTCGGCGTAAGCCTCGTCAAGAACCACCATGCAGCCGGCCGGTACCGCGTCCAGAAAGGAGGTCAACGCCGCATCCGAAACGATCGTTCCCGTCGGATTATTGGGATTGCAGACCCAGACAATCTTTGTGCGCGGCGTAATCGCTGCCAGCATGGCATCCAAATCGTGTACGCCGTCCTTGAGCGGGACTTCAATGCTGACCGCGCCTTCGATATCCGCATTGCTTTTGTACACCGAAAAGGTCTGATCCGCCATCACGGTTTCGTCTCCCGGCAGGAAAAAGGCCCGCGCGATCAGCGCAATCACTTCATCAGAGCCGCAGCCGAAAATCAGGTTCTCTTCCTTTACGCCCAGATGCCGGGCAAGAGCGGCCGACAGCTCGGCTGCTGCTCCGTCAGGGTACAGGAACAGCTGGTCCAGCTCGGCGGTGATCGCCGCTTTGGCGGCGGGAGAAGTGCCGTAAGGATTCTCATTGGAGGCCAGCTTGATTACATCCTCCAGGCCAAGCTCCCGCTTGACTTCCTCGATGGGTTTGCCCGGCTTGTAGACCGGCAAATTGACTACATGCGGTTTCGGCTTCATGTACAGTCCTCGCTCTCGTTCGGTTGTTATGCTTTTAACTGTGCCACAAAATTGCGGATTTGTAAAAGTCCGTCCGCGCGCTGTGCCGGATCGTTCAGCAGCGGAATGACCTTCTCGACCTTGCGCACGATGGCGCTGCCGACCACTACTCCGTCGCAGATGCGGGCGAAGCGGGCGACCTGCTCGCCGCTCGAAATGCCGAACCCGACCGCCACCGGCAGGTCGGTATTCCGGCGCACTTCGGCAATAAACTGCTCCACACCTTCGTGGAAGGACGAACGTTCGCCCGTCACGCCAAGGGAGGAGACGCAGTAGACAAACCCCGACGCCCCGCCGACGATCCGTGCGATCCGCTCGCTGGAGGTCGGAGCAACAAGCGGAATCAAGTGAATGCCCGCTTCGGCGCAGCGTTCCCGCACCTCTTCAGATTCTTCCACCGGCAGATCAGGAATAATCAGGCCGCTGACCTCATGCGCGGCAACCTCGCGGAAAAACGTATCCAATCCCATTTGCAGCACCGGGTTGTAATAAGTGAACAAAATAAACGGCAGTCCGCATCCCGATTCCCGGGACTGGCGCGCGACAGTAAGACAGGTGCGAAGCGTTACTCCATTCTTCAGCGCCCTGGACGAAGCTCGCTGGATGACAGGTCCGTCCGCCAGCGGGTCCGAATAAGGGACGCCCAGCTCCAGCACGTCGGCTCCCGCCGCTTCCAGCTCGGAGATGATCGCAACCGTCGTCTCCACATCAGGATCGCCGACCGTCAGGAACGGAATCAGCGCGGTGCGGCCTTCCTGTTTCAGCCGGGCGAATGCCTGGTCCATCGCATTGCTGCGGGTTTCGGTCGTCATTTCGCCCCGCCTCCTTCCGTATAAGCCATAATCGATTCGACATCCTTGTCGCCGCGTCCCGACAGACAGATGACAACGATCTGATCTTTGGGGAGTTCAGGCGCCAGTTTGGCGACATGGGCAATGGCATGCGCCGATTCGAGGGCGGGAATAATGCCTTCCGTCACGCACAGCAGCTTAAGCGCATCAAGCGCTTCCGCGTCCGTAATCGGAACGTATTCCGCACGCTTGATGTCTTTGAGGTAGGAATGCTCTGGCCCGACGCCCGGATAATCCAGGCCCGCCGAGATGGAATGGGCTTCCTGCACCTGCCCGTACTCGTCCTGCAGCAAGTAACTCATGGAGCCTTGGAACACGCCGTGGGTGCCTTTACTCATCGTTGCCGCGTGATACGGCGTATCGATCCCCCGGCCGGCCGCTTCCACGCCGATCATCCGCACCCCGTCCTCAACAAACGGATAAAACATGCCGATCGCGTTGCTGCCGCCGCCGACGGCTGCGACAAGCACATCCGGCAGCCTGCCTTCCGCTTCAAGGATCTGCCGTCTCGTCTCATCGCCGATCACCCGCTGGAAGTTGCGGACCATCATCGGGTAAGGATGTGGACCCACCGCTGAGCCGAGCACATAAAACGTATCGTCCACATGGCTGACCCAGTAGCGCAGCGCTTCATTACCGGCATCCTTCAGTGTCTTCGATCCCGAGGTCACCGGAACTACTTCCGCGCCTAGCAGCTTCATGCGGAAGACATTCAGCTGCTGCCGGCGTGTGTCTTCTTCACCCATGAAAACCTTGCATTCCAGGCCGAGCAGAGCGGCCACGGTCGCTGTGGCAACGCCGTGCTGGCCGGCTCCGGTCTCGGCAATTACCTTATTTTTGCCCATAGCTTTCGCCAGCAGACCTTGAGCAAGAGCATTGTTGATTTTGTGGGCTCCCGTATGGTTCAGGTCTTCACGTTTTAAATAGATCTTAGCTCCGCCCAATTCGTTGCTCAGGCGCTCCGCGTAATACAGCGGCGTCTCTCTGCCCGAATACTGCTTCAGCAGATAGGCAAGCTCTTCTTGAAAGGCCGGGTCGGCCGAATGCTTCTTGTACGCCTCCTCCAGCTCAATCAGCGCGTTCATCAACGTTTCAGGCACAAATCGTCCTCCAAAAGCGCCGAAACGTCCGCGTTCATCCGGTACTTGAATCATGGCTGCTTCACCCTTTCGATAAATGCTGTAATTTTTGCTATGTCTTTGACTCCGTCCGTCTCGACGCCGCTGGATACGTCAACGCCCCACGGCTCGTACCCTTGCAGCAGTTCGCCGACGTTGTCCGGGTTAAGGCCTCCGGCAACCATTAGCGGGAGTCCCATCCGGGACGCCTGCTCCCGGTAAGCCGGGATCCGGTCCCAGGCGAAGGTCCGCCCTGAGCCTCCGCCCTGATGCGGATCGTACGTGTCAAGCAGTACGGCATCAACACATCCGGCATACAGGCCGAGCGTCTCTTCCGGCCCAGCCGCCTGCGTCTCTGCGGAGTCCGGCTCCGAGATAACTTTCCAGATTCGCAGTTCCGGGTAGGCTCTCCGCAGTTCCCTGCACAGCTCCGGACGCTCGTTCCCGTGCAGCTGCACGACATCAAGCGGGACGGTATCCAGCGTCTGCCGCAGCTCATCCGGCGAAGGATTGCGGAACACGCCGACCGCTCCGGGAACGGCGTCTTCCGGCCACTCCCGCAGCAGGGCGGCAAGTGCCGCTGCCTGTTCCGGTTCGACCCGGCGCCGGCTGGGAGCAAAAACAAAGCCAATATAATCAACGGGTAAGCGTATCATAGATTTTAGCACTTCAACGCCCTGAAGTCCACAAATTTTTACCTTCGTCTCACCCATGTGCCGGCGCATCCTTTCGTTTGGACACAGGCTCCATTAACGTGCGGACCGCCTGGGCCACATCGTCTTTACGCATAAAATATTCGCCCACAAGCAGGCCATGGGCCCCGTAAGAAGCCAGAAGCTCCAAATCCTCCGGCCGGGAGATGCCGCTTTCACTGATAACTGGCACGCCGGCCGGGATAAGCGGGGCCAGCTCGCCTGTGGCTTCCAGACTGGTTTCAAAAGTATGCAGATTCCGGTTATTAATGCCGATCAGCACTCCCGGATTCTCCGCTTTCCCCGTCCCCAGCACCGTCTCCAGCTCGGCCCGGTCATGCACCTCAATCAGCACGTCGAGGCCAAGCGATTCCGCCGTATCTGTATACGCCGCCAGCTGCGCCGCGTCCAGAATAGCGGCGATCAGCAGCACCGCGTCCGCACCAAGCAGCCTGGCCTCGAAGATTTGACGCTCGTCGATGATAAAGTCCTTGCGCAGCAGCGGCAGGCTGACCGCCGCTTTTATATTCTGAAGATACTTCCCGCTTCCCTGAAAATAAGTCCGGTCCGTCAGCACCGACACGCAGTCGGCTCCTGCCGTTTCATAAGCCCGGGCGATTTCCACCGGGTCAAAATCTTCACGGATCAGGCCTTTGGACGGCGAAGCCTTTTTGACTTCGGCGATCAGCCCGAGGCCTCGTGTCCGCCGCCGGGTCAGTGCGTCGCGGAACCCCCGGGTAGCGGCCAGCCCGGCGATGGAGCGCTCGGCTTCGGTGAGAGAGAAGGTCCGCGCAAGCTCTTCGACTTCCATTTTTTTGGTGGCAACAATCCGATCAAGATACATAGTTCAGTTCCTCCGTCATGGCGGCCAGCTGCCGCAGTTTCTCCATAGCTTTACCCGAATCGACGGTGTCGGCGGCCTGCCGCACTCCGTCCTGCAGTGTTTCCGCAAGTCCGGCCACATAAATGCAGGCGCCCGCATTGGCCAACACGATATCGCGGTATGGCGACCGGTCGCCGGCGAATACCGAGCGGATAATCGCTGCATTTTCGGTCGCGTCACCGCCGAGCACCGCCTGAAGCGGATGGCTGGACAGCCCCAGATCCTCAGGTACAATCTCGTACGTGCGGACTTCGCCGCCTTTCAGCTCGGACACCCGTGTCGGCGCCGATACACTGATCTCATCAAGCCCGTCCAGACTGCTGACAACCATGGCCCGCTTTGAGCCTAGCTCGCGGAGCACACATGCAATCGTTTCGGTCCGGGACAAATCATAGATGCCGAGCACCTGCCGGTCCGCTCCCGCCGGATTGGTCAGCGGGCCAAGCATATTGAACACCGTCCGGAAACCCAGTTCCTTACGCGGCGCTGCGGCATATTTCATCGAAGGATGATACAGCTGCGCGAACAGGAAGCAGATGCCGATGCGGTCCAGGCACCGCCGCGCCTGCTCAGCGCTAAGATGAATGTTCACTCCTAGCGCCTCCAGCACGTCCGCGCTTCCCGCACGTCCCGATGCCGACCGGTTGCCATGTTTGGCCACTCGGACGGATGCTGCTGCGGAGATCATTGCCGACGCCGTGGAGATATTGAACTTGTGGATGCCCGATCCCCCGGTTCCGCAGGTGTCCAGGAGCCGCGCCGGCTCCGTCGTGACCCGGGTGCCCGCACCGCGCATCGCTTCGGCGAATCCGGTAATCTCCTCAACCGTCTCGCCTTTAATCCGCAGCGCCGTCAGCAGCGATCCGATTTGTGCCGGAGTAGCTTCCCCCGTCATGATCGCATCCATTACTCCACGCGCCTCAAGCCGCGTCAGATTTGTTCCGGCAACCGCCGCCGCGATTCCCGCCTGTACCCGCTCGTTCGTATTCATCGAATCGTCCTCCTCGTGGTTTGTTGCCGGAAATCCGCGCCTTCCGCGGTCCGGTGTCCGGGTGTTCCGTTACTATGGTTTCCGTTATTTCGGTTTCCGTTATTTCGGTTTCTGTTATTTCGGTTTCTGTTAATTCGGTTTCCGTTATTTCGCTTCCCGGTGCCCCGATATTCCGTTATCCTGTGTTTCGTCTTCTTTTATATCATCAGGCTGGTTCAGCCCTGTGTATATTCGTACATATAATCCTGGTTAATCACTTGCCCGGTCCGCTCAGGCTGCGGGAACATCGCTTCCGCCATCCGGATCGCTTTCAGCATGCCTTTGGCTTTGTTGACCGTTTCTTCGTATTCCTTCTCCGGAACCGAATCCCAGACGATGCCCGCGCCTGCCTGGACATAAGCCCTGCCTTTGCGAAAAATAATCGTCCGGATCGTGATGCAGGAGTCCATGCTGCCTGAAAATCCGAGATACCCGATCGCGCCGGCGTAAGCCCCTCTTGCCTCCCGCTCCAGCTCGGCGATGATCTCCATCGCCCGCAGCTTTGGCGCACCCGATACGGTTCCGGCGGGCAGACACGACAGAAACGCGTCAAAGAAGTCCTTGTCGTCCCGCAGCTTGCCGGACACGTTCGAAACCATGTGCATGACGTGGGAGTAACGCTCGATTTCCATAAACGCGTCGCATTTGACCGTCCCGAATTCCGATACCCGGCCAAGGTCGTTGCGGCCCAAATCAACCAGCATTAGATGTTCCGCCCGTTCCTTCTCATCCTCCAGCAGCTCCGCGGCCAAGCTGCGGTCTTCCGCATCGGTTGCGCCCCGCGGCCTCGTGCCGGCGATCGGCCGGGTTTCAACCCGCCCGGCGTCCACTTTGACCAACGCTTCGGGAGAGGTACCGACGATGATTTCCTCATCCATTTTTAAATAGTACATATAAGGCGAAGGATTGAGCGTCCGCAGTACGCGGTATACATGCAGCGGTGATACCTCCGTGTCGATATGAAACCGCTGGGAGAGCACCACCTGAAAAATGTCCCCCGCCCGGATGTACTCCTTGGCCTGCTCCACGTTCGACATGTACTGCTCCTTGGTCTGGTTGGAGCGGATGTCGCCGAGCTCAATGTCGCCCGGAATGGTGCGGCGGTTCAGGTTCTCTTTGGGGCCTTCGCGGTGCAGCTCCTCCGCCGCTTCTTCCAGCGCCTTGCTCAGCTCCTGGTATTTCTCGCCGATCCGGGCGTCCGTGTCACCCTCTTCGACATGAAGATTGCCGACCAGCAAAATCTGCTGCTTCACGTGATCGAATACAATCAGCCGGTCGCAAAACATAAACCGAATGTCGTCCATCTGCAGGTCGTCGGCCGCATGGGCCGGCAGCTTTTCGTAATACTGCAGCAGATCGTAACCAAAAAATCCGATGGCTCCCCCGGTGAACGGCGGCAGATCGTCCAGCTTCGGACTCCGGTAGGAGCGGAGCAGCGCCTTCAGTTCTTCAACGGGTTTGCCGTTTAACGTCCGGCGCTCGCCCCGGCATTCGACCTCAATGGCCCCTTTTTTGCCGGATATCATCAGGAAGGGATCGCTGCCGATAAACGAATAACGCGCCCACTGGATGCCGCCCTCCACGCTTTCCAGCAGAAACGCCCGGTCTCTTTGGGAAAAGCGCTGAAAAATCCGGATCGGCGTCTCCATGTCGGCCAGCAGTCTTTTTACGACCGGAATCAAATTGTATTGCTTCGACATCGCGATTACCTGTTCAATACCGGGGGTGGTCATGTGTGGTCCCTCCTTGGGGTCTTCGAATTCTGGTGATAAAGCCGCAAGAAACATCAAAAAGCCCCTGCCAAAGGCAGAGGCTCACATTAGATTATTGAAATAGGACGTGTACGAATAAGCGTCTTCACGCGCAGGAACCATCGGTTCAACAAACTCTGGGATTATCGTGTATCCCTGAGCAAGTGATTACAACAGTACCGCTCCATCATCTCATGACGGAAGACGATATCGTATCTTATAGCATGGCATCAGCGGCATTAAGTTGAACGGGCTCTTGGTAAAGGCTGCCTGTCACACCTGCTCTGATCCATGAATTGTCTTGCTCTCGTCTCATCTCAACTCTACTCTGCTTTGCTCTGCTCAAACTGCTACTTTCTTCTCGGCTATCCCTACTATACATGATGAACTTAGCCGCTGACAACCCCGGATTTGACCGTTCAGGTCGTTTGGGATAAATCCGGCCGCAGCTTCTGCGCTTCGTTCAGATATACATGCTTGATTTCGCGCTGGCTCAGGTTCGTATTTACCTGGACCATCAAACGGATGCAGCGCGGCAGACTTCCCTTGACCGGAATCTCTGTAGAACACATCAACGGGACCAGATCCCAGCCTTCCAGCTCGCGGATCGCCCGCGCCGGAAACGTGGCGTCCAAATCGTGAGTCATCGTAATCCACACACTGCAAATATCTTCTGCGATCACCTGGTTGCGCTCTACAATTTCCCGCAGCAGCACCACCGTCTCGCGTAAAATCTCCTGTTCATCGTTGCGGGTGACCGTAGTCGCCCCGCGGATTCCACGGTTTACCAAGGGCTCCCCTCCTTTTTCAGCTGCCGGATCACTTCGCGCACGGCGCCCTCCGGAATATCGTCCACAATCCTGACTTCGCCGACCGATTCCGGCACGATAAAGGTCATCCGGCCTTCCTTGAACTTTTTGTCATGCCGCATCGCTTCCAGCAGCTCCTCTTCCCCGTACGCTTCGGGAAGCGTGACTGGCAGGCCCAACGCTGTCAGCATGGCCACCGTGTCTTCATACACAGTTCGGTCCGCGCCCCTCTGGACGGCCAGTAAAGCGGCTCCCGCCATACCGATCGCAATGGCTTCGCCGTGCAGGACGACGCCGTAACCCGAAACGGCTTCAATTGCATGTCCAATCGTATGCCCCAGATTCAAAATGGCGCGAAGACCCTGTTCCGTTTCATCCACCGCAACCACCCCGGCTTTGATCGAGCAGCCCCGCTCAAGCGCATAGGCCAGCGCTTCGCGGCTGAGCGACGTCAGCTCCGCAGCATGCTCCAGGCACCAGTAAGCGAAGTCCCGGTCCCGGATCAGACCGTGCTTGACTACCTCCGCCAGCCCCGAAGAGACTTCACGCGGCGGCAGGGTCATCAGGGTGTCCAGATCGTACACCACCATAAGCGGCTGGTAAAAAGCGCCGATCATGTTTTTGGCGAGCGGATGGTTAACGGCGACCTTTCCGCCGACACTGCTGTCGTGCGCCAAAATCGTTGTCGGCAGCTGGATAAAACCAACGCCGCGCATGTAAGTCGCCGCCACAAAACCAGCCAAATCGCCCACCACGCCGCCTCCCAGCGCCAGCACCGCCGAACGCCGGTCAAGCCCCGCCTGGATCGCCGTCGTCATGACTTCCTGGTATACCTCCAGGTTCTTAGAAGCTTCACCGGAGGGAATGACGTGCAGCGCGACCTTAAAGCCTGCTTGTTCCAGCGAGGCTTTGAGCGGTGCCAGATGCCGCGGGGCAACCTCGCTGTCGCTTACGATAAGCAGCGGGCTTTTCGTAGACAGTCCCGCTTCAGTGCAAAATTCGCCCATCCGGGACAGCAGCGCGGTCCCGATATGAATCGGATACGAACGGCTGCCCAGATCAACATTCAATGTTCGCATCTTAATAGCTCTCCAATTGAGCCAGGTAATTGTTGTAGTTAGCCCGGATCTCTTCCATCGAATCGCCGCCGAACTTGTCGAGGAACGCCTTGGCGATTTCCCAGACAACCACATTCTCCAGTACGACAGAAGCGGCCGGCACTGCGCAGGCATCCGAACGTTCCACCTGTGCGGTAAACGGCTCCTTCGTGTCGATATCCACACTGCGGAGCGGTTTGTACAGTGTCGGGATCGGCTTCATCACACCCCGGACAACAACCGGCATGCCGTTGGTCATGCCGCCTTCGAAGCCGCCGAGCCGGTTGCTGGCGCGAAAATACCCGCGTTCGGCTTCATACAAAATCTCGTCGTGCACCTGCGAGCCGCGCAGCTTGCCTGCTTCAAAGCCGATGCCGATTTCCACGCCTTTAAACGCGTTGATTGACATAACCGCCCCGGCAATAGCAGCGTCCAGCTTGCGGTCCGCCTGCACATGGCTGCCCAGCCCGACCGGGAGGCCCTCCACGATACATTCCACGATGCCGCCTACCGAATCGCCTTCTTCTTTGATCTGGTCGATGTAGGCTTCCATCTTGCGTTCCGTTTCTTGATCGGCCACGCGGACGGACGAAGCTTCCGTAATCCGGGCAAGCTCCTCTACAGACAGGTTGTTCGCCGGCGCTTCGATTTCGCCGATCCGGATCACCTGGCCGGCCACTTTAACGCCAAAAGCTTCGAGAAACTGCCGTGCCACGGCACCGCAGGCAACTCTTGCCGCCGTCTCCCGCGCGCTGGATCGCTCCAGCACGTTGCGCAGGTCCGTCAGATTATATTTCAGGCCGCCGTTTAAGTCCGCATGCCCCGGGCGCGGACGGTTTACCCGCCGCTTCTCCTCGTTGCTGCCGGGAATCGGCTCAACGTTCATAATATTGCGCCAGTGGGTCCAGTCCTTGTTCTCCACAACAAGCGCCACCGGCGCGCCGGTGGTGAAGCCGTGCCGGACACCGCCAACAATTTGCGCGGTATCTTGTTCGATCTGCATCCGTCTGCCGCGGCCGTACCCTTTTTGCCGCCGCTGGAGCTGGTGGTTCAGTGCCTCAAAATCGAGCTTCAAATTGCTCGGCAGTCCTTCAATAATAGCTGTGAGCTGGGGTCCGTGCGTTTCCCCCGCCGTTAAATAGCGTAAACTCATGCTGCGTTCCCCCTTCGCACTTTAAACCGCTAAAATCTATAATCTTTGCTCATTATAGTATAGCGCCTGCGCATTTGACAAGGAAAGCCTCGATTAGCGCAGGGAGCAGATTATTCCCCTAGCGTCCCCCGGCCTGCTTCAACCGCTCCGCAAACCGCAGCTCATCGCCCGGCTCAGATTGCAAATAAGCAAGCAGCTGCGCCTCCTCCAGCCCAAGAATCTGCCCGCATTCCCGAATCGTTAGGTACCCGCGTCGGTATGCGTCAATAACTGACTCCTTGTTCATGTCGTCCCTGTATCCTTCCTCTGCTCAGTCTTCTATCCTTCCCAGTATCGCTGAGGGGATGACAAAGTATACTTGCATGCCGGTTCACCTCCAGGGTGAGACACTTAAGGCTTAAGCTGAGCAGGCACAACAGCCGAAACGCAAACGCTGCCGGCTCAAACGCCGTATACGCCTGCGCAAACACAAACAGCCGGACAACAAGGCGTCCGGCCGTCGGGTAAAGCTTGGTTTATAATTTTTTGCGGTAAAAAAAGGTTTCGGTTGACTCAAAGCCGTATTGCCCCGGCGTAAAAATTTGTTCCGTACTGCCCACAAACAGATATCCGCCTGGACGGAGGCTCGCCGCAAACTTGTGATACAGCTTGTTTTTGGCTTCTTCCGTAAAATAAATCATGACATTCCGGCACACGATCAGGTCAAAGCCGGTGTCAAACGTATCCAGCAGCAAGTTCTGCTTGCGGAAGTCAATGTTCTTTTTGAGCGTATCGCTGATCCGGTACATCGGCCCATCCGGCTTGAAGTAACGTGCGGCCACATCCTTAGGTACGTCCTTCAGCGACCGCTCCAGATAAAGGCCGTTTTTCGCCTTGGACAACGCACCGTCGTCAATATCGGTAGCCAAAATCGACGATTGGCCCTGCAGCCCTTTGTCCGACAAAATCATGGACAGCGTATAAGGCTCCTCCCCCGTGGAACATGCGGCGCTCCACAGCTTCAGCCGCCCCCGGCCGCCTGCCTGAATTTCCGGCAGGATCGTGTCCCTGAGCACCTCCCACCGGTTCGGGTTGCGCCAGAATTCCGACACATTGATCGTCATCCGGTCCAAAAATTCGTAGAACAGCACTTTGTCTTTCATCATTGCCGCAAAAAAATCGGTGAACGTATGATACCCGTTCTTCATCCGCAGCGTAGTAAGCCTGCGTTTCATCTGCGCTTCTTTGTATTGCGCCAGGTCGATCCCCGTGCTTTTGTTCACGTTGGCGATAAACGCCGTGTAATCGGGATCAGCAAACGCTTCTTCACGTTCCAACATCGGTTTTCCCCTGCCTTCAGCCCGGCTGCATATGTACCCTATCCCAACAGGTGGAGCACGCCAATCCCAGAGGGGAGTTCACAGGCGTGAACACTCAGGAGTAAGCGTTATAGGCATACAAGTTACATCCAGGTCGCTATGTCTTTGCGGTACTGCACCAGTTCCTCCGGAGAGAAGAAATTGGCGATTTCCCTCTCGGCGCTTTCAGGCGAATCGGATCCGTGGATCAGATTCAGGGGAGTATGGCTGGCGAAATCGCCGCGGATCGTGCCGGGCAGCGCTTCTCCAACGCGGGTCTTGCCGATCAGTATCCGGGACAGCGCAACAATATCATCGCCTTCCCACACCATCGCAAACACGGGACCCGAAGTTATGAATCCCACCAGCTCTTGGAAAAAGTCTTTGCCTTCATGCTCCGCGTAATGCCGTTTGGCCTGCTCCTCCGTTACCCTGACCAGCTTGGCTGCTGTCAGCGTAAACCCTTTGTCCTCCAAGCGGGCAACAATGCGGCCGATTAATCCGCGTTGAACTCCGTCGGGCTTAATCATCAGAAACGTCTTTTCCATGGGCACACTCTCCGATTCTCATGAAATATGGTTGGCGCCTTTGGACCGCATACTATATCATCGGCCGGCAGGCGGCGTTCCTAAAGATCAATACGACCTTCCAGTAACAAAAAAAGCGATGTCCCGCAAATTGCGCTTCATGCGGTTGTCGGGCAGCATATCTAGCGCCTTCAGCGCCTTGGCGATATAGCGGGAAGCCAGCTCCTCCGCTTTCGCTATGCCCTGTCCGGACAGTACGAGATCGATAGCCCGGCCGCTGCTGCGGGTGCCGAGGCGGATTCCCTCCAGCTCCTCCAGCAGCGGCTCCCGCAGCCGTCCGTCGCGGAGCGAGTAGATCACAGGCAGCGTGATATTCCCTTGCCGGATATCGCTGCCGGGCGGCTTGCCGATCTGCTTCTCCGTGCCGGAGAGATCAAGCAGATCGTCGCGGATCTGAAAGGCCATGCCCACGTTGTACCCGTAGCTGTACAGCAGCCTAGCCACTCTAGGCTCGGCGTCCGCCGCAAGCGCCCCCAGCTGGCAGCTAATCGCTATCAGAAGCGCGGTTTTGCGGCGGATGCGGCGCAGGTAACGCCGTTCGTTCTGCTCGCTGTTGAAAAAATCGCGGATCTGCTCCATTTCACCAATGGACATTTCGACCATCGCCTTCGAGAGGATCCGGTGAATTTCCGGATTTTTCAACCGGGTGGTGAGCATAAGCGCTTTGGCGTATATGTAGTCGCCGGTATACATGGCGATCTTGTCGCCCCACTTTGCTTTGACGGTGGGTTCTCCGCGCCGGGTGGACGCGTCGTCAATTACATCGTCATGCACAAGGGATGCGCTGTGTATCAGCTCCAGCGGCACCGCCACCGCTTTCAGCTTGTCCAGATCGTAGCTGCCGAATTTTCCGCCCATCAGCACAAAAACAGGGCGCAGCCGCTTGCCCCCGGCTTTCAGCAGATGCAGCGACGTCTCGGTCAGAAGAGCGTCGTCGCCCTGCACGCTCCGGTACAGCTCTTTTTCGATTTTATCCATGTCTTTACCAAGTAGTCCGAGCATATCCAGTCGTTTCATTCGTTCACCCGTGTCAGCAGATTATGGCTCCATAGCTCCGGCTTGACTTCCCGCGGCAGCAGCCCCATCTCATAAGCATGACGGTAATAAAGTCGGAGACCCTCCTGCTGCCTTTCTCCAAAATCATAACACAAATTACGGAAGTATCCATCCCAGTAGGCGGGATCGCCGCCGACGGATGCGCAAGCCGAGGTCACAATCGGTTCCAGCGCTTCCGTTCCTCTCTGTTTGCTGCGCACAAACGCGCGGTAGATTTCCGCAATACCCTCCGGCAAACGCCCGGCGGCCTGCCGGTTCACCGCCCAGACCGCAAACGTCATCGCGCAGCCGGTCCATTCCTTCCAGAGCCTGCCCAGATCGTACACCTGATAACCCTTATCCGTCCAAGAAGCGCGGATCGCGTGATCGCCGATCAGCAGACAAGCGTCGGCTGTCTCCATCATTTGATCCAGATCCGGCTCGGCGGTCACATAACGGGGCCGGCCGCCAAAAGCGCGTTCCATCAATATCCGCAGCAGGTTGACCGAAGTGGCCGACGTGCTTGTCAGCGCAATCGTTCCCTCCGCAGCGCGCGCAATGGAGTCCTTGGTAAAGAGCAGGATCGACCGGACCTCGCCGTCCGCGCTTACGGACAAATCGGGCAGCAGAAGCAGTCTGTCGCTGGCCTCCGCATAGGCAAATGACGACAAAGCCCCGACATGAATCGACCCTTCGCTCATGCCTTGGTTGAGCACGGAAGGGACGGCGGTAATCATTTGCGCGGAAAAGGATAAAGCCGACGGATCAAAATAATGGAAGATCGGCCACGAATTCGTGTAGCTGATTTTGCCGATGCGTATGTCTTCTTCATTCATAGCTCCTCTTCCCCCCATCTGCGGAATAATTGATGTTCAAGACCGAGACTGTCCAGCACCTTGCCGATTAAAAAGTCAACAAGATCCTCAATAGTCTTCGGGCCGTAATAAAACGCAGGCATCGCCGGAATCAGGCGAACCCCCAAGCGCGACAGCTTTAGCATGTTCTCCAGATGAATGCTGTGCAGCGGCGTCTCCCGGGGCATCAGAACCAGCGGACGGCCCTCTTTCATCATGACGTCTGCCGCTCGCGTCATCAAATTATCGGAGCTGCCTGACGCGACAGCTGACAGCGTTCCCATCGAACAAGGAACGATAACCATCGCCTCCGCGCGGAAAGAGCCGCTGGCGATGGAAGCGCCGATATCGGCGACCGGATGATAAATCAGCCGGCCTTGGAGACCGCTGAATTTTGCCGCAAGCGCTGCGTCCCGGTCAGACGTCTGAAGGCCCAGTTCTTCTTTTATTACCCTCCAGCCCGCGTTGCTGACCACAAGATGCACCGTATGTCCCATCGACAGCATCACTTCAGTCAAGCGGAAGCCATAAACGGCTCCGCTTGCTCCTGTGATACCAATCACATAATGCTTCGTACGATCGCCTGTCATCGCTTGAACTGCACCACCAGGTCAATCAGGGTAAAGGAAAACACCACGATGCTCAGCACGCCGTTCATGGTAAAGAAAGCCGTTTGGAGCCGGCTCAGGTCGCTTGGGGACACAATGTAGTGTTCATAAAACAAAATGATGTAAGCAATAATCATGCCCGCCACATACCACCAGCTGAGCTCCGTCATGAACAGCAGCGAAACAAATCCGATCGCCGTCAGGACATGGAATACCCGGGCGATCACAAGCGCTTTGGCCACACCGAAACGGACCGGGATGGAGTACAGGCCTTCTTTGCGGTCAAACTCAACATCCTGGCAGGAGTAAATAACATCAAAACCTGCGGTCCAGAACACGATCGTCAAATAAAACACCATGGAGGTCCAATCGACTACGCCGGTTACAGCCACCCAGCCTCCAAGTGGAGCCAGAGCGATAGTCAGTCCCAAGATCAGGTGGCAGGCCCATGTAAACCGTTTGGTAAACGAATAAAACACCAGCAAAAAAACGGCGATCGGCAGCAGCTTGGCCGACAGCGGATTCAGCTCAAACGCCGCCCAGAACAGCAGCAGGAACGATACGGCGATAAAAATGACCACTTCGCCGACCTTCAGCAGCCCGGCGGGAATGGCTCTGCCGGCCGTGCGCGGGTTTTTGGCATCGCTGATCCGGTCGATCAGCCGATTCAGACCCATGGCTGCGCTGCGCGCGCCAAACATGGCCATAATGATCCAGCCGATCTGGGCCCATGACGGCAGCGAGCCGTTCATAACAACCGATCCAAGCAGGGCGCCCATAAAAGCAAAAGGAAGTGCAAATACCGTATGTTCAAATTTGATCATTTGTAGAAAAATGCCGATTTTCTTAACCATCTCAATTCTCCTTGAGCCCAATGTGTAATGCTGCTATGCCACCGGTCAAGGGGAACGCCTCCACTTTTGTCAGGCCGGTTTGCCGGAACATTTCCGCCAGCTCCGCCCGGCCGGGAAACATCGCCAGCGATTCGGGGAGCCATTTGTACTGCTCGTACCGCTTGGCAATCAGTTTGCCGAGCAGCGGAAGCAGATGACGGAAATAAAAATAATAAATGCCTTTAAACGGCTGGGCGGTTGGTTTGGACAGCTCCAGACAAACCACCATCCCGCCGGGTTTGACCACACGCTTCATCTCGGAGAGCACCCGGGCCGGGTCCGGCACATTCCGGAGCCCAAAGCCGATTGTTGCATAATCAAACGAATTGTCAGCAAACGGCAGGTCCATGGCATTGCCCTGAACAAGCTGAATCCGGTCCGACAACCCCGCTTTGTCCACCTTGTGCCGGCCCACCTCCAGCATGCTCTGGCTGAAGTCCAGGCCGGTGACGCGGCCGTTTCCGCTTGCTTCGGCGATGGCGATGCTCCAGTCGCAGGTGCCGCAGCACAAATCTACGGCACTGGCGCCGTTTCTCACATTCATTTTACGCATGGCAAAACGTCGCCAAGATTTGTGCCGGCGAAAGCTCATAATGTCATTCATCACATCGTATTTGCCGGCGATGCTCTCAAACACGGAGTGCACGAACTGCTCCTTCGGTTTGGCCCCGTTTGGGCCGGCCGCCGTTGTTGTTTTCTCTGACATGAATTTACCCCTCTCCGGCTGCTTGTCCCGATTGCTTGTTTGTTGACTGGAGATTCTCCAGCAGCGCCGACAGCTCTTCCAGCAGCGCCTCGTGACGGACCTGCCTCAGCACTTCGGAAGCTGTTGCAACCGTCTGCCTGAGCTTATCCGCCAAAAGCGTGTCGCTTTTCGTGCGCAGCTTCAGCTTCATCCATTCGTTTGCATTCATCCGCCCGCTCTCCAGCAGCTCGCGTTCGGTGCCGTCACCCGCTTCCAGCGCACAAAGGTAGCAATAACCGTTGTGGGCTGAGACGGGCTCCGCTCCCCGCTGCAGCTCAGTCAGCGCGGTTTCGCCCGCCGCAACGGCATACAGCAGATCGTTCCAGACCGCCTGATAATCCGGGTGAATCAGCGGTGTAAAAGAAAGGAACAGCCGCATATTCAGCTGAACCTTGTGTTTCAGGTATGAGTCAGGAGAACGGTGCGTTTCTCCGTCCGAAACAGCCAGCCGGGCTTTCATGACGTTGTAATCCGCGATCGCCTCGCTCAGCGTGCCGATCGTCTCGATTTCGCCGCTGTTTGCCAGCAGCTGATAATACCAGCTGCTGAAGTAATCGCCGGCCAGTACTTTCAGCTGGCGGCTCCGCATCGGATCGCGTCCTTCCCCTCCGGCCGGGTCGTCGATGTTCTCATGGGTATCAAGCCCCTGCTGGACCAGGCCGGTCACCAGAGCGTACAGCTCCGCTGACCCGGCGCCGGCGGACGAAGTGTGCTTGAGAAAAATATATAGCAGCTGCGCGCGGGCATCCGGAAACGGCGGCAGCTCCGTATGCCGCCGAATCATGTCGTAGTCAGTATAAGGTTGAGCCAAGCGCGATATGCGGTACGGTTTCATTTCAGCCTCCGAGCCATTGACGTATGGACAATATGCTTGTTCACAATACTGTCTATTATATCACATGTTTTTTTTGCGCGCACACAGCAAGGTTCCGGTTCTCCCATCCATATCAGGGAAGCCGGAACCTGTTTTTCCATATATGGGACTCATTGATACGATACTGCCGTTTGACCGCTTCAGGCAGCGGTCCTTCGCCGGCTTTGACCAGCTCGGAAGCCAGCTCCGGACGCCAGTCTGCCCGCCGGATATCGGCGGAGAGCAGCAGGCTCTTCGACTCTGTCCAAGGATCCAGGGCCACCACGCGGAGCAGCAGCCGCTCCACATTTTCCGTTCCGCGGAAGGCAAATTGCATAGCCCAAGCCATGTCGCCGTATACATCGGTCCGGGCAGGCGACGCGGTATCCACGCGCAAATCCAAGGACAAAACACCGGGTTTCCAGCCGGCTTTGTCGATCGCAAGCGTCAGCGGAACGGCGGAGAGGGCATCGACGAGATTGTCTTCGTCAACCCGAATCCCCGCCTGGCTCCGAAAGGCCTCGATTACGGAGTATTCCGGCCCAAGGGGCGCCTCGCCGGCTTCCAGCCCGCTGAGGACAATAACGGAGGAGCCCGACAGCAGCAGCGCCGCTCCAATCCACCATGCGCGATTCATAGCCTGCCTCCTTTGCCCGGATCGATTCGGTACTCGGCCTATACACATATATTCGGACAGATGGCAGGTTATGCCTGACTAGAGGAGAACTGGCGGAAACGGGTTGGCTGCGCTGTTTGCAAATTCAACTTTTCATTGGCACGGGTTTCAGTCTATGGCCTGCTGTCTCAAGACTCCTGTGGAGCCAAAAACACGGTCAGTTTCCGCTTTCGAGGTTGCCATGCTTGGTCATAACCTCCGCTTTGCCGCGAATCTTCATTGCCGAGGTGTGGTCTGTAAATTGTGCGATCAGCACTTCGCCTTTATCCAGCTTTTCGGTGTGATGGAAACGGGTGTCGTTTCCCCGCGTCAATCCGATAACCTGCACACCGTTTTCTTTTGCCTTGACGACAATATAGTCTCCGCCCCACGCCGCCGGGCTTTCGCCGTTGTTCATTGCACGGTCCCCTTTCTCGCTTGTTATATGCGCTAATCCGATACTGCCTCGGAGGATATACGACAAATGCCGCCCTGCAAGGCGGCATTTGTCGTATATCGCTGACTATGGATGGATATGTAGAAATCTTTATTTGATTCCGTCTTTCAGCGCTTTGCCAGGCTTGAATGCCGGAACTTTGCTCGAAGGAATTTCGATTTCTTCACCGGTTTGAGGGTTGCGGCCTTTACGTGCGGAACGCTCGCGCACCTCAAAGTTTCCGAATCCTACCAGTTGGACTTTGTCACCGTTCTGCAGGGCTTCCGTAATCGCTTCGAATACAGCGTCCACCGCTTTGGTTACATCCTTCTTAGGAAGTTCGGTTGCTTCCGTGACTTGATTGATCAAATCGGATTTATTCATTGTTTTTCACCTCCCCGACGAACTCTTCCTATCATTCACTGTTTCCGTTTCGACGTAAAATATACTTTAAAATCCGGTTTATTGCAAGCTTCCGCGATCATTTCTGCCCCGGCGCGCAACAAATTTATAGTAATACAGCGTTCCTATAATTTCAAGCTGTAACATAAAAAAAGACCTTCTCCTTACTAGGACCGGAGATAGAAACATATGTTGCAGCAGGAACACGGGGCGATAGCGCAGCCGCAGCAGCCCCCGGACAGGCTAACGACAACCTCTGTAACCCTGGATGAATCGGCATCGCTCAAACCCTGGAAACACGCAAAAACCTGCCGCACCGGGACATTTCCCGTACGGCAGGGCGCGTATATCGAGTCTTTAGAGGATGATGGCGATCAATCCGCCCGAGCCTTCGTTAATGATCCGGCCCAGCGTTTCCTGTAGCTTGTAGCGCGCATTGTCGGGCATCATGGCAATCTTGCCTTGAATGCCCTCCCTCACGATGGAGTGCAGCGACCGGCCGAAAATATCCGACTCCCAAATCTTGATCGGATCGTTTTCGAAGTCCTGCATCAAGTAGCGGACAAGCTCCTCACTTTGCTTTTCAGTGCCGATAATCGGCGAAAATTCGGATTCTACATCCACCCGGATCATATGGATGGACGGCGCAGTCGCTTTCAGCTTCACGCCGAACCGCGATCCCTGGCGGATCAGTTCGGGTTCGTCAAGCGCCATTTCAGCCAGCGAAGGCGCGGCGATGCCGTAGCCGGTGGTCTTCACCATTTCCAGCGCTTCGGAGAAGCGGTCGTACTCCCGTTTTGCATGGGCAAAATCCTGCATCAGCTGAAGCAGATGGTCCTTGCCGCGGATTTCTACACCCACCACTTCCATCAGTACCCGATCGTATAACTCCTCAGGAGCAAACAAGTCAATTTCGGCTACGCCCTGGCCCATATTCATGCCGCTGAGGCCCGCCCGTTCAATGAAGTCGTATTCCATGAACTGGGTGACCAGACGGTCCACATCCCGCAAACGGCGGATATCCTTCACCGTATCGCGCACGGAGTTCTCATAAGAGCTGCGGAGCCAGTGATTTTCGTTCAGCACCATTACCCAGCTCGGAAGATTGACATTCACTTCGTGCACCGGGAATTCGTACAGCACTTCGCGCAGCACGCCTGTGACATCGTCTTCGCTCATATTTGCCGCGCTCAAGGTCATTACGGGTATATCGTATTTGTCGGCAAGTTCGCCTCTAAGCGCTTGGGTTTCCTCGCTGCGGGGCCGGGTAGAGTTGATGACCAGCACAAACGGCTTGCCGACCTCTTTCAGCTCCGCAATGACCCGCTCCTCTGAATCGACGTAGGAGGAACGCGGGATTTCCGCAATAGTACCGTCCGTGGTTACGACGACGCCAAGCGTGGAATGCTCCTGAATGACTTTGCGGGTCCCGATTTCGGCGGCTTCCTGAAATGGAATCGGCTCCTCAAACCAAGGGGTCGAGATCATGCGGGGGCCGTTTTCATCCTCGTAGCCTTTGGCTCCCTCGACCGCATAACCTACGCAGTCGACCAGTCTGACGTTGACTTCAAGCCCTTCGGCGACCTTGATCTGCACCGCGTTGTTGGGGACGAATTTGGGCTCCGTGGTCATGATCGTTTTGCCCGCCGCGCTCTGCGGAAGTTCATCCACCGCCCGCACCCGGTCGGCTTCGCTCGTGATGTTGGGCAGAACGACCGTTTCCATAAACCGTTTAATGAATGTCGATTTTCCCGTACGGACCGCGCCCACGACACCGAGATAGATGTCGCCGCCGGTACGTTCGGCAATGTCCTTGAAAATATCCACTTTTTCCAAAAGAGATCCCTCCTCATATGCTTCCGAAGAAAAATGCCTGAAGAGCATCGGCCGCTTCGCTGTCCGCTGCGCCGGAGAAGCCGGCGTCCGTCCTTCCCTGCGCCGCGTCGCCGCATCCGCCGGTACCGGTTGTCCGCGCCGCCCGGCATACCGGTCTTCCGAATGCTCGGACATGCATTTGGACTAGTAACATCTTATGTATCCGGCTCGGAGTTATGACTGCTTTTGCGTCCCGCTAGGCAAGTTTTTCCCGGGTTGGCGCGGCGGGACATTGGGCAGGCTTTCCCGTACGCGGAACCTTTCTTCTTATACTTATGAGGAGATCAACAATCATAGAACGCAGGAGACGCAAATAAGCTGCTGCTTCCGCTAACGTGGAAGCAGCAGCTTATGAAGCCGTTCAGTGATACGGCTGATACCGAACCTACCTGCAATTAACAGATAAGACAGGCAGGCGTTTGTTTCGCTTCGCGTTGTTGCCTAGCCGCTCTGTTGCCTAGTCTCCTGTAGTCTCGCCGGTGTCCGGCACAGCGACTGGAGCCTCCCCCTTCCATACATAAGGAAGGGATTTAACAGGGACATGATCGGATGCCCCGGTGAGCAGCTCGCGCGCATCTCCATCCTTTGTAAGCGAACCTTCTTTCTGCTGTGAAGCGGTGATAATATCGGGAGCGTAATCGACATACACAACGCCGCGGGCATCCAGGACCATGTCCAGCGGACGGCCGGAATAGACGCTGTCGACCGTAAGTTTGCCGGCGTCTGCCAGCCCCTTGTCCACTTCATAGATGCCCGGGTATCGTTCCGTTCCGGCCGGAATGGCCCCGCCGTTTGCCGACTTATACCGGTCGACCAGCCGCTGGATATCGTTCACCTTCTGGACGGTAAGCAGGTCCATCACTTTTACCGTCGGATTTTTTTCTTCATTTTGCACAAGAAAATAGACGCGTCCTCCCCGTTCAAACGCAGTGGCCGGGATGTCGTCCAAATATCCGGTTTGTTTGAGCTGATCCAGGTTAATCCGGAATTTCTCGTACCGGGGTACCGATTCATCCGCATTCAATATCGGCAGCACCGACTTGTCGCTGTAATAATCGTCCAGCGCCCCCTGCACCCGTCTGACGCTGTCCGAATAACTTGCCGGGCCGCCGGCTTCTTCCCCGCCAGGATAGAGACAGCCCGACAAGGCCACCGCCAGCAGCAGAAAGATACCCGCGGAGGAGCCGCGTTTCCATAACCCGCGCTGTAAGCGGGAGACGTGTATCTTTTTGTCCGTTAAGGTCTGATTTTTGCTTTGCAGCGTCCGCATGTTCTCACGCTCCTCTCTACCACAGGCTGTCATCGGTTTTGGCCGCTTCTTCTAGCCTGCGCCGCACAGCCGCTTTCAGCGGGTCCTCGGGGACCGTAACGATCACGTCCGCCTTCAAGGCCGCTTGGCAGGCGAGCCTGATTCCCGACTCCAGCAACGGACCAAGCTTCCTCCGCTCCGGTTCGCCCGGAGGGGTGAGCGCTTCCGCAGCCGTGCGATCCACGGCCACCTTGCACATCAGGCAGCCCGCCTTGCCGCCGCAGCGGGTAGTAAGGCTCACCCCTGCTGTTCTTGCCGCTTCCAGCAGCGTGACGCCTCTGCGGACGGCTGCGCTTCGTCCCGAAGGCTCAAACACTACCGTGCATTTTCCGGCCTGCTGCCGATTCATGGTGCACTTCCTTTCTTTGGGCCTCTTTAGGTGTTTCCTAGGGATTTCTTACGCGCTTTTAATCGTACCGCCCAGCAGCTCGCCCAGCTGCCCCAGATACAGCCCTTCGATGCGGTTTCTTGCCACCAGCTCCCGCAGCAGAGGCAGATGTACAGGGAGCTCCGGCCGCATTACCGCAGCGATCGCTTCGCAGCGTTCCTGCCGCCCTCTAAGCAGGTTGCAGACCAGCTCATGCGCAAGCGGCATCAGCTTCACCGGCCCGGCCTCTCCCATCCACGCCTCCGCCGCGAAGGCCGCCAGCAGCCGCGTATCCGTCTTATAGCCGGCCCCGGGCCTGCGGATTTCATACCCGCAGGACAAATCCACCTGCACGCCTTGGATGAGATAATTGCTTCGGAGGGAGCGGCATTCCCCGCTGAAGTCCTCTTTCGGCGCTTCACTGCCGCAGCTATTGAGTTTCCGGTGCAGCCGTCCGGCCGCTCTTCGGTCCGCGTACAAATCGATATCCTTTGGCGGCACACCGTTCGTTACCTGCTGCAGCAGCAGTCCGCAGCCGCCTCCGAGCAGCCACACTGTATTCCGGCGGTCTTCCCTGGTATTCAGCAACCGGATACTCTCCGCCAGCGCTTGCAGCAGAGCCGGCGGCATCGTCACTTGATTCATCCCTTCACGCCCCGTCCCCAGAATCTTTCCCGCCGTTCGCGGCTCATCTGCCCCCGCGGCGGGTATGTAACGGTTTTCATATCTGTGCGCACTTAAGATGCCAACGATGATGCAGATAGGCAGACCATGCTACATGATGGAGACAAAGCCGCTCAGCAGTCCGATGAGCATGATCAGGAACGCGGCAGCGGACAGCAGAAGGCGAATGACTCCTTTGGTTTTGCTCCGTGCGAACGTAATCAGGAATACGGACAAACCCATAATCAGAATGGCGGCCAGAGACAGCCACATCTTAGTCATTGGATCCAAGTCCGAATTGCACCTCCCCAGTTTCTCTTATCTGCGATATGCAATATTATAACATGACCAGCGGACTTTTCACGCAAATCCAAAAAAGCCGCTCGAAATGCGAGCGGCTTCCCTGCGCCGGTTGGCGGCACCGGCTATTTTTTCATCATCATTTTCATCAGCGTTTCCATGCTGCTCGGGTTGGTGCCCGATTTTTTGACCGCACGGATGATTTCCTGGATCGTGTCTTCGCTGACAGGTACTTTAGCCATCGCGGAGACCTGCTTGATCAGCTGGCGGAGCTGGGCTTCACTCTGCAGGGTTCCCGGTTTGACCGTGCTCGCCAGTTTTTTGACGGCACCTTCGGAAATATTTTTTCCCGCCTTTTTGTTGATTGCGCTCAGCGCATCTTTGGGAAACTTGTTCACGTTCATCCCTCCTCCGTCAATCCCCAGTACAGCATATGAGGGGGGCTGACAAAAGGTGACCGGGTTCAGGTGTGCCACTGCTCCCAGATTTCCTGCGAGATTGACTCCATTTCGGTCTTGGGATCACGCCCCATGAGCGCTTCCACGGCTGTTCTAGGGTTTCGTCCCTCAAACAGCACATGGTACATCTGATCGGTAATCGGCATCTGTACCTTCAGCTTTAGCGATATCGCATGGGCGGCTTGCGTGGTGCGGATTCCTTCCACGACCATGCCCATCGATTCCAGCACTTCGGGCAGCGGCTTGCCTTGGCCGAGCAGGGAGCCCGCACGCCAGTTCCGGCTGTGCCGGCTTGTCGCCGTAACGACAAGATCGCCGATCCCGGCCAAACCCGCAAACGTAAGCGGATTCGCTCCAAGCTCGACACCGACGCGGGAGATTTCGGCCAGTCCGCGCGTCAAAAGAGCGGCCTTGGCGTTATCACCAAATCCAAGACCGTCCGAAAGGCCCGCCCCAAGGGCAATGATATTTTTCAGCGCGCCGGCCAGCTCGACGCCTACGAGATCGCGGTTGGTATAGACTCTAAAATCGTTGTTCATAAACAGGTCCTGCGCAAGCACCGCCGCCTGTTCGTTTGGAGAAGCCACCACGACGGTGGTCGGACATTTCCTGACAACCTCTTCCGCATGGCTTGGCCCGGACAGCACAACGATCCGGTCTTCCCCGCACTCCAGCTCCTCAGAGATGACGGTGGACATCCGTTTCATCGTCTCCGTTTCAAAACCTTTGGTGGCATGGATGCAGACCATCTCATCCCGCCAATACGGCTTCAGCCGGCGGGCAACCTCCCGCATGCCGGATGACGGCGCAACAATAACGACCGCGGATGAACCGGTAACGGCCTGTTCCATATCCGTGGTCGCTTTCAGGTTCACGGGCAGCGTGATATCAGGTAAATAATGGCTGTTGGTGTGACGTTCATTGATTTCGGCAGCCTGTTCGGGACTGCGGGTCCATAAGTACACTTCTTTGTGGTTGGAGGCAAGCACCCCCGCCAGCGCGGTTCCCCAGCTGCCCGCTACCAGTACGGATACTTTATCGGACAACGCGCTTCCCTCCTTTGGACTTGTCTTTAGATCCAAGCTTGTTTTCCCGTCCCTGGACCAGCTTCATGATATTGCCGCGGTGTCTCCAGTAGGCGAACACGGCGATAATCAGACTGCTCCAAAGCATCGGCAGCGAATAATCGGTAAACAGCAAAAAAATCGGCGTAAGCGCCACAAAAATCAGCGAGCCAAGCGAAACATAACGGGTAACGACGATGGACAAAATGGCGATGATCCCCGCGTACAGCGCCGGCCAGAAGCAAAGCGTGGCCATGACGCCGATCGTGGTGGCGATGCCTTTGCCTCCCCGGAAGTGAAAATAAACCGGCCAATTATGGCCGATGATGGCGGCAAGTCCGCAAAGCGCCGGGATCCAAGTCCCCCAGCCTCCGGCCCAGATGCCCAGCCATACCGCAGCGATGCCCTTAAGCACATCCAGCGCGAGTACAAGAATCGCGGGTCCCTTTCCGAGAACCCGCAGCGTATTCGTTGCGCCGGCATTGCCGCTGCCATGCTGGCGGATGTCGATTCCTTTCAGCATTTTGGCCAGCAGCACGCTGAAGCTCACGGAGCCCAGCAGATAACTTCCTACAATGACCACCAGTTCAAGCGCCACGTTCGTCTCCCCTAACCTTCGTCGGATTTGCGCCGGGTAAAGATACGTATCGGCGTCCCCTCAAAATCAAACGCGCCGCGGATCTTGTTCTCCAGATAGCGCTCATAGGAAAAATGCATCAGCGACGGATCGTTTACAAACACCACGATGGTCGGCGGCTTGACCGCAACCTGGGTAGCGTAATTGATCCGCAGTCTGCGTCCTTTATCCGTCGGAGGCGGATTGATCGCAACCGCGTCGGAGATGACGTCGTTAATCAAATGGGTGGCGATCCGCAGTGAATGCTGCTGAGCCGCATGCTGAACGACCGGCAGCAGCTTGTGCAGCCGTTGTTTGGTCAGGGCAGACAGGAATACGACCGGCGCGTACGTCATGAACAGGAAATGATCGCGGATCTTGTTCACAAAGTTCTGCATGGTCTTATCGTCCTTCTCCACCACATCCCATTTATTGACGACGAAAATAGAAGCTTTGCCCGCTTCATGCGCGTAGCCGGCGATATGTTTGTCCTGCTCGATAATGCCTTCTTCGCCGTTGATGAGGACAAGCACAACATCCGCCCGCTCAATCGCCCGCATTGCCCGCATTACGCTGTACTTCTCGGTGGATTCGTATACTTTGCCGCGTTTGCGCATACCGGCCGTATCAATCAGCACGTAGCGCTGGCCCGCATGCTCAAACGGCGTATCCACCGCATCGCGCGTCGTGCCCGCTATATCACTTACGATAACCCGCTCTTCGCCAAGGATCGCATTAACCAGCGAGGATTTCCCCACGTTCGGCCGGCCGATCAGCGCGACGCGGATCACATCCTCGTCGTATTCGTCTTCTTGGAGTTCAGGCAGCTTTTCGGTAACGGCGTCAAGCAGATCGCCGATTCCCGTCCCGTGGCTGCCCGAAATGCCGATCGGGTCGCCGAAGCCAAGGCTGTAGAATTCATAGATGTCTTCCATCCGCTTCATGTTGTCGACCTTATTGACGGCCAATACAATCGGTTTACCCGAACGGAACAGAATCTGTGCTACTTCCTCGTCCGCTCCCGTTACACCGCTTTTTGCTTCACACATAAAGACGATGACATCCGCTTCCTCAATCGCCAGCTCCGCTTGAACGCGGATCGATTTCAGAATAACGTCTTCGCCGTCAATTTCAATCCCTCCGGTATCGATAACGCTGAAGGGCTGTCCGTTCCATTCGGCCGAGCCGTAAATCCGGTCCCGGGTAATCCCCGGTTTATCTTCCACAATTGCCAGCCGATCGCCGATCAGCCGGTTGAATATCGTCGATTTCCCGACGTTGGGCCTTCCTACGATGGCCACTACGGGTCTTGCCATAGATCCATTCCTCCTGTCGCTTCCTTACGTTTCCCATCATAGCAAAAAACGCCACGCTTGGCTAACGCGAACCTTGCCTGCTCTGTCCGCCCCGCCCGTCTTACAAGCGGAGAAAACACAATCGGCGAACCCCCGGATAGAGGGTTCGCCGATTAGTATACCCGTTAATCTTCAAGCAGGATCACTTGAATTTGTTCAGTTTGTCGCCAAAACGTTCGCCAAGCGTAATGCTCAAACCTTGGTTGCTGAGCGATACGTTCGGGTTATCGAGCACTTCTTTAGGCGCTTTTTCGCGTCTTTCCGGTTTTGGCGTCGGTGCAGCCGGCGCTTCTTCCGTTTCTTTGATGCTCAGGGAAGCACGTTTTTCACTTGGGTTGAAGTCCAGAACCTTAACTTGAACCTCTTGTCCTTCTTTCAGCACTTCATGCGGAGTTCCGATGTGTTTGTGCGAAATTTGGGAGATATGAACAAGGCCTTCCACACCCGGAAGCAGTTCTACGAAAGCGCCGAAGTTCACGAGGCGTTTCACTTCGCCCGTTACGATCGCGCCGATTTGGATTTGGTCGGCTGCCGATTCCCACGGACCCGGCGTAGCCGCTTTGATGCTCAGGCTGATTTTGCCCTTCTCAGGGTCAACTTTCAGCACTTTTACGCGAACGGAGTCGCCTTCGGAAACCACGTCGGACGGTTTGTCCACATGATGCCAAGCCATTTCGGAAACGTGAACCAGGCCGTCAACGCCGCCCACATCAACGAATGCGCCAAATTGGGTCAGACGCTGTACAGTGCCTTCAATCACTTGGCCTTCCTGCAGTTCGCCCATAATGCGTTGTTTGTTGGCTTCGAATTCTTCCTCCAGGACTTCCTTGGCGGACAGAATTACTTTACCGTTCTCGCGGTCAAGCTCTTTAACTTTGACCCGCAGCGTACGGCCTTTGTAATCGCTGAAATCTTCAACGAAATGACGCTCAACCATAGAAGCCGGGATAAATCCGCGGGCGCCTACGTCAGCTACAAGACCGCCTTTAACCACGTCGGCAACGGTAACTTCAAAGGTTTCCTGGGATTCAAACAGCTTCTCCAGGTCTTCCCACGATTTTTCGCTGTCGATCGCACGTTTGGAGAGCACGAGGCTTTCCTTGTTGTCGTTGATGCTGACAACCTTGCACTCGACTTCCTGGCCGACTTCAACCGCTTCCGCGGCGTTGTCCAGCTGTACGGAAGAAAGTTCGCGAATCGGAATGACGCCGTCGTATTTATATCCAATGCTTACATAAGCTTGGTTATCTTCGATTTTGACGATCGTTCCTTTCACGGTGTCGCCTTTTTTCAAGGAGATGAGCTGTTCCATATCCTCTTGGCTGGTCATTTCATTCTCTTCCTGGCTCTCCTGAACGGCTGCGGTAGTTTCCTCTACAGCTGCAGTTTCAGTTTGCTCGGCTTCCACGGCTGCATTCTCCGCGGTTTCCTGGTTTCTTGTTTCTTCAGACATGTGATTACCCTCCTCGATTCAAAACCCCATTTATTTAAACCCGCGTAGAGCGAAGTTCAAAACGTCGGTTTCTCATATGCATGGTGTGCAGTAGGCTTTAGTATGTTCCAAAATATTGCGGTTATGCCATATGCAGGTATGTAAGCGCACTGCTTTCGCACCGGACCGCTTACCTGCCGCTCGGTTTGCCGGTGGCTATCATTTCGCGAATCTTGGACATAATGAGGTCCGTTACGGCATCCAGCTGGTCGGTGCCTGCGCCTTCAAAGGCGCTGAGGTCGATCGGCTCCCCGTACACTACGGTAATCGGGCGGAACAGCTTATACGGTCCCATGATCGCCGCCGGAATGACCGCGGCCCCGCTTCGCAGCGCGAAGCTGGCTGCCCCTTTCTTCGCCGCTCCGGAATCGCTGTTGCGCGTTCCTTCCGGAAAAATACCCATCATTTCGCCGGCACGGAGCGTCTTGAGCGCCGTCTTGATGGCGTCCTTGCTCACACCGCCGCGTTTGACCGGAAAAGCGCCGAGCTGTCCAACAAGCCAGCCAAGCACCGGAACTTTAAACAGCTCCTCCTTGGCCATGTACTTGACCTGACGCTCCAGCTTGATCCCGATCGTAATCGGGTCCAGGTTGCTGATGTGGTTGGCGCACAGCAGAACGCCGCCTTCGCGGGGAATGTTCTCCCGCCCTACCACTTTCAGCGGATAGAACACCGCATACAGCATGCGGAGCACACCCCGGCAAAAAACGTAAATCTTCATTCGGTTCTCTCCCCGTCAACATGAGATCTGCACAGGTCCACAATCGCCTCGACCACCTGATGGATATCCATCGAGGTCGTATCGAGCAGCACCGCATCCTCGGCTTGACGCAGCGGCGACAGCTCGCGCTGGGAATCCAGACGGTCGCGTTCAGCGATGTCCTTCTCCAGCTGCTCCAGGCTGACCGTTTCGGCATCCCCCAGTTCCTTGAAGCGGCGGAGAGCCCGTTCTTCCACACTCGCCGTCATAAAAACCTTCACTTCGGCGTCGGGAATGACGGTCGTTCCGATATCCCGGCCATCCATGACCACACCCTTGCGCTCCGCCATGCTCCGCTGCAGCTCCGTAAGACGGGTTCTGATTTGCGGAATTTTGGCGAATTGAGAGACAAGGCTGCTGACCTGGTGGCTGCGGAGATGAGGCGTCACGTCTTCCCCGTCGATCAGCACTTTCTGCATGTCTTTTCCGGGTATTAATTCAATCACCATGTTTTGCACCTTTTGAAGCAGCTTTTGGTGATTTTCCGGCGCAATTTCATCCTGGATCATCGACCAGGTAATCGCCCGGTACATAGCTCCGGTGTCGACATAGACATAAGACAGCTTCTGAGCGACCAAACGGGCGACCGTGCTTTTGCCCGCTCCGGCAGGTCCGTCGATGGCGACGTTGATTTTGTCGTTAGTGTTCGTTCCCTGCCCATCCAACGGGAGATTCCTCCTCAAACTCTTTCATCAAGAAAAAAGCAGGCATAGCCTGCACCATAAGAAATTATATCACAGTTTGCACTGCAGTGCAAAACCGCACAGACCTTGTCGTTTTGTCAGGGAGGCATCCTTCCGGGCCGTCAGCGGTTGCGGAAATCGAACTGGCGCTCGAAGCAGAACCGTATGATTTTTTGGCGGGAGCTGTCCGAAATCCGGTTCATCTTGATCATCGCCAGCAGCCGCCCGTTCTCCAGTTCCTTGGTCCGCACGACCTCGCCGTCAAAATCCACATGTTCAGGATCTCCGGCCCGCATCGTCAGCAGCAGCCAGCAGGAGAGCATGTCCCCCACCTCAAGATTCACCTTCGGATCGCACCAAAACGACGTTCCGCCGCCCCCGATATCTTCCGTACGTACCAGGAAGCGCTGCCCCGCCGGGGTCTTGGCCGCAAGCTCCAATTCAGCTGCAACACGCAGATAACTGCGGCGCTGGATTTTCATAATCGATTCCTCCGGCGGCTTCTGCAGCCGGATCATCCGGATTACATCTTCTTTGAACCCGATCACATGGGTGGAAAAATAATTTTTGACGCCGCCTTCGCTCATAAAAAACACGGACAGCTCATCGCCGATAAACAGTTTTTTCATGCGGCCGTTGTCCGACCGCATCGGCACTTCAATCAGGAACGATTCGTCGTCAGCTTCCGCGATCCGGGAGCGGTATTCGACGTTGGCCTCTTCTTCGTCACCGGAAGCGGTGTGAAGGTATAGTGTTTCATTAATTTTGGGATACAAGCATACTCACCGCCACATCGAAGTAATCAGAAATTGCACTTTACAGGTTTATATATGTGTAATCAACTGCTGTTAGTATACCATGCCTTTCCAAGACCCGGGAACCATTTTTATGAAAAAAGTCGCAGGAAATTTGGATCAGTCCCGCTTCTCTATTGCGTAACACCGCAGCACCCAGTTTGGCTTCTAATTACGGCAAAAGGGTTTGCTGCTGCCTTCTCTTTGTCCAGCAAAAAAGCAGGCCGGCATTTCGCCGGACCTGCTTTAATTTTGAACTCTGGGTAATCCCGCTCCGTCAGCAAGGATCAAATTGCCGCCGTGCCTAACTTTCCTGCGTACCCGCAGGCGTCCGGATTTCCTCCACCGTCTCCTCCGTACCGGATGAAGCATTCAGATAGATCCGGTATTGCGATCCGTTGATTCTTCCCCCGAATTCGTAGCAGAGCACCTTTTCGGCATCGTCGTTTTCGATCAGGGCCAAACGGTTGTAGGTTTCCTTGAAATCAGGGTTTAGCTTGGCGCGCGCTTCCGCCAATGTCATCCCCGGTTTCGGCAGCTTGCGGTTACCGGTATGCTCGTTCACATAGTCGCTGGCCTGGAAGCCGACGACCTCGCCTGTGTCGAGCCCGACGCGTACCGTCATTTTTTCCGGATAGATCAGCACCCCGTTCTGCTCAGGAACAAATGTCAGGTTGCCGAGATTGTCGAACCGGTCCGCGCTGACGGCTTTCATGCCCGGGTATCCTTTACGGTCTAGAAAACGGGCTGCCCGCTCCGACGCGTCTTCAAGCGAAACGGCCGCATTGCCGCCCACCTCGCGGTTATTGTTGTAGGAAATCAGTTGGCCGCCGCGGGCGGTAAAATCCATTGTGATTGGCGCTGCGCCTTTGGCACCGCTGACCACGGCTGTATAGGAGGCATACTCCGTGCCTTTTCCGTTTAAGGTTACCTGCGCCTGAGCGCCGGGCCCCGCATCCGCGAATTCCAGCGCTTTTGCCTGAATCTGCTGCGGCGTTACCGGCTTTGCGTCCAGCATTTTGACACTCCGCTTGTCATAGATGCTGGCGACCGACGGCCCCCAGTTCAATTCGGGATAACCCGCCACACGTTTGTCCACCGTCTTAAAACCGTCGATGATGGTATTATCCTGAGCGGCATCCTCTGTCGCAAGCGCGGATTCCACATCCATCCACCGCAGCTGGTTGGCGATAACCTTGTTCTGCACGCTCTGAAGATCTTTGGAGATTTGGCCTGAACTCTCGTACAGGGTTTTCAGTGTGCCAAGCTCGCCGTCAGTGAGAGGTTTTTTGGTAAAGTCGCGGATGGCGGCTTTATAAGAAAAGCTGGCAATTTTGGACAGAAACTCCTCCGTTTTGCTGAACGGGAGAAGCGTCAGCGGCAGCTGGTTGATCTCGTTTTGAGCTTCGCTGGTCAGACGCCATACATTTGCCAAGCCTTTACGGTGCATTCCGTCTGATTTGGAGTGAACCGCAAGCGTATTCCCTAGCTCCCCGTGCAGCCGGTCCACATGGTAAGACAAATCGTGAAACGCACGCTGATACTGGTTTTCCGCCTTAATCAGAATCGAATTTTTTTCGCGGTTCTCCTGGTATCCCCATACCAGCGCCCCGATCATCAGCAGCGCCGTAACTGGAAATAAAAAAGCGCTCAATCGTTTATACATGCTGCAAGACTCCTTTCCAAAACTGGTTGCCCTTAGTTTGACTAATGGAAAGAAGTCTTATGCACCATGCCGCTCCGAAAGAGGGCTTCTTTTTAGGACTCTTCTTCAATTTCAAATCCGCTCCGGCTGCTGCACAGACATTGCTTGAATCCCGTCTGGATCACTCCGTTTTGCCTGCTCCCCCGGAGCACATAACGTTCGCCGCAATTTTTGCATACAATCCGCACTTTTACGCGCAAAAAAAGACACCCTCCTTCTCTAAGCGGTTTTCCGCATCCTACGGAATCTCTTTGAGAAACAGTGTGCCCCACTAGGTTACAAATTAACCTCTTCCCCGCGTTTCAGGAAACGGAAGGGGGAGCGGTTGTTCGCCCGCGTCACCTTGCCCATGGTACCGTACCACAGGAATGCCATCAGCGGAACGATAAACCAAATCCAGTAATGCATCATTGACGACAAAATAAAATCATAAATACCGTGCCAGATCAGCGGGAGCACCAGCGACAGAATCAATATGCCCTTTGTCTTGGCCGCCGGCGAAAACTTCGCCCTGCCCATGTGGTAGCCCATGATGACTCCGAACATGGCATGTCCCGATACAGGCAGAAGTGCCCGAAGAAACATGGAGCCGATTGCGGCGTGACTGTACCAGGCGTAGAACAAGTTCTCTATCGTGGCAAAACCAAGTGAAATGGCTACGGCGTATAGTATCCCATCATAAGGCTCGTCAAAAACAGTATGATTGTAAATCATATGATACAGCACAAACCACTTTAATACTTCTTCAACGCCGGCGGAGATCAAAAAGGAATGAACGTACACGTTGTCGCCCAAGCCGAGGATCAGGCCGCGCTGAATGATCATGACAGGAAACACGATCAGGAAACCGAGCAGGAATACCCTAACAACCATATGCAGAGGCTCCTGATCGTATTTGTCTTTCAGATAAAAATACGTCAGCAAAGCCACTCCCGGAGCTACAGCCGACGAAATTACGGATAACCAAAGCACCGAGCGTTCCTCCCTGCACGTTTGTGTGGTTGCACGGCAGGTAATGGCGCCGAACAAGCCGGTCTGTCTTCAAACGGTTGCCTGACGAGCGGCTGGCTGCGGCCTTAATCGTGCCGCTTGAAATGCTCGCAGAGCACTTTCACCGCGTTCTCCGCCATAACGGTCTTGCCGTATTCGTCAAGCACGCTTTCGGTTACGGACGAGGAATCTCCGAACTCCGCCAGCACTGCCACCAGCGCGGGGATGTCCGCTTCATCCATTTCCTTCGGATCGAAGTACAGGTACCATTTATCATTATATGAGTACAATTTTCCCGACGACGTAATATTGCCGGCAAGCACATGCGCGGCTTCAACGAGAATCTCGAAATCCTTGAAGGCATATACAATGGAATCCGTCTGCTCGAGCGTAACTTCCATCTCGTAAATCTCTTCGGGCAGTTCTTCTTCTCCCGCTCCCGTGTATTGGCCGTGATCGTATTTCCCGCGGGTCACGATAACGACCATGCCCTGAGCGGGCAGCGCGAACACCTCAACGGCAAGGGGACCGGTAGCGTCGAAGCCGAGTTCCGTATAGGCCTGATCCATCATTTCGGTAAACAGGTCGTGAACTTTGGGGACTTCCTGCCACATGTCTTCTTTCTGGATGCCTCGTTCGCTCAGGTCGTCAAAAGTGAGGAAAATCCGTATCTTATCTTGACTTAATCGTTCTATTCTCATGACAGGATCCTCCTTTTGATTGCTCATTTGGTAATAGTGTATGATGAGTCCCGAGTAATGAGCCAAAAATGGTTACTATGTATGTATGTTATCATTTTACAGCCGCAAATGCACGCACAATAAAAAAGAATCATTTTGTGAAAGTCGCCTTCCCCAAAATGATTCTGCGAGAGCCTGTTTTGGTTACAATCCGGGTATGGCCGTATGCGTTTCTTTCAGGATTGCTTCCACTTCATGTTTAACGTCGGGGTTGGTGCGGATGAACTCTTTCAGCATCTTCAGGTTTGATTCCTTGGAGCGCACCGGGCTTTCCCCCTGCTTGGTGTGCTGCGGCATGGATGAGCCTTGACTTGCACCGGAACCCGGTTTTGAGCTGTTTCCGAATCCGGTCGACGCCATGTCCATAACTTTATCGGCGGCTTTGCCCATCGGACCGTTGCTCGAAATGAGAGACGACATCATTCCGCCCCCGCTGCGCTTGCGGGACATCATCGTGCTTACCGCTGCGCCGATCAGAACGCCGCAAAAAAATGACGAAGTGTTCACAACTGTACCCTCCTTGTATGGTAAAATCATGACTAGTGTTTGCGGATTGAATCCTGCTCATACAGCTAATAACAGGAAAGCGAGATGAACTCTTGTGGGCAAACAAACAGCAGTGCTTTTGCTTGCGGCCCTGCTTCTGGCGTCCTGCAGCAGCGGATCCTCCAATGATGGCACGGCTGCGCCGGCCGCCTCGGACCCGGCCGCTCCCGCGGCAACTGCCGTTACGGCTTCGGCATCCCCTTCGTCCACGGCCGCACCGGCTTCAAGCCCTGCGGGCAGCGCCGCTGCCGCGGCTTCACCTTCACCGGCTGCGGGGGACCAAGCTCCCGCCCCATCGGCAGACGCAGACGCAGCGGGCACCGCAAGCCCGGCGCCTTCGGCAAGCCCGGCTGGGGACACGCAGCAGGCTGCCCCTGCGGTCGCGTACAAAATGAACAAAAATTATGACATCGTCCCCATTGGGGAAGGCGTGCCGAAGAAGGTCGTTTTGCTTACCTTCGACGACGGCCCAAAGGATGCCGGCATGATTAACGCCATGATCGATACGCTGGACAAACACCATGCGAAGGCGATTTTTTTCGTCAACGGTTACCGGGTCAAAGAGAACCCCGGCCTGCTTAAACTGATTCATGACCGCGGCCAGATCCTGGGCAATCACAGCTGGGACCATATCGTGCTCAAGAACAAATCCGAAGCTGAGGTCCGGAAGCAGATCGGCGATGTACAGAAAGCCGTTAAGGACCTGACCGGAGAAGCGCCGAAGTTCTTCCGTCCGCCGCATGGCGCTGGAGGCGATGTCGGCCGTAAGATCGCGGCGGAAGAAGGCATGCTGTACATGACCTGGTCCGTCGGGTCTCTGGATTGGGAAATGAAAGAGAAAGACGCGAACAAGACAGAGAAGCTGATTTCCACAGTTACAGACCAGCTGCATTCCGGCAGCAACATTTTGATGCACGAGCTGCCCTGGACCGTCGAGGCGCTGGACAAGCTGCTAACTACGCTGGAGGGCAAGGGCTACGGCTTTGTTGATCCGCGGGCGATTCAGACGGGACAACAGTAACCAAGACATAAAAAAACGGGTGACGTCAGGGGTTAGCCCTCACGTCACCCGTTTTTTTATGCCGTTGCATCTTTACCTGCGGTAAGCTCGGCGTTTATTATACCTGCCAATGGTTCAGCTTAGGTTCCTGTAATGATGCGAGCCGGTATGCTCGGGTTCGTTACCGCGGTTTTGTCAGCGATGATGCTTGGCTTCAGCGGAAGCGACCGCTTGCTCGACTGCGTTACCGCAGCCGGCACACTGCTGTTCCCTGCCCGTTTCAGCTTCTCCGCAGTGTCAGCAGGTGGAACTCCGCGGGACACCGCAGGCGCAGCGGCACATGGGCGGTGCCGAAGCCCCTGCTGATGAGCACCTGCGCGGATTCCGCTTCCGAGCGGCCCCGCCAGGTGTGCCATCCCGATTCGTACCGGCCGTAGAACGGATCAGCATGCCTGGCGCCAAGCAGAGGGAGCCGGATCTGCCCTCCGTGCGTATGGCCGCAAAGCACGAGTTCCGCGGGAACCCGCTCCTGCATGGAGAGCCAAAGCGGATCGTGAACCAGCACAACCCGGCATGTTTCCCGCTCCTCCGGCGGGAGTGCCGGAAGCGGACCGTAAGCTCTGGAGCCCTGGCGGGGGAAGTCGATTCCGGTCAGCCACAGCGTCTCCCCGCCCCGCCGCAGCGGGGTGTTTTCATCCGCCAGCAGCCGCGCTCCGCTCTCCTTGACCGCCTGGTCCACCTGCTCCGTATCCGCCCTGTAATCGTGGTTCCCGTGAACGGCATATACAGGCGCAACCGAGGCAAGCAATTCCATGTTGCTGCGAACCCGGTCAAGGGGAACTCCGCGTTCGGTCAGATCGCCGCCGACGAGCACCACACCGGCCCGTTCCCGCAGCGGGGCAAACAGGCTGGCCGGCAGCTTCCGCCGGTGGATATCGGTGATGAACAAAATCGTCATCCCGTCAAATGCTGCCGGCAGCCGGCGCAGCCGGACCTCCGCTTCGGTCACTCCCCGTCCAAACGCGCTGGCGGCCATGCCTCCGGCTGCAGCCGCTCCGGCCGCTCCCGCAGCGAGAAGCGCCCATGCCGCTGCAGATGCCGCCGTTACCATAACTCGCGCAGGGGCGGCGCGCCCCGAAGCCCCCAATACAGCAGGAAGACAAGCAGCATAAAAAACAAAGCATATAATGTATTAACAAAAATCTTGCTGAACCGGATTTTGTCCGAGGCATGCGTCTCCGCCCGCGACGGCGCCCGCTCCTCTTCTTCGCCCGGAGCGGGACTTCTGCGGCTGCGTCCCGCGGTCCGGCCCGCCTCGCGGGTTGGCGTTTGTTTCCGCCCGCCGTGGCGCTGTACCCTCGACAGCGTCACCGGTTCTTCCTGCGGAACGGTTCTTGCGGTATCGGTCCGGGCGGCCTCCGCTTTGCCGCCGTCCCGCTCTTTTCTCCGGGACTTCACCCGGCTTAACTCGCTGTTCATGTTTCCCTCCTGAAACGGATAACCAATCCCGAAAACAGGTCGATCACAAAATGGCATAAGATCGGCGCCCATAACGTACCCGTTACCATATAGATGTAACCGAGCCCGTAACTGCTCAAAAAGACCCAGCCTGTCGGAATCCAGTGTCTTAAATAACGGATATGAATCAAAGCAAACAAAATACTGGTCCAATAAGGCCCAAATGCATGCTGTATGGCTCCCCGGAACAGCAGCTCTTCGCAAATCGCCACCATGGCGGAGATAAATACGATATGCCACACCGGCCTGTTGCGGAACAGCATGTCGTTGATTCCCCCGTCATCCATACTTCCTTCCTTTACGACCCAGGTCAGCAAAAAGTCGCAGATCAGCATCACTCCGGCCAATCCGAGTCCCCAGATCACAAATTGTACACTTGACGGGAAATTTAACACTTCGATCGGGTTTCTTCCCTGCAATAAAATCCATACCAAACCGATAATGAAGGTAATACCCTGCGTAATGTAAAGGTTGATCAGCAGCAGCTTATCGGTCAGCTGATCCGGCGTCACCTGCTTCAGCTTGATGTCGCCGAGCTTGAACTTGAATTTTTTCATATGATTTGCCTGACCTTTCTCTGCTCCGCTCCAAGCGCGGTACCACCTGCAGGCCCGTAGGCCGCAGCCGATATCATAACATTTTTTATATATTTAAAAAAGGAGTATCTTACCTATGAACAGTCATACCTCCCGCAGTCCTATGCTGTATACACTTAGCTTCCTCCTGGTCCTGATTCTGGGGTTCGCCGCTTTTTTCTCGGGCGTTAAAGTGGGGGCCGACCGGATCGAAGCCAAATACGACGGGCTGAAGAAGGGTATGGGAGCCGAGGAGTTTTCGGGCTCCTACCAGCAGCAGGAGCTGGTCACCTTCTATCATAACGTATTTTTGCCTTACCGGGAATTCAAGCGCGACTGGAGCGTACTCTCGGACAAGCTCGCCCGCAGTTCCAGCGCCCGGGAACGCACGGCGATCCTCAAAAGCATGGAGGCGCTGGCCGACAAGCAGTACGCTAAATTAAATCCGGACGCAATGTATTCGAATTCGCCGCTGCTTCAGGAAGCTCAGGTTTTAGCGCTTAAGAGCCTTAAGCTGTTCTCCGACGCCTCCGGCAGCGTCAAGCAGGGCGCCACGGGCGCCGGAACGCTGAAGGCGCTGCAGACAAATACCTATGCCAAGGCTGGAGTAAAATACGGACTGCAGGCGCAAAAAGCTTTTTACGACTCCATGCTGAAGTGGGGCGCAAAAGCAAATTCCGCGATTCCCGCTACCACCGGAGATTCCAGAACGGTAACGCTGGCCGAGTGGAAAAAAATGCCGCTGCTGCTTAAAAACGATCATATTGCCGGGATGATGCTGAACCGGGCTATCTTCCAGGCTTACGATCCGCAGGACGTAACGGCCAAAATCGACAACCTGATTCAAAACGGAACGGCAGCCGAGCTGAAGCTGGGCAGTGTGCAGTCCGCCCTGAACGTCCTTATTTCCACTGGCGCGATTCAGGAACAGGATTTTCTGAAATGGCAGGAACAGTATTATCCGAACGAGACCATCCCGCAGGTCCCCTTCTTTTATGAGTAAGAAGCGGGACAATCAGACGATGCTTTTTGTATCTTAGCAAATTCCGGAACCGAAATGGAATTAACGCGTTGATGCAGGAAAGCGAATTTCAACCTATTGACACATCTGGCAGCCCCATGTTACATTATGAAAAAATTAAGCAAGCACAACTGAATCCTTTCAAAAGACGATGATGGAACAAAGCTTCGGATAAGTCTTCAGAGAGCCGGTGGATGGTGCAAACCGGCGGCGGACCGTATGCTTAAGCGCTCCTGAGCTATTACGCCGAACCGTAATGAAGTAGGTGTAATCGGATCAACTCCGTTACCAGTGGGCCTGGTTATCAGGCCATGAGGCTGCGCCGCAAGGCGCGGTGAATTAGGGTGGCACCACGACGACTCTCGTCCCTTATTGCGGCAGCAGTATGGGTTCGGGAGTTTTTTTGTTATCCAAACACGGCCCCTTACCCTAGTAACGATCCGGCAGGCGGGTTGGGGCCGTCGTACAGCCCAGTTCTTTCCTGCTTCAGCGCGTCAGTCCAACCAGGCTGATTGCCCCGATTTTCCGGTAGAGCGGAACGCCTTTATGGCGCATCCTCGACATATTCAGCTTTTAATTCCTAAGGAGGCAAGTAAAACGATGTTCAAAGTGTTGGTATCGGATCCGATCAGCGATTTGGGAATTCAGCAATTGATGGAAGCCAAGGATGTGCAGGTGGAAAAAAAGACCGGGCTTAGCGAAGACGAGCTGGTCGCAATTATCAGCGAATACGACGGGCTGCTTGTACGCAGCCAGACCACAGTGACCGAAAAAATCATTGAGGCGGGCAAAAACCTCAAAGTCATCGGCCGCGCGGGTGTCGGTGTCGACAACATCAACCTTGAAGCAGCCACCAAACACGGCGTTGTCGTTATCAATGCGCCGGACGGCAACACGATTACAACCTGTGAACATGCGTTTGCGATGATGATGGCGCTCGCCCGCCATATTCCCCAAGCCTACGCCAAAACGATCGGCGGCACCTGGGACCGCAAAACTTTTGTTGGGGTAGAGCTCCGCGCCAAAACCCTGGGCGTGCTCGGCATGGGCCGGATCGGCAGCGAAGTCGCCAAACGCGCCAAAGCGTTCGGCATGAGCATTTTGGCGTATGATCCGTTCCTGACCGCTGACCGGGCGGAGAAGCTGGAGGTCAAGCTTGCTTCCGTTGACGACATCGTCCGTCAGGCCGATTTTATTACGGTACACACTCCGCTGACTCCGGAAACGCGCGGTCTGATCGGCCGCCCGCAATTTGAGGTCATGAAAAAAGGCATGCGCATCGTGAACTGTGCGCGGGGCGGCATCATCGACGAAGGCGCGCTGGTGGAAGCCATCGACGCCGGTATCGTAGCCGGAGCCGCATTCGACGTTTTTGAAACGGAGCCGCCGCAGCCGGACCATCCGTTCCTGAAGCACCCGAAGATCATCGTCACGCCGCATCTTGGCGCTTCCACCGTCGAAGCCCAGGAGAACGTTGCGATTGACGTATCGGAGCAGGTCCTGCATATTTTGCGCAATGAGCCGTTTGTCAATGCCGTCAACATTCCTCCGGTCGCACCGGCAGTCATGAGCAAGCTGCAGCCGTATTTTGGGCTTGGCGAGAAGCTGGGCAGCTTCGCCTCCCAGATTACGAACCATGCTGTGCATGAAATCGCGGTGGAGTATGCCGGCGACTTGTCCGATGTGGACACGCAGCCGCTTACCCGGTACATCGTCAAGGGCGTGCTTTCCCGTCATTTTGCGGAAGACGTCAATATCGTCAACTCGATGCACCTGGCCAAGACGCGGGATGTCAACGTCGTTGTGACCAAGGCCTCCAAAACAAAAGGCTTTACGAACCTGATCACCGTCACGCTGAAGACGGAAAACGGCGAAGAAAAACTTGTGGCCGGCACCCTGCTGCAGGGCTACGGCGAACGGATCGTCCGGCTGAACCAGTTCCCGGTCGACATCGCGCCGGAAGGCAACCAAATCTTTATCTCGCATAACGATAAACCGGGTATCATCGGCCAGGTCGGCACACTGCTTGGACAAAACGACGTAAACATCGCCTCCATGCAGGTTGGCCGTAAAATCGTCGGCGGCGCGGCCATCATGCTGCTGACAGTCGACAAAGCGGTGCCGAAAGACGTTCTGGTCAAACTCGTTGCTCTTCCCGAAATCAACACGGCGGAAGAAGTTACGCTTGCCTAGAGTTTGCGCTGGATTCTGAATTTTTTCTCCATTATATTAGGGTACACGCATACTAGCTGCTGAACTTCCGTACCCGCATTTCACGCACGCCACGGCCATTCGCCGTGGCGTTTTTTTAATCTTTTTTCATTGTCCCCTCCCCTCTTAAGTATTATTTCCAAACAGAGCACACAGCCCTAAGACCTGGGCCGATTATCTTGGTTTTTAAATATCGTAATTCTCGCAATAGACCTTTTCTCACTTAAAATGTTATAATATGACAAAGACAACTACATAGAGGAGGACTTTAAGCCTATGTCCTGGATGAATCGTTTATCGCTTCCGCAGAAGGCCATTGTTGGCAGTTATATGGTCGCCGCCCTGTTTGCTTTTCCTGTTCTTGTCACCTTTATTCTGATCGGCAAGATTTGGGTCGGCCTGATTCTTGTGGCTCTGCTCGCCCTGCTGACATATCCGTTGTCAGTTGTAATCTCGAGAACGCTTTCATCCTCATTCGATGACATCGCCAATGTCACGCACAGCATCTCAAAAGGCGACTTTACCAGCCGGGCCGACGAACGCGGCTCCATGGGTGATATCAGCCGCACCTTCAATAACATGATCGACAAGCTGACGACGATCTTGTCCGACGCCTCCCGCATCACGAAGCAGGTCATGGATGCAAGCCAGAGAATCGAGGACAAGAACCAGAACCTCAAGATTGTAATGGCACAGGTCGCTTCCTCCTCCGGAGAGCTGGCGGTTGGCGCAAGCGAAGTTTCGGAGGATATTGCCGGCATGACAGAGTCGATTAAGGCGATCGAACACAAAGTGAGCAATTACGCCCATTCGACCAAGACGATGGACGAACGTTCTCAGCATATGCTGGAACTGGTCCAAAAAGGCCGCCAATCAGTGGACACCCAGGCGGAAGGCATGCGCAAGAATATCGCCGCCACCCAAAAGGTGGCCGACACCATTGAAGCGCTGTCCCAGAACGCCCGTAACATTACCATGATTACCACGACAATTTCGGAAATTGCCGAGCAGACCAACCTGCTGTCCCTGAACGCCTCTATTGAAGCGGCCCGGGCCGGCGAACATGGCCGGGGATTTGCCGTTGTAGCGCAGGAGGTACGGAAGCTGGCCGAAGAATCGACGCAGTCAACCAAGGAAGTTTTCGGGCTTGTCCGGTCGATCGAAGAGGATATTCGGCAGGCCATCAACAGCATCGCGGACAACGAAGCAGTCGTCCGGCTGCAGAACGAGATGATCATTGAAGCCGGTCAGATTTTTTCTCAGATTGTAGAGAGCGTCCAATACATAACAGAACAGATTGCCGAATTTTCAGCCGAAAGCGATGTCATGCTGGAGAGTGCGCTGAAGATCTCCGCTTCCATCGAGAACATTTCGGCAATCACCGAAGAATCGGCAGCCGGGACGGAAGAAGTCTCCGCGGCGATGAATGAGCAGATTGAGAACATCCAGCAGGTGGCCGAAGAGACCGAAGCGATGACCCGCGCCGTGCTGCAGCTGCAGAAGACAATTAACGTATTCAAGTTCTAACACTCTACAGTTCCTGTACTAACTAACAGAAACATGAACGCTCCCCGAAAATGGCTGCAGCCTTTCCGGGGAGCGTTTTGTTTACAGCATCTATATGCGGTTTGCTGTTTCTGAGTTTTAGCACACACACTGGCGAGCTAGGTACTACTGGCGGGTTCCCTTCCGCGCGGAAAATTCATGCCGTTCCCAACCCATCGTCCGCGCCACGGCATCCTGCCAGACCTGATACAGCCGCTCGCGTTCCTCTTCGGGCATATGCGGCTCAAATACCTTCTCCGCCTGATTGAAGGCTTGAAGCTGGTCGCGGTTCCAAAAACCCGCCGATAAGCCGGCCAGCAGCGCCGCCCCAAGCGCCGTTGTCTCCGCATACCTCGTCCGCGTCACCTGTTCGCCGAGAATATCGGCTTGAAACTGCATCAGCAGATTATTTTTGACTGCACCGCCATCGACCCGAAGCTCCTTCAAGGGCATGCCCGCGTCCTTCTCCATCGCGCCAATCACATCACGTGACTGATAGGCGAGCGACTCCAGCGTCGCCCGGACGAGATGTGCGGATGTCGTTCCTCGCGTTAATCCAAACACCGCGCCGCGCGCGTACATATCCCAATAGGGCGCACCCAGTCCTGTAAAGGCAGGTACAACAACTACACCATCTGTATCCTCCACTTCGCCTGCAACCTGTTCGGATACCGCAGGGGAATCAATTACGCCAAGTCCCTCCTGCAGCCACTGCACGGCAGCACCGGCAACAAAAACGCTGCCTTCCAGCGCGTAATAGAGCTCATCCCCCATGCCCCAGGCGACCGTTGTCAGCAGGCCATGCTGTGAGGCGACCGCTTCCCGGCCCGTGTTCATTAGAATGAAGCATCCCGTGCCATAAGTATTTTTTGCGCTGCCCGCTTCAAGACACGTATGGCCGAACAAAGCCGCCTGCTGATCGCCCAGCACAGACAAAATCGGAAGCTCCCGGCCAAACCATTGCGCATCCGCGACACCGAAATGGCCGCCCGACATCCGGACCTCCGGCAGCAAACACGCGGGGATCCGGAGCGCATCCAGCAGTCCGGCATCCCAGGAGCGGGTATGCAGGTCAAACAGCATCGTTCTGGATGCGTTGGTTACATCCGTTACATGCTCCCGTCCGCCGGTAAGCTTCCAGATCAGCCAGCTGTCAACCGTTCCGGCGAGGAGCTCGCCGTTCTCCGCTCTCTCCCTGACCCCATCAACATGATCCAGTATCCAGGCAATTTTGGTAGCCGAAAAATAGGCATCGATCACAAGTCCCGTCTTACGGGAAATTTCCTCTGCCAGCCCCTTCGCCTTAAGCGTCTCGCACGCTTCGGCGGTACGCCGGTCCTGCCAGACGATGGCCGGATAAACCGGCTCGCCCGTCGTTTTATCCCAAATAAGCGCTGTCTCGCGCTGGTTTGTAATGCCGATGCCGGCCAGTTCCTCCGGGTCGATGTTGCCCGTCCGGATCGCTGTACGCGCTGCATCCAGCTGTGTCTGCCAAATTTGCACCGGATCATGCTCCACCCAGCCGGGGCGCGGGAACCGCTGCGGCAGCTCCAGCTGGCCCTGCGATACGATCTCCGCTTTCCTGTCAAATACAATCGCTCTGGAGCTGGTTGTTCCCTGGTCCAATGCAAGCAAATAATTGTTCAAATCCATGCCCTCCCGACTTGTCTGTTCCCGCCCGTTCACTAACCGGCTGTATCCTTTGATAACGTATTCCCATTGTAACCGCTTCGACGGCCGGATGAAACAAGCGGCTTTGTGCCTAGCAGTTTTGTTTAGCCAATCAGCATTGAACCGCAATTGTTCCACGATGAACAAGATTTATAGGCTTGATTCAACAAAAAGCACCTCCGGATTCAGAGGCGCCTCACAAATTCATTAAAAAAAATCTAAGGTTCGACAGGAAGCTTAAGTTTAAATGTTGTTCCTTCGCCCAGTTTGCTGGCCGCGGTAATGGTGCCGCGGTGGGCGTCCACGATGTTTCTGACGATCGCCAGGCCAAGCCCGGTTCCCCCCGATTGTCCGCGCACCCGCGCTTTGTCCGCCTTATAAAAACGGTCGAAGATATACGGCAGGTCATCGCTGGGAATTCCCGCCCCTTCGTCGCTGATTTCCAGCTCGGCGCATGGAACACCGTCCAGCTCCCCAAGCCGGGCGGACAAGCTAATCGCCCGTCCGGAAGGCGTATGCCGGAACGCATTATCCAGCAGGTTTGTCAGCACCTGCTCCAGTTTATCTTCGTCGGCCGCTTTTAGCATCAGTTCATCCGGCCGTTCCTCAAGCTTCAGGGTGATATCCTGTTCCTTGGCACGGACGGAGAATTTCCGGTACACCCGGTCCAGCAGCTCGCTCAGGTTCACGGCCGTTTTCATCATATCCGTGTGTCCCGCTTCCATTCGGGCCAAATCAAGCAGGTCCTTGACCAATCTGCCCATCCGCAGCGATTCGTCATGAATTACCTGGATCAATTCACTGCTTTCTTCCGGCGATGCCGCCATTCCGTCCAGCAGCGCCTCACTGTACCCCTGCATCATGGACAGCGGTGTCCGGATTTCATGCGATACATTGGCCACGAAATCGCGGCGCATTTTTTCCAGGCGGACTTCTTCCGTCACATCCCGGAGCACGGCTACTGCGCCGTGAATCGTCTGATCCGAATACAGCGGCGCCATATGAACCGACCAAACACCCTGTTTCACGTGAACATTGGAACGTTGATCGCCCCCTAACCGGAGCGTGTCCCGGAACAGCGGAACAAGCGGTGGCGGCAGCAGGCCCGGACCCGCTTCAAGCGCCGTGCCTTCGGAGCGCTCTTCGTCTTTCCAGGCAATTTCGTTCCACTGGTCGAGCAAAGCCTGGCCCGGCGGATTTGTCAAAATGATCCGGCCTTCGTTATCGCAGGTGATCACCGCGTCGCTCATGCTGCGCAGTACGCTTGATAAATGGCCTTTTTCGTGATTCAGGCTGCGGATCGTATCCTCCAGCTCGGCGGCCATATGATTGAAGGTGGTGGCGAGCTCGCCGATCTCGTCGCTGGTTGCCAGCTTAAGCCGGGTTCCGTACTCGCCCCTGCGGATCGAGTTGGCCGCTTCAATCAGCCGCTGCATCGGCTGGGTAATCTTGGTGAATAGAAATAAGGCAAAAAAGGTAGTCATCGAAAAACCGATGATGGCGGTATACATGAACAAACGCTTGATTGCATCGGAGTTGGCGAAATTGCTATCGATATACGGCAGCAGAAACAGACCGAGCGTCATCAACACGACAGCGACAAGGCAAATAATTGTGGCCCACAGCTTGCCGACAAGCGTTCTCCAGAAATTCACGTTATTTTGGCACCTCTAGCTTGTAGCCTACGCCCCAGACTGTCGTAATCATAGCCGCCGATTCCGGTGATACTTTGTTCAGCTTCTCGCGCAGCCGCTTGACATGGGTGTCCACCGTACGCAGGTCGCCAAAAAACTCGTAGTTCCAGACATCCTTAAGCAGCTCTTCCCGCGAGAATACTTTGTCCGGAGAGATCGCAAGATAATGCAGCAGTTCATATTCCTTCGGTGTCAAGCTGACTTCCTGGCCTCCGGCGGTCACGCGGTGCGCGTCATGCTCGATCACCAGATGCGGGAATACGATGTTATTGCTCGAATTGCTTTCTTTGGACAAAAAGGCGGTCGCGGAAGAACGGCGCATAATCGCCTTCACACGGTATATGACTTCCCGCGGGCTGAAGGGTTTGACTACATAGTCATCCGCACCCATTTCAAAGCCCTGCACGCGGTTAATTTCTTCCCCTTTGGCGGTGAGCATAAGCACAGGCGTGGATTTGACCTGGCGCAGGCGCGCAAGCACTTCCATCCCGTCGATGCCGGGCAGCATAACATCCAGCAGAATCAGGCCGTAATCGTTAGCCGTTGCCTTGCGAAGGGCCATTTCGCCGTCTTCCGCTTCGTCGATTTCGTAGCCTTCCTTTTCCAGATACATTTTGAGCAGCCGGCGAATCCGCTCTTCATCGTCAACCACCAATATACGGTTCAAATGTTCTGCCATCTCTACAACCCCTTCATCAAATAAAGCTGTTCTTTTAAAAAAATGCTTGCAGCCGTACGGCTTAATCCGTGCCTGCGTAGGAATGCAAACCGGCAATCACCAGGTTGACGCCTACGAGTGTAAACATCACGACGAGAAAACCCAAAACGGCAAGCCAAGCGGATTTATGTCCCTGCCAGCCCCGTCCGAGGCGCAGGTGCAGGTAGGCGCTGTAGAACAGCCAAGTGACAAGCGCCCACACTTCTTTTGGGTCCCAGCCCCAGAAGCGCCCCCAGGCAACTTCCGCCCAAATCATGGCGAAGACCAGTGCGCCGAGGGTAAAGATCGGAAATCCGATCGCAATGGCCCGGTACGTGATTTCGTCCAAATCATCCGGGTCAATGCCGTCCATGGCGGGATGAATAGCCCGGCCCAGCGGTTTGCGGGCAATCAGCCGCAGCAGCCCATAGAGTAGGGCTCCCGACAGGATCGACCAGAGCACCGTGTTGAATTTGCGGCCGGCGTTAACGCCGTTCATCCAGGAAGGCGCCTCGAACAGAGGGGCCTTCAGACCCAGAAAAGGCTGAAATTGGTCGATTTTGCTGTCGTATGGTGCCACAATAGGAGGCATTTTATAACTCACATTCTCTATTGTACTATTCTCCTGCCCGGGGCTGTCAATCGTTACCTTGTTTACCGCAAACACCGATTCATAGCCCGCCCCCCGGAATGCAAACACAGTCACCAGAAAACCGACGATAACCAGAATGGTGAACAGCGTAAATTCTACCAGCCGCTGCTGTTTCCGGTCGCTTTTGGCATCGCTGTTGAATTTCACTGTGCGCAGCAGATACATAAGCCCTGCGGCAAAACCCACGGCAAAAAACGATTCGCCAAGCGCGGCCAGCGTAACGTGAATATTAAGCCAGATCGACTGCAGCGACGGAATCAGCGGCTGTACTTCCTGCGGAAACACCGCGCCATACGCCATAATGATGATGGAGATGGGGACGGCGAACAAACCAAGCACCGTTTTGCGGTAAATCGCATACAGCAGCGTAAACGCCACCATAACCATCATAGAAAGGAACGTCATGAATTCGTACATATTGCTTACCGGAATATGCCCGGCCCCTGCCCAGCGGGTAAAGAAATACACCAGGTGGCACAAGAGTCCAAGCGACGAACTGATAAAGGCGATTTTACCCCAGCGGGCAGTGTGTTCCTCAGGTTTGCGTCCCGACCACTTGCGGCCCATAATAGCAATCGTATAGAGCAGGAACGCGGCGCAGTAAAGAAAAAAGGCTACGATAAAAATATCGCTGCTGAAATCGAGCAGACTCATGCTTGACCTCCCCCGCCATCCAAAGATTTGTCATCCGCGTCAATGCCCATCCGGTTAAGGAAGGACGCAATTTCCCGTCTCAAGCCAAAACAGTTTTTGTTCGTATGCGCGCCGAGCACAAGCTCCCCGTTCTCCACATTCAGCCAGATCCGGCGGTGCTGCCAGTAAAAACCAAGAACAAGACCCAGCATGACGATGCCCGCACCAATCCACACAAACGGCATCGCCCGGTCAACCCGGACATTCAGGAACGTGGTCGATTCGGAAAAATCGACGTCCGCCATATCCCCGACCTCCAGCTCAAGAAAACGCCCTTCCCCGCCTAAACGGTCATTGATGGCTTCCTGCTGAAACTGCTCTTTATCAACCTGCTTCGGAAAATAAAAATACTGCAGGCCTTCAGCGGGCAGCTCCGGCCCTTTGATCAGGAACAAAAACGCAGGCGCGTTTGGATTTGGAGACTTGGAGACCGGCTGGCCTTCGTCGCCGAGTCCAAAATCCATGTACTTTTCCTTCAGCTCCAGCGTGTAGGGCCCGGCCTTGTAGGTACGCACCGAATTTTTGATCTCCAGTTTGAACTTGCCGTACACCTCGCCCGTGCGGCGGTCGACCAGCGACGGTTGGACCGAGCGCAGTACCGGCGTCAGGTCGTAATCAAACTGATACGCTTTCAATCCTTTGTATATCAAAGGATCGTTTACCTGGATCCGGTGCCGGGCGACCTCTTCCAGTTGAGGCTCCCGCGCGGGATCGCCGCAGCCGGCGGTGCACTCATACAGGACTGCGTCGGTAGCGAACAGCTTGGGCAGCACTTTTTTGCCCCGGAATTCTTCCGGCATTTCGGCTTCACTATAAAATTCAACGGTAAACTTCTCGTTCTTCAGGTATAGGGAGGTATCGGGGATCGGCGTCGCTTCGCCCTGAGGAAAAGCCAAATGCTGATCCATATGCAGCCCAGGCAGGCCTCTGGCCAAAACCGCCAATAAAAAGATAATCAGTCCGATATGTATAACATAAGGCCCCCATCTGCTGAACCGCTGTTTCTCGGCCAGCAGCGCTCCGCCTTCCACCTTCACGCGGTACCGCCGTTTCTTCAGCAGCTCCGCCGCTTCATTCGCCCAGTCCGATCCTTCCCGGCTAACCGGGGCTGTCAGCGTCACCCGCTGCCGGGTCAGGAACTGGCGGTGCTTGCGGATCTTCTGCCGGCTGAGCGCCTTGTAAAGCGGCAGGACACGGTCAAGACTGCAGATGACCAGCGACGCGCCAATCAGCACAAGCAGCAGGACAAACCACCACGACTCGTACGTATGCGACAGTCCCAGCTTGTAGTACAAGTCTCCGAACCAGCCGTATTCTTCCTTATAATAGGTGGAAGCGTCGACGTTCAGAAAAGTGCTTTCCTGGGGAAAAATCGTCCCCAGCATGGAGCCGAGCAGGGTCAGGACAATGAGATAAATCGCGACTTTGACGGAGGAAAAGAAATTCCACACCAGATCAATCAGCCCGGGATTCGATTTCTGCGACCGGCGGGCCATCCCGTCATAACGCATCTCCAGGACGCCGCTGTCCCCGCTCTCCTCCTGCTGCGGTTTGCCGCAGGCTTCGCACAGCACCGTTCCCACCGGATTCTGATGACCGCACTCGCATTTGGAGTTGGTCACCAGCGGCTTACGCCCGCTCATCGGTTCACCAGCTCTCCGATCTGGCGGTCAAGCGTATCCAGATCCAGTTGTCCGATGTGAACGGTATCAATTTTGCCGCCGGGACGGATAAAGAAGGTGGCAGGCAGCGGGGAGATGCCGTAGCTTCGGACTGCATCCCTTCCGGTATCCAGCAGGATCGGGAACTTAACGCCCAGCTTGGAGACGAAATTCTCAACCGTCAGCCGGTCTTCGGCGACATTCACCCCGACCACCACCACGTCTTCTTTGCTCCATTTCTCATATTGGGCCTGCAGAGCGGGCATCTCTTTGACGCATGGACCGCACCAGGTTCCCCAAAAATTAAGCACAACGGCCTTATCCTTGTATTCATCCATCGTATGCGTCTCTCCGTCCAGTCCAAGCAGCTTGAACGAAGGCGCCCGGCTGCCGGCCTCCGGCTTCGCTCCCCCGCCGAACACCGAAGTGCCGACCGCGTAGCCGCCCAGCAGCACGACCAGGAGGAGAATAATCACTTGAACCGGCTTTCTCGCTTTGCCCACACAGAAGCCCCCATTTCATGACGTAGTTCATAATTTTGCCACATGGTGTGAACATCCTATGAACATTATAACGAATATTGTCACAAATGCGGGGCGTTATTTTGAATATTATGTGTCCTTCCGAGGAGCCCGGTCTTTTTGCAGCCCCGCCATGGCGATTTGCTTCAAATGATTGATCTCATCTTTCGTGAGATGGCGGTACATGCCCCGCTTCAGATTTTGCAGCAAAATATCGCCAAACGAAATACGCTTCAGCCGGATGACAGGATGGGAAACCGCCTCAAACATCCGCCGGACCTGGCGGTTGCGTCCTTCATGAATCGTAATGCTGATTACCGCTTCCTTTTTTTCTTCGTCGATGTCTTTGTATTCGACTTCCGCCGGAGCGGTCATTCCGTCCTCCAGTTTGATCCCGGATTTCAGCTTGTCCAGCGCGGTGCCGTGCGGTATGCCTTTTACTGTTGCCAAATAAGTTTTAGGGACATGATGCTTTGGATGCGTCAGCAGGTTGGCGAACTCGCCGTCATTGGTCAGCAGCAGCAGCCCTTCGGTATCATAGTCAAGCCGGCCAACCGGATAAACCCGCTCCTTGATGCCTTTCAGGTAATCCGTCACAATCTTGCGGCCCGCCGGGTCCGAAGCGCTGGTGATGACGCCCTTCGGCTTGTTGAACATCAGGTACACTTTGCTTTCGCTTTTAATCGGTTTGCCGGATACCTTGATGATATCATTGTCGGGGTCGGCTTTCGTTCCGAGTTCGGTTACGATCTCCCCGTTGACTTCTACTTTGCCGGACAATATCAGTTCCTCGCATTTGCGTCTTGACGCCACGCCGGCCTGAGCCAAAATTTTCTGTAATCGTTCCATATTCGACAGGTCACCTCAGACTAATGATACCCATCAGCCGGATAAATCACAAGCGCATTCCATGGAAAATATAACCCCGGACAGGAATCGCAGTGCTGCAGAGCCACGACCGGCGATATTCCATACTCCTCCGCGAGGCCAAGGATCAGCCGTCCCGCCGCAAACAGCTGAACCTGCCGTTCTTCGGCTGCCCGGAGGCCAGCCGTATGAAAATCCCCTTCCAGACAAATATGGATGTAATCGGGATCGGTCAGCAGCGGAGCAGCGTATACTTCGCCCCCCTCCCCGACCCAGAAGTCGAACCCTTTGCCGTTAATGGACCGGCAGCGGGAATGATGGATGACAAACCCTTGATACGGCATAGCGGCATCCCCCTCCTAAACGCCGGCAGCGGAACATCAATGCGGAAGCCTTAGGTATTCCGGCTCCTGCAGATACGCGAATCCAACTGCAAACAGGTGTGTTACAACATATGAGGAGGACGGCGGGCGGGTGACTTCGAGTTGAGTTGAAGTGAAGGGTATTGGCCGGTCCGGTGTCTGGGTGGCGGAGGGGGAACCGCGGAAAAGCAGCGGATGCCGGTTCCGGGTTAAGCCAGAAGCGGCATCCGCTCGGGGAATCGGGATTCAGTTGAACAGGGGCGCTGCTTAGCGGCTTCAGGTTCTGCCGAACAGGGATGCTGGCTTAGCGGCTTTCGGTTCTGCCGAACTGCTGCACTTCCCCGGCGGCTTCGGGTTCTGCCGAACATGGACGCTAGCTTAGCGGCTTCGGCTTCTGCCGAACATGGACGCTAGCTTAGCGGCTTCGGCTTCTGCCGAACTGCTGCACTTCCCCGGCGGCTCAGGTTCAGCCAAACAGCAGCAGGCAGATAAAGATTGCAGCGGCAAAGCCGACGGCGTCGGAGAACAGCCCGACCTTCAGCGCGTACCGTCCGTTACGGATACCCACCGCGCCAAAGTACACGGTCAGGACATACAGCGTTGTATCCGTGCTGCCCTGAATCGTGGAAGCGATCATCCCGATCAGGGAATCGGGACCATGGACGCGGATCAGCTCCGTTGTATATGCAAGCGAACCGGTTCCGGTCAGTGGGCGCAGCAGGCCAAGCGGCAGCACTTCCGGCGGCGCGCCGAGACTCCGCATCAGCGGAGCGGCCAGATTGACCAGGAAGTCGAGTGCGCCGGAGGCGCGGAACACGCTGATCGCCACCATCATTCCGACAAGCGGCGGGATAATCGAAACGGCCGTGCCAAAGCCTTCTTTTGCCCCTTCGACAAACGATTCGTACACAGGGACTTTGCGGGTATATGCATATAATGGAATAAATGCGATTAGAGCGGGAATCGCCCAGATGGAAATCGTGCTGAGCAGCGAATACATCGTTACACACTCCTTCCAGCCGCTTCGGCGGCATTTCCGGAGTCATGCGGAGAGACCGCGGTCCCCGGCATCCCCCTCGCCGGTCCGGCTGTGCCTATGAGCGGATGGCCGTCCCGGTCCTTCGGCGAATGGCCGGCAGGCGGCCGCTGAGCAGGCGGCGGACCGCTTTTTAATGTCAGCCTCCGGCACAGCCGGTCCGCGGCAATAGCGGCCAAGGTAGCAACGGCGGTCGCAGCAAGTGTAGTTCCGACGATCCCGGTTGGATCGGCCGAATTGAAATTAAGCCGGATAGCGATTAGCGTTGCCGGAATCAGTGTAATGCTCGCCGTGTTCAGCGCGAGCAGCGTGCACATGGCCGGCGTGGCGGTAGTCTTGTCCGGATTCAGCGTCTGCAGCTCCTGCATCGCCTTGATCCCCATCGGTGTCGCCGCATTGCCCAGCCCCAGCAGATTGGCGCTCATGTTGGACAATATATACCCCATGGCGGGGTGGCCTTTGGGCACATCCGGAAATAAAAACGCCACAAGCGGACCAAGGACCTTGGCGATTTTTCGCAGCAGGCCCGCATCCTCTGCAATCCGCATAATGCCGAGCCAGAATGCTAGAACGCTGATCAGTCCAAGGCTGACCGTTACGCCAGTCTGCGCGCCGTCGAACACCGCTTTTGTGACCAGATCCATCCTGCCGGTCGCTGCGGCGAAACCGAATCCGATAATCAGCATGCCCAGCCAAATGACGTTAATCATAGCGTCCTCCTTATGTACCGGCAGAACGCACCTGCATCGGTACGTCCTGCCGGAGCTGCTGTCGTTAAGAAGCGCTTCGTTCGAACAGCGCCCGGATCGTTCGGATCCAGGCCTCCAACAACGAAGCGGGGGCTTGCGGCCGGGAGGCCGATTGCAGGCTCTGGCCATATTCCTCCGGCTCCGGGGGCAGGCGGTCCGGCGGATACACGGGAACCCGGCCGATCTCCTGCTCCCCTAACATCAGGACAATGACACCTTTTGGGCCAAGCGCCGCACCGCCCGGGGTAGCAGCTTTAGTTCGGTTGCTGCCGCTACTGCTGCCTTTGCTGCTCCTGCTACTGCCACTGTTACTGCTACTTCCACTGTTACTGTACAGCACCAGCCGCTTCGTAAGCTGCTCAAATTCTCCTTTGCCAAACGGGTACACGAAATCCGATGCCGCAGCAAGCTCGTGGCCGCTGACCCGCTCGCCCCGTTCAATCACCGGCTTCAGCGGATAACGGGCAAAACCGTAATCCAGAAGCGACATGTGATCGTTCCAGTCATCGCCGTCATCAAGCGTGACCGCGGCAAGCTGCTGGCCGCTGCGGGTCGCCGAGCTGACCAGGCAGCGGAACGCTTTTTTCGTGTACCCGGTTTTGACACCATCCGCCCCTTCATACAGCCTCAGCATTTTGTTTTTGTTGCGCCATTTGTAATCCCACGGCTCGTTCGGATTGTCCACCTGCTTCTCGTTCGTCTTGACGATTTCCTTGAAGACCGGGTTGCGCAGCGCGTAAGCCGTCATCTTCGCCAAATCATTTGCGCTGGAATAATGTCCTTCCGCATCCAGTCCATGCGGATTAGCAAAATGTGTATGTTTCAACCCGATTTCCTCCGCCTTTGTGTTCATTAAGTAGACGAAACCTTCTTCAGACCCGCCCACATGCTCCGCTATGGCAGTGGCGGCATCGTTGCCGGAGCGGAGCATCAGCCCGTACAGCATGTCATGCAGCTTCATTTCCTCGCCGGGTTTCAGATACAGCGATGAACCTTCCTTGCCGGATGCCCGGCTGCTGACTTTGACGGTATCCCCCAGGCGTCCATGCTCAATTGCAACAATGGCGGTCATGATCTTGGTCAAGCTTGCTATTGGAAGTTCCTGGTCTCCCTGGCTGCTGTAAAGAATCCGGCCGGAAGCAACATCGATTAATGACGACGCCCGGGCGTGGGTTCCCACTCCCTCCGCTTTGGAGGCCGGCATTCCGGTCAGCATCAAAATCCCGCAAACCAACGCAAGCGCTGCTTTGTGCATGATATGTTTCATGTTCATCCTCCGTGGGCAAAAATTCCGCTTCTCATCCTGGTACAAGTGTATGCGCGCCTTGTCCCGGGTATGTCCAGCCAAAAGGGCACCGGACAGGTGCCCGGCAAACAAAACGCCGGAAGCATCCGCCGCCCGGCTTGCAGGCAGAGAGAACTTCCGGCGTAATTGCCGGCCGGGCGGCCGGTGACGGCATGCTCGGCTGTGCGTTTAGGTTCTTAGCTGTGCGTCGGTGCGCTTTCTTCCTTAAAAGGTGCGGGCTTGTATGTTCCCGACTGGCCGCCGGCTGCCGCCCCCTGCGATCCCGACATATTTCCGCTCTGGAACATGGTCTGGATCTGGTCGATCAGGCCCGGTGTGGCATCAATGATTTTCTCAAACAGATGGGTCTGGTTATCAAGCGGTACGATATGCACTCCATCTTTGCCGACAACTAAAAATGCGATCGGACGGATGGTCACTCCGCCGCCGCTGCCGCCGCCAAATGGAAGCATCTTGGCTTCGGTGCGCGTTCCATGCGTCTGGGCGACCGGTTCATCGTCCACACGGTAATCGCTGCCGCCTGCCGCAAAACCAAACGACACTCTGCTGATTGGCAAAATAACGCTGCCGTCCGGCGTATTGACAGGATCGCCCACTATCGTGTTAACGTCAACCATTGCCTTGATATTTTCCATGGCGGTCTGCATGAGGCCTTGAATCGGGTGCTCGGACATTGGATATTCCCCTCCAATTTTCAAAGGATTTTTTTGATTTCTGACACTTAATTTCCCCCAAGTTACCGGAAATATGCGACATGCCCCTGCCCTTTATGATCAGCTGCAGCTAAAGTCCGGTTGTCTTTGGCGCGTAAGTATGTAAGATGAAGGCTTTAGCCTGTCTGCCGGCCGGATTGCTTATAGTGAAGCAGCAGGCTTTTCCAGAGCGTCCATCCTCCTTCGGTCCGCAGCACCCTCCACAAGAGTACAAATAACGAATACAGCACGTACGCGGCGGACAGGGATCCTTTGCAAATCAAATCCATCGCCACCGACATACGGTCCTCGAACACCGGAGCGACAAAAACCCGGGGTCTGTTCATCAGCCGCATCCGGCGGGACATCCAGGAAATCACACTCCATTTGGCGCCCCACACCGCACCTGCCGCCGTAGCCGTCGACGCTGCATCCCCAAGTGAAAAATCAGTGGACCAGTCAAGCTGGTGAATTTGGCACCGGGCCAGGAGAGAGTACGCCCAGCGTTTCAGTCCCTTTGTCGCTTTAAAGGCGCGTTTCGCACTTTTCCACCAATCCTTCGCCCGGCTTTTGTCAATTTGCTCGTTTCCCTTTCCGCCGGCTTGTCCGGGGGCCAGCGGGCCCGCCGCATCCATCCGCAGCTTGAGCCGCAGGCCGCGGTTCCAGTTCTCCAGCTTCGCCTGGGGCACCCGGTAGTGCAGCTTCAGCAGGCCGTAAAGCATGGACACCTCCACCTCTGCCCGGTCGTTGCCGCCGTTTTTTTTCAGCCGGATGACAAACCGGATACGCGAACACAGAACCAGCAAAAGGAGCGCCAGCAGCAGGAGCACTACCACCAGCAGTATTATCGTCCACAGACGCAAGCGATCACCTCCAAATCGTACGGGTACGCATTAAACAGATGGCCTACCTGTTTTCAGCAGTGTAAAGAACCCCACCCTCTGTGTGCAGCAAAAAGTCAGGGAGACGCTTCGCGCGCAGGGAGTCCGCCATTCCTGCTAGTTAGTATGACGTTCCCGGCTGGAAAAAATTCCGCGTCTCCGGTAATTCTTCCACAATAACCATATCCATTGCCTGGTTTGTGGGGGCTGCAACCCCTTTGCTGGGTATGTTCCTAACCGGCTGGATTAAGAAGTAGTGCATCCGGCTTGACTTGTCCATAAAAAAAGCAGCCTCAAGGTTGTCCCTCGAGGCCGCCGCTTTCGCAGATTGCCGGCTAACCGGTGTCCGCATATTGTCATCTAGCGAATATTCGTATCTGTGAGCAGGCCTTACGGCTGCTCAATTTCATCCATGGTCATCTGCCGTCCGTCCAGCTTGTCGAACAGCATTTGCGTCTCCTCTTCCAGACTGTCCGGATTATCAAAATCCGACGGCTCCGGCAGCTCCTGCAGGTCCGCCAGCCCGAAGCTGTCCAGAAATGTCTTGGTGGTCCCGTAAAGAATCGGCCGGCCCACCGCTTCCGCCCGTCCGACTTCAACGATCAAATCCTTGCCCGTCAAGGTCTGAATGGCGCGTTCCGATTTGACCCCGCGGATTTCCTCAATCTCTACACGGGTAATCGGCTGGCGGTACGCCACGATCGCCAGCGTCTCAAGCGCCGCCTGGGACAAGGTCGAGCGGGAAGGCGAATACGCCAGCCGTTCAAAATAAGACGCATGCTCAGGCAGCGTAGCCAGCCGGTAATTCCCCGCAATCTGCACGACCTGCAGTCCGCGCCCCTGGGCATGGAAATCCTCTTTCATCTCATCCAGCGCACGCGCACACAACTCGGCACGCTGCTCCGTGATCTCCGCGAGCTGTTTTACAGACAGCCCTTCGTCCCCCGACAGGAACAGCAGTCCCTCAATAATCGATTTCAGGCTCTTGTAATCCACGGAAATGTTCATCTCCTCTCCACTCCATGACGATATCGTCAAACAGCTTCTCCTGGTAGCACCAGATGGCTTTCATCTTCATCAGCTCCAGAATCGCCAGAAAGGTGGCGACGATCTCGTACCGTTCCATCTCCTCCGCGAGAAAAGAAGAAAAGCGCACCCGGTTTCCTTTTCCCCCGCTGCTCAGCGCCTCCGTCAAATCCCGGATCCGGTCTTTCACCGAAATTTCATCTCTTGCAATCCGGGCGTAGGAAGTCCGCTTCGCCGCTTTGCCCAGCGCCTTGCGGAAAGCGGCAATCAGGTCGGACGTGTGCAGGCCTTTGAGTGTCGTCTCGAGCTGTTGGGGCACGAACGGTCCCAGATCCTCCGGCTCCTTGGTAAAAATCAGGCTGCGTTCGCTCTCCAGATTATGCAGCTGCACGGCAATGCTTTTGAACTTCCGGTATTCAATCAGGCGCTGTACCAGCTCCGCTCTTGGATCGTAGTCCTCTTCTTCGTAATAATCGAACTCGTCCATCTCGATAACCGGCGGTTTGGGCAGCAGCAGCTTGCTTTTGATAGACAGCAGCGTCGCCGCCATGACCAGGAACTCGCTGGTGACGTCCAGCTCCAGCTCCTGCATCGTCCGGAGATAATCCATGTACTGTTCGGTAATCTCGCTGACCGGAATGTCCTGGATGTCGATTTCCGCCTTGTCGATCAAATGAAGCAGCAGATCCAGCGGACCTTCAAACGTCTCCAGCTTGTACAATACAGTCACGAGGCTTCCTCCCGAAAAAAAAGTAAAGTGCAGCGCCGAAGAGACGCTACACCAGTGAGCATACTGCATCATCAAAAGCGGGAGCATTCCTTACGGTCCCAAACAGGGAAAACCGCCTGGCGGATTCCCTGTGATCCGTCTGCCGGAAAGCAGCCGCGCTTGGCGTATGCAAAACGCTGAATCAGATAAGCCGATGTTCTTTCTTCTTATATTAATAAATTTGCACGATTCCCAGGGATTCGTCAATACCCGAATGTTACAGCAGCTTGGAGAGATTGGCCATTTCGATGGCGGCAATCGCCGAATCCCAGCCTTTGTTGCCGGCTTTGGTGCCTGCGCGCTCGATCGCCTGCTCAATGTTCTCGGTTGTTACGAGACCGAAGATGGTCGGCACACCTGTCTTCAGGTTGATCGCGGCAACGCCTTTGGCTACCTCGTTGCAGACGTAATCATAGTGCGTAGTCGATCCGCGGATAACTGTGCCAAGGGTGATGACAGCGTCGTATTTGCCGCTTTCGGCCATTTTTTGCGCAACCAGCGGAATTTCGAATGCGCCCGGCACCCAGGCAACGCTGATTTCTTCGTCTTTAACACCGTGGCGTTTGAACGCGTCCAGCGCTCCCGTCAGCAGCTTGCTTGTGATAAACTCGTTGAACCGGCCTACCACCACTCCGTATTTCAGACCCTCGGATACTAAATGTCCTTCAAAATATTGCGGCATATTACCTCAACCTTTCCTAGTGGGATATGTGTAATCAATGCTTGGATGAAACCTCACCTTCGGCGAATCAAAACACGTGCAAAATTAAAGCGTTTCGTTCTGTTCGATATCGTCGAACTTCAGCATGTGGCCCAGCTTCGCCTGCTTCGTGTGCAGGTAACTGGTGTTGTCTTCGTTCTCCGGCATCTGGATCGGCACGCGTTCCACGACCTCCAGGCCATAGCCCTCCAACCCTCTAATCTTGCGCGGGTTGTTGGTTAAGAGACGGATCTGGCGGATGCCCAGATCCTTGAGGATCTGCGCCCCGATGCCGTAGTCGCGGAGGTCAGCCGGGAAGCCCAGCTTCAGGTTCGCGTCGACCGTGTCGAGTCCCTCCTCCTGCAGCTTATAGGCCCGCAGCTTGTTGATCAGCCCGATGCCCCGGCCCTCTTGGCGCATGTAGAGCAGCACGCCGCGCCCGGCGGCGTCGATCTGGCGCAGAGCCGCCTCGAACTGCGGACCGCAGTCGCACCGGTGCGAGTGGAACACGTCGCCGGTCAGGCACTCGGAATGCACGCGGACCAGCACCGGCTCTTCGCCGGAAATATCGCCTTTAACCAAAGCGATATGCTCCTTGTCGTCCACCTCGTTTGTGTAAGCGATCGCCTGGAACACCCCGAAGTCAGTTGGCATCCGGACGGCCACTTCCCGGTTGACCAGACGTTCTTTTTCATTGCGGTAATGAATCAGATCGCGGATGCTGATCAGTTTAAGATCATGCTTGCGGGCAATTTCCTGCAGATCGGGCAGACGGGCCATCGTGCCGTCTTCCTTCACAACCTCGCAGATCACCGCAGCCGGATACGCGCCGCACATGCGGGCCAGGTCGATTGCGGCCTCCGTGTGTCCGGAGCGGCGCAGCACGCCGCCTTTTTTTGCAATCAGCGGGAACATATGACCCGGCCGGCGAAAATCGCCCGGCTTGGCATTGGGGTCCATAATCGCTTTGGCTGTAATCGACCGCTCATAGGCGGAAATACCTGTTGAGGTGTCCTTATGGTCAATGGAGACGGTAAACGCCGTGCCGTGATAGTCCGTATTTTGTGCGACCATCGGCTTCAGGTCCAGCTCCTCCGCGCGCTCCGCCGTAATCGGCAGGCAGACAAGACCGCGTCCTTCCGTAATCATGAAGTTGATTACTTCCGGCGTCGCCCGTTCGGCAAGCGCGATAAAGTCGCCTTCATTCTCCCGGTCTTCGTCGTCTACCACAATGACCACTTTGCCGCGCATTAAATCGTAAATCGCCGCTTCAATGGTATCCAATACCGATCCTTCTTCCGGTGTGCTCATCGTTACTCCTCCTTATCGTAACGGCCTGCCGTACCGGCACAGCCGCTTTCAAAGATTACATAAATCCGTTAGCCGCCAAAAAATCCCGGCTGATGCCCGAACCGCGGTTGTCTTCTTCTTCGACGTCCTGGTCCCGCGGCCCGAAACGCAGCAGATGCTCCACGTATTTGCCGAGCACATCGCATTCGAGGTTGACGCTGTCCCCGCTGCGTTTATGCTGGAGTACGGTTTCCCCAAGCGTATGCGGGATAATCGAGACGGTAAACGACGTATCGCCAGCCGAAACTACGGTCAGGCTGATCCCGTCAATCGTAATGGAACCTTTAGGGATAATGTAACGGAACAGCGAGCTGCGCGCCGGAGCAATCTCGAACACCACGGCGTTTTGATCCCGTCTTACCCCGCGGATGACGCCGGTTCCGTCAACATGCCCCTGCACGATATGGCCGCCAAACCGTCCGCCCGCGCTCATCGCGCGTTCCAGGTTTAAGCGGCTGCCCGGCCGGAGCTCGCGCAGATTGGTGTTCCGGTACGTCTGCGGCATCACATCCGCCGTAAAAAATCCGTCGCCGACCGATGTCGCCGTCAGGCAAACGCCGTTGACGGCGACGCTGTCCCCTATCTTCAAATCATCCATGATAACGGAGGCGGCGATGCTGAGCACCATCATTTCGCTGCCCGGCGTTACATTCCGCAGCACCCCGACCTCCTCAATGAGTCCTGTAAACATGGGCGCCCTCCTGTCTTAAGCCCCGTCCGCCGGCTCTTCGCCGGAAGGATAGTCGGGGATTCCGTTAATACATACATTATCTCCGACGGTCTCTACTTCCACTCCCCGCAGGTTAACCGCATCCCCCATCTTTTCAAAGCCGGGCCAATCGAACACGGAGGGGGCCAAAGCGCCTCCTCCTACGATTTTGGGTGCGATAAACAGGGTGATCCGGTCAACGAGACGGCGTTCCAGCATGGCGCCGTTCAGCGCGCCCCCGCCTTCGAGCAAAATCGAACTGATTTCCATTTCCCCCAGCTTGTCCATGGCTGCCTCAAGATCCACACGCGGCCCGGCGCCGCATCGGATCACCTGGACGCCTGCTTTCACGAGTTCGGCTTCTTTGGCCAGGTCCGCCGATTCCACCGTCAAGATCAGCGTCGGCGCCGCTCCGTCCTTCACGACAGCCGCATCCAGAGGTGTCCGCAGCGACGAATCAACGATAATACGGGTTGGATGAATACCCGGAACCTCGGTACGGGTCGTCAGCGAGGGATTGTCGGCGAGCACCGTGCCAACCCCGACCATGATCCCCTGATGCCGGTGGCGCAGCGTTTGAACGATCCCCCGGGCTTCCGCATTGGATATCCATTTACTGTCTCCCGTCCGGGAAGCAACCTTCCCGTCTAAGGTGGTGGCGCTCTTCAGCGTAACAAACGGGCGTTTCGTCAAAATGTATTTGATAAACTTCTCATTCAGCCGCAGGGCGCGTTCACGCAGCAGCCCCACCTCGACTTCGATGCCGTGCTCGCGCAGCATGGCCACTCCCCTGCCGGCCACCGCGGGATTCGGATCCTCGCAGGCCACCACAACGCGGGTTACGCCTTCGGTAATCAGCCGCAGGCTGCAGGGCGGCGTCTTGCCGTAGTGGCTGCACGGCTCCAGCGTCACATAAGCGGTGCTGCCGGCGGCCTGTCCCGCCGCCATGTTCAGCGCATGCACCTCCGCATGCCCGCCGCCGCGCGCCAGATGTGTGCCGAGGCCGATCATCGCCCCGTCTTTTACCACCACACAGCCGACAACCGGATTGATTCCGGTTTGCCCCTGCGCACGTTCAGCCATATCCAGTGCAAGGGACATATAAAACTCATCATTCATTGTATCCATCTCGATCCTCCGCTTCCCCGGCCGGCGGCCGGTTGTTTCGCACACGGGAAAATAATAAAGCCACCCATCCAGATCCCTGCCTTAGGGAATGGATGGGTGGCGTGAGAGTCGCATGAAATCAGCACAGCGCTGTACATTAAAGAACACAACGGCCGGTTTATATTCACAGAAAAACCCGAATAAACCGTTCATTGTGAAATCACGCACATAGCTGTCTGAAAGCCGCACAGAAGACTGCCCGATCAAGGCAAGCCGCTTTACCTCTCCTTCTTCCATCCAGACTATACTGTCGGTCCCGGAATTGCACCGGGTCAGCCTCCCGCCGCTTGGACGCGAGGGTCGCGGACTGACACAGATCCGGGCAACGCCGAACCTGCTGATCACCGCCGGTAGGGAATTTCACCCTGCCCTGAAGGATCGCTGCTGCTTAAGCTATAGTTCAATCAAATGAATTAACCCTAAATTATCACTACAGCCGGCAAAAATCAAGTGCATTTATTATATAAACTATAATTTAGTAAGTTTAAATGGGTTTGAAGGTGACAAATTTCCTGAATAAGGCTATTCTAATCGTGCCTGAAATTGTCAAGGCGGATGGCCTGAATCATCCCGGAAAGGAGTCCTATGATTTCATTTTTCGGACGGAACCGGTCAGCGGATTTCGTCATGTTCTCCGCTTCCCACGGGGCGGCGGTGCTTGCGCTGATTGTCTGCTGCCTGGCGCTGTTCGCCTGCAGACACCGGCTCCGTTCAAGTCCTGCCGCCGCCCGGGCCTTCCGGCTGCTGCTTGCCGCCGTTCTGCTCGGTTCGGAGCTGTGCCTTCAGCTGTGGTACGTCAGCCAGGACATATGGAAGCCGCGGCATTCGCTTCCGCTGGAGTTGTGCGGGATCACCCTGCTTTTATCCGCCGTGCTGCTGCTTACCCGCAGCCGGCTGCTGTACAGATTTCTGTTTTTTGCCGGAATCGGCGGTGCGCTCGTTGCCTTTGCTACACCTAATCTCGTTTATCCGTTTCCGCATTTTCGCTTCCTGCAGTTTTTTATCGCCCACACGGCAATCATATTAACCCCGCTTTATATGACCTGGGTGGAGGGCTACCGACCAACCTGGAAATCGGTAGGCTTCACGATGCTGTGCCTGAATGGACTGGCCGCTGTGGTCTGGATGATTAACCGGGAACTTGGCTCCAACTATATGTTCCTGAACCGCAAGCCGGACACGTACTCGGTGCTCGACCATTTTGGTCCGTATCCAAACTATCTGCTGGCCGAAGAAGTGCTGGCGCTTGGGCTGTTCAGTTTCATGTACGCCGCGTTTTTCCTTCTCCCGGAACGGATCCGCGCCAGCCGGCGCCGGTAAGGGCAGCGGGTATCTGGGCACTGCGGTAAGGGCCCGGCCACTGTGGTAAGGGGCAGCTGATATCCTGGCGCTGCTGTAAGGAGCCGCTGATATTCGGGCGCTGTAAAGAACCTGGCGCTATCCTGTAACGGTAAAAGGTTGACGGTATCGGTCACTATTAAAAAGCTGACGCTACCCGGCTCGTGTCCACCAACTAGCGTTTCGTCCGCCGTTTCGCTCCGGCGAACTGATCCAACGCATGCCGCAGCGCCTCGCGGGGATGGGACCATAGCATCCGCGGTCCGGCATACCGCATAACGGCGCGGATTTCCTCGCGGTAGACCGGCTTGTAGCAGTGAACGGGGCAGCGGGCGCATGTGCTTTTCTCCTCACCAAAACGGCAGCGTGTTAGGCGGAGCTGCGCGTACGCAAGCAGCTCTCCGCAGCGCTCACACAGCTCGCCGTCCGCACCGGAGCGGTGAGCATGCCCCTTGCAGTATTTTGCAATCATGACAGCCACGATCCGCTTCTCTCTTGTGATCCGCGGACCTTTATTCTCCGCAGGTCCTTTATTCTCGGCAGGACCGCTGCGTCCGGCTTGGGCGGTACCAGCTTCCATTAGTTCATCTCCTCTCGTCTGAACAGTTCGTATTGCTAAATAAAATTGCATTCAAGACGGATAACAGACAAAAAACCGGCGCAATCTATGCGCCGGCTCTTGATGTCCAAAAGGACCGGTACTTGTCCGGCCAATCGGTAATTACGCTTCGTACACTTCCACGGAAGTCATCTTGTCGCGGCCTTGGAAAGCGTCGACTAACTCCATGCCTTTTTCCACTTTGCCGAACACGGTGTGCTGGCCGTCAAGATGCGGCTGCGGCGCGTAGCAGATATAGAACTGGCTGCCGCCGGTGTTGCGGCCGGCATGGGCCATAGCCAATGTTCCGCGCTCGTGTTTGTTCGGGTTGATCTCGCAGTTGATGGTGTAGCCAGGGCCGCCTGCTCCTGTGCCGTTCGGGCAGCCGCCTTGGGCGACGAATCCCGGGATAACGCGGTGGAACACGAGGCCGTTATAAAAACCGGAATTAGCCAGCTTCTCGAAGTTGGCTACCGTGTTGGGAGCGTCGTTCTCAAACAGGTCCAGCAGCACCTCGCCGCCGTTCTCAAGCGTAATCTTAGCTTTCTTTGCCATATGTAAATGACTCCTTTCAGTAGGGGCAATGTGTGACACTTTTCCAGTGTACTATGAAACGGGATGCAAAGCAAAATGAACCGTACAGGCAGTCAAAAGAGCGGACTATCCGGCGGGTATCGAGCCCTTGATCCGTTGTCCGCTCTTCTCTGCCTTCTTAAGGCTGTATTACTTCGTTACCGGCTGCTTGGCGATCCGTTCAGGCACCAGGTCATTCGCCACGATGTCGTCATGGCTCTCCCGTCGTACGACCAGGTCGCTTTGTCCATTTTGTACAAAGACAACAGCCGGACGGCGGATACGGTTATAGTTGCTCGCCATCGAATAGTTGTACGCGCCGGTGCAGGCTACCGCCAGCAGGTCGCCGCTTTCAGGCCGCGGCAGCTCCACATCCCAGATTAGCATGTCGCCGCTCTCGCAGCATTTGCCCGCGATCGACACGGTCTCTTCCGCCGGCTGCGACGCCCGGTTGGCGAGCAGCGCTTCATATCTCGACTCGTAAAGCGCAGGGCGGGGATTATCGGTCATGCCGCCGTCTACTGCCACATACTTGCGCACGCCCGGAATTTCCTTGGTTGTGCCAACCGTGTACAAGGTTGTGCCTGCATCGCCGACAATGCTGCGGCCCGGCTCAACCCAGATCTCGGGCAGACTGGCGGAAATTCCGGCAAAATGCGTCTTCACCGCGCCGGTGATCGCCCGCACGTATTCTCCCACCTGAAGCGGCGTATCGCCTTCGGTGTAACGGATGCCAAAGCCTCCCCCAAGGTTAACGACCGTAAACTCGATGCCAAGGCCTTCCTTAACGCTGCGTGCAAAAGAGGCAACTCTCTCCACGGCAAGCTCAAATCCTTCGGTCTCAAAAATCTGGGAGCCGATATGCGAATGTACGCCGAGCAAAGTAAGGTTGGACAGGGCCGAGGCCTGCTTCACCGCTTCATAAGCCGTACCGTTGCCGATATCGAATCCGAATTTCGAATCCGTCTGACCCGTGGTCATGTATTCATGCGTGTGAGCTTCTACGCCCGGCGTAACGCGGAGCAAAATCTTGACGTTGCGTTCCTTGCCGGCGGCGATAGCCTGAAGCAGTGCAAGCTCCGTAAAGTTATCGGCTACAAAGCAACCGATCCCGGCGTCGATCGCCATTTCGATCTCATCCGGCGTCTTGTTGTTGCCGTGAAAATGGATCCGCTCCACCGGGAAACCCGCCTTCAGTGCGGTGTACAGCTCGCCGTCGGACACCACATCCAGCGACATGCCTTCTTCGTCAGCAATCCGGCACATGGCCATAGTCGAAAACGCCTTGCTTGCATAAGCAACCTGAAACCCGAGTCCGGAAGCCCGGAAAGCGTCCATATATTCGCGGCAGCGCTGCCGTACAAGCTGCTCGTCCACTATATAGAGCGGCGTACCGTATTCGGCTTTGAGCGCCGTTACGTCACAACCGCCAATCTCCAAATGTCCTTCGTCATTAATCCGGCTTGTACCGTGTAAATACATAATTTGCAGTCCTCCGATTTCATGGGGAACGCCTATGTCCCCGGTTTGATGCTATCAGTATAGCAAACGGAGGGCACGCCGTTAATGGACAATTGTGCAGTTCATTTGTATTATCCTGCGTTTATTGCTTGCCGCCCTGTTTGCGTCCAATACGTGTGTTGTCCCGGGTTTTATTGAAGGACGGCCTTCTTCCCGAACTCAAAAGCGGCTGACGCAGCAGGATCGCACCGATCGCTTTTGCATTAAATGGTATAAAAGGCCACAGGTACGAGGAGTTGTAGGACCGGTGTACCGTGAGCAGCAGGATAAGCGCCGTGGTTCCGATCATAAAACCCGGCACCTGAAATGCCGCGGCAAGAATCAGCAGCGCCAGCCTGACGACACGGTTGGCCAAACCAAGCTCATAGCTGGGCGTAGCGAACATGCCGATAGCGGCGACAGCCATATACAGCACAACCTCGTTTACGAACAACCCGGTCTGGACAGCGATGTCGCCGATCAGAATGGCGGCGATCAGACCCATCGCGGAGCCAAGCGGGGTTGGCGTATGCACCGCGGCCATCCGCAGCAGATCCACCCCGAACTCGATCATCAGGAACTGGGCCAGCAGCGGGATTTTGGCATTTTCGTGCGGACCGATAAAATCCAGCATCGGCGGTTTCAGCTCAGGATGTATGACAAGCAGCAGCCACAGCGGCAGCAGAAACATCGAAGCAAAAATCCCGGCAAACCGCACCCAACGGAGATAGCTGCCCATAAACGGGGTCTGCCGGTTCTCCTCCGCATGCTGGCACAAATCAAAAAACGTTGTCGGCGTAATGATCACGCTCGGCGACGTATCAACAAACAGGACTACGCGTCCCTCCAGCAGATGGGAGGCCACAACATCGGGCCGCTCGGAATAACGCACCATCGGGTACGGATGCCAGCCTCTCCCGATAATAGCTTCCTCCAGCTGTTTGTCCGCAAGCGGAATGCCGTCGACGTCGATTTCCTTAAGTTTGTCTTTCACCGCTTTGACCTGGGTTTTGTCGGCAATATCGTCAATATACGCAACTGAGACGTCCGTCCGGGAACGGCGGCCGACCGGAGAGGTCTCGAATCGCAGTCCGGGATCGCGTATGCGGCGGCGGACCAGCGCAACGTTAGTCATGAGCGTTTCCGTAAAACCGTCCCGTGATCCGCGGACCACCCGCTCTATCGTAGGTTCATCGGGGCTGCGGACCGGATAGTTCCGCGTATCCATCATGACAACAACGGACTCTCCATCAATAAACAGCAGGCTGTATCCGCTCAGCATTTTGGCCAGCGCCACGCTGAGCTCCGTCCCCCGCTCTACCTGGATGTGCGGAATATACTCCAGCACAAAGGCATCTATTGCATCCGTAGACACGTTATCAGGTGATAAATAGGTTAGTCTTTTCAGAATCTCGTCGAGAATGACGTCCTTTGCAAAACCGCTGATAAACACAAGAGCGGCATCCCGCTCGCCAAACCGCATGGCCCGGTACACCAGATCAAAGGAGCTGCCGAGGCCCACCACTTCTGTCAGGGTTCCCTTCAAATCCTCCAGCTTTTCGGGGATGCGGTCGTCCCCCTGCCAGTATACGACCGATTCTTTGATGGAGTCCGAACGCTCAGTATCCCTCTTTTCCTGCAGCGGATCGGCTGCTTTGCGCTTTTTGGACTTCCGCCGGCGTTCGCGGCGCGATTTCTTCGGCTCTTCTTCGGAATCCTCCGCCTGCCGGTTTTCGTTCCGGCCCTCTTTCCCGCCGGCGTCCCCATCCTCCTCTGTCCCGGAGGAATCATCCGTATTGTCCGTTCCTGCCGGAGGGGGCTGAGCTGCTTCCCCGCCTTCCTCCTGTCCCAGTTCGCCGGCCGCTTCCATATCGACGCGGGACCGGTTTGGAGACATATCCGTCTCGCCGCCGGAGTCGGAAGCGTCGTCCGCACTGGATTGCGCATCATCCGCTGAGCTTGCAGCGGCGCTGCTGCTGTACTCCGTTTCGTCTTCCGCGTCTGAGGCATCGCTGGCACCGGACTCCTCCTCTTCCTTCGAGCCTGAAGCACCGCTGCCGCTGGACTGCACATCCTCTTCGGAGCTTGCAGCGCCGCTGGCACCGGACTCCTCATCGTCCTCCGAGCCTGACATGCCACTGTCGCCGGGCTCCTCATCCTTCTCCGATTCTGAAGCTGCACTTTCGCCGGACTGCCCATCCTCTTCCGAGTCAGAGCCGCTGCTGGAGGCCTTCTCCGAAGCTTCCGGCTTATTCTTCTCCGGCTCCTCATTCTCCTCCGGCAGATCAAACACAGCCGGTTCCCCGAATCCCTCGGTGTCCCTGCATCCGGAAGCGGCGGGACCCGTGCCGTCCGCGGGCCGCGCCGCTCCAGGCGGGGTTCCCCCATCCGTCTGATCCGCTTTTAAATGCTCCGCCTGAGCATGACCTGCTGTTTCTTGGGCCAGATGGGCTTGACCCGGCTGGGCTTGATCCGGTTCCGCCGTTTCCGCATTCAGCGCTGAATCGGCCGCTTCAGCTCCGGCTTGTTCTCCGGCCCCTTTGTCCTTCGGGTTCTCTTCAGGCAGCGTGTCCCCGCTGTGATAGTATCTGCTCACTTTCGTAACTCCCCTTTCACCTTCGGTATACAAACCAGTCAAACAAGGAACCTGCGACCTTTCCCAGCACCATGGCCATCACCAGGCCAAACATATAAGAGGTCATATTCAGTCTTTTGGCCAAAATCGGCAGCACATTCAGCACCTCCGTCAGCGCCGCGGCGAGCAGGCCGACAAACACCCCGTCCAGCAGTCCTACCACCAGCTCTACCGCCGGTCCCGAAATCATTTGCAGCTGCCAGAAGTCGCACACCGTACCCGCAACCGAACCGGAAACCATCGCACCCTCGTACCAGTGAACCTTGGAATAAGAACGGGTTAGCTGAGCCAGCCGCGGAATCATATCCAGCACAATAAAAAGCGCAATCACGCCGCTGCCGACGGCGATCCCGCAGGCCATCCCAAGAAACAGCTGGATTCCGACAGACAGCGCAGGCGTCATGTGGCTTCACCATCCTGGCTGCAAAGTGATTCGGCCTGCTCTTTTTTGCGGTATTCCTCGCTGATCACGTAGTGATCGATGCTTTTCTGGTACAGGAACATTTCTACCTCAAGCGGGGTCGGCTCCTCGTTCCATTTTTTCTTGAACAAGTGGTTAAAAAACACCACCATCCCGAACCCGATCCCTAGCGAATACGCGGTCTGAAACAAATAAGGATGCTCATCCCTCCTGCCGGTCAACAGCTCAATCAGGCGGATTTGCACCTCCTGCATGCCAACATCCGCATGGAAATTCATAATGGTCAGCGCCGAGCCAAAAAACAGCAGCAGCCACACAACCACAAATAGGGACTGGCGCGGCGCTTTCCGCTCGCTTGCCCCCATAATCTGCACAATGGTACGTCCTTCGCCAATCGGCTCGATCTCCGCGTCAGGATAAACCGACCGGATGCAGGGAATCACCGTCATCATATCGATCAAAATCAGGTTGCCGTCCCGCTCTTTCGGCTCGTACAGCACCATTTGTTTTAATACCGGATCGCGCTCCCGGTCGGCGATAACAAATGCGACATCGTTTAAAGTGATGGCTCTGCCCTTGCTCACGGACGCACGGGTTTTAAGCTGGACATAAATCGGGGGTGCCAAATGCGATCCCATACGCAAACCTCCTTGCATGCCCCAGCAGCCAGAAGCCAAGCCCCGCAGCTCGCGTGCCGGCTGTTCGGCTGCTCTCCCAGGATTGTGAATAGTATGGGAGAAAAATGGAGGTTTTACCCGCAAGCTTGAGGCCTGGTCAATGCGGGCATCTGACGGGCGGGCGAAACCGGCATTTTCCGGGCTGCTGCTCCCCGGCGAGTTACATTTTTTTCCGAAAGGGATAGTCACGTTCCGCTTGCATCTAGTAAGATGAATTTGAATCAGGTGTGATATGCGTCACACAACAATACAAAGCTGGGGGAATGCATGCGTGAAGGGGAAAAAACAAGCCAGACGGAGGGTTTATACCGTTCTGACTCCTTGTGTGCTAGCTGTAAGTCTGGCGGTCTGCATGCCGGCCGCTGCGGGAGCTGCTTTCACCGGCCAAGACGGCCGCGAGCTGCTGACGGTAGAGACGGAAGCCGGCACAGGCGCACAAGGATGGAAAGACGGGGCTGCAGATCTGGCAGATTTGGGCCGGGTTGGCAGTGTGCTTATTCTTAGTGACGGGGGGCTGCTGTTCTCCGATCTGGACAACCACAGCATCCGGCTGCTAAAAAACGGCGAGGTAACAACCTTGGCGGGACTGGCCTACCCTTGGACCAAAGGTGCGGGCGGGCGTCCTGAAGGAGCGTTTCTGGATGGAGCGGGCCGCCTGGCTTTATTTCATTCTCCCGCCGGGCTGACGGCAGCCGCAGACGGAACGGTGTATGTAGCGGACTCCGGCAACCACGCCATCCGGCGTATCTCACCTGACGGCACGGTGACAACCACGGCCGGTCACGGCCTTCCCGGCAGCAAGGATGCAAAGGGACCGCTCGCTTCGTTTAACGCTCCGCAGGATGTGGCGGCCGCTGCCGACGGCAGCATCTATGTGGCCGATACGCGCAATCATCTCATTCGCCGGATTGCGCCGGACGGAAATGTGACGACGCTGAACGCAGCCCCTTCACGTACCGTGACGGTAGGCGGTGATACCCTGCCTGCCGGCGACTACCGCGACGGCCCGCTTGCCGGGGCGTTGTTCAACGAACCGGCAGGGCTTGCGCTCGACAGCAAAGGCAATTTGTATGTCAGCGATTCCGGCAACGGACTCATCCGGTATATTGATTTCGGCTCCGGCACAGTGAGCACGGTTGCGGGCGCCTTCTCCTCCGGCGCTTATGAGGAGACCGGATTATACGCCAAAGGAGCCTACGCGGACGGTCTCACGTTATCCGCACGGTTCAACCGGCCGGCTGGCTTAACGTGGTCGGAAGCCGAAGGGCTGCTGATCGCGGACAGCGGCAACCATGTTATCCGGCGGCTGGCCGGAAAGCTGGTGACAACGGTTGCCGGTTCTTCCGAAGGGCTGTCAGGAAGCGCGGATGGCACCGAAAAAAGCGCGCTGTTCAACGCGCCCGCAGATGTTGCCTACTCCGCCGCAAACGACAAAATCTGGATCGCGGACGCAGGCAGCCGTCTAGTCCGTTCACTCCGCCCGTTTGCCCTTCCCGCGGGCGTCCCTTCTGCCGGAGGGTTGTCGCTCGTCATTGACGGGCGCGCGCTATCGGGAAGCAGCGCCCCCGTTCTGGTGAACGGCAAGCTTATGGTCCTGCTCCGTCAGGCAGCGGATGAGCTAGGATACCGCATCGCCGCCGGGGTAAACGGCGAAATCAGCGTGAGCCGCGGGGACCGTTCCATTTCCATGAAGCCGGGCAGTTCATCTTACCGCATTCAGGAAGGGCAGGAGATGAAAACCCTGTCCGCCGAAGACGTCCCCGTTCTGCTTGGCGGCCGCCTCTATGTCCCTGTCCGGACATTCGGCAGTCTGGTTGGCGCCGATGTCGAATGGCTTCAGGAAGCAAAAACCGCTGTAATCCGCAGCAAGTAACGGCTTGCCTTTTTTCAGCCCAAATATGCAAGGAGGACTATTCTTGAACAAGAAGGCCAAATGGGGTTTGTATACGGCTATTTTTTCCATGCTGGCGGGTTCGCTGCAGCTGCCACTGGCGCCTTCCGCTTCGGCAGCCGCCGGGCAGCCAACCGCCGTGCCGGACCGGGGTATGAAAACTGCTGTATACGGTGTGCTTGAGAACGTTAACGGCGAAGTTTTTGTGCGTAAAGGCGAGTACAACCGAATCAAAGCTTTTTCCGGAATAAAATTGACCCAAGGAGATACGGTGGAAACCGGAAAAGGAAGCGTCGAACTGCTGCTGCAGAGTACGGGAGACCGCATAACGCTGGGCGACGAAGGGGCCCTCAAGCTTAGTACGCTAAGTTTATCCGCAGGCGGGCACATCACACAGCTCGACCTGCTGTATGGAGACGCCTATTTTGCCGTGGCGGATCTCAGCGCTTCGCCCGACCGTTTTCAGCTGCGTACAGGCGAAAGCACGCTTGATGTGCGCGGCACGCATTTTGTGGTTGTTGCCGGCCCGTCAGGAACCTATGTTACCGTGGAGGCGGGTGTTGTTCAGCGTTCCCCCCGTCCGGGTGTAGGACAAAACGAGCCTGCTCTGCCAACCGTCATTTACCCTTCGCAGCAATTGGCCATTCCCCCGGAAGCCTTTTCCCCGAAACCGGGCGTGATCGACAATCTGGAGGATATGATCGCCAACCTGTCTCCAGGGGTGATGGAAGCCATTTTAAAGAACAAACAAGTGATCGACGAAGAAAACGAACGGGTGCTCAAAGAAATGCGGGACCGGGTTAACGAAACAGCCCCTTCCTCCGTCCATTCGGAATTATCGCCGAAAGAAACGTTTGATGAATATGCAGAACGTGTGAAGCAGTCCATGCAGGAACTGGCCAGGGAAGCTGTACAGCAGCAAAAAATAACCGAAAAAACGCTTGAAGAAATCAATCAGGGCCTGCCGTCCGGTGTTTCCCAATATAAACTGGACTTGACTGCCGAAAAACGCAAATCGGACAAGGAAATTGAAGAACTAAAAAAGCAAAAGCAGGAAATCCAGCGGCAGTTAGAACTGTATAAACGGGAACAACAACTATTGCTTGAATCTGCGGTTCCGGATCAAGCCCTGCGCAGAATCATGGAGCAGCAAGTTGCCGCCATCATTGCTTTGATGCAGACGTACCAGGAACAAGCGTATATGCATCCCGAAAAAATAGACCAGATGATGCGGAATGTTATGGAGATGATGAATCGGCTGGCTGAACAGATGATCCGGAATTCTGCGGGCGGACCATCCACCTCCCCGCCTAGACAGCAGGCACCTTTCAGTCCGTTTGATCCGGCGCCGACTTCGTCACCAAGTGCGTCGCCGAGTCCGTCACCGAGCCCGTCACCGACTCCATCAACGGCTCCATCGCCGAGTCCTTCACCGAGCCCGTCACCGACTCCATCGCCGAGTCCGTCACCGACTCCATCGCCGAGTCCGTCACCGACTCCGTCGCCGAGCCCTTCACCGACTCCATCGCCGAGTCCGTCACCGACTCCGTCGCTGAGTCCTTCACCGGCTCCATCGCCGAGTCCGTCACCGGCTCCGTCACCGACTCCATCGCCGAATCCGTCACTGACTCCGTCGCCGAGCCCGTCATCGACTCCGTCGCCGAGTCCGTCACCGACTCCATCGCCGAGTCCATCACCGGCTCCATCGCCGAGCCCGTCACCGACTCCATCGACGATCCCGTCACCGACTCCGTCGCCGAGCCCGTCACCGACTCCGTCGCCGAGTCCATCACCGGCTCCTTCGCCGAGCCCGTCGCCGGCAGAGTTTGCTTTGGACTTTAACGGCAGTTTTATGGAGAGTATTCCCCTGAACCTTATGCATCGTTTTGGTCTGGGCTTGGATTCGGAGTCGCTGCAGTCCATCCGCACCCGGTGGCCGGACACCTGGTCGGACTTGCCCGCCAAGTTCAGCCTGCGCTTCGCCTCAACAGCAGGAGAGCTTGACAACATCGCCTACACGTACCGGATTGGACAGGAATACGGCCTTGGCGTGCTTGAAGACGGCTATGCGCCAATTGAGCACCCGATGCGGCTGGGGGCGCTGACCGATGGCGCTCCGGTTACATTTTCGATCGAATGGCTGTCGATGGGAGACTATAATATGCAGGCAGAACTTTGGGTACAACCTGATCCGGATGGTCCCTGGGTCTCCCTTGGAACCGCGAGTCAAGATTTTACCGTAACCGACCCTGCCTCCTTGAACACAGGCCTGCTCGGAGCCATGTATGTGGATGGTACCAAGCTCCATATCCCGCTGACCCTCGAAGGCAGCTCTGTGTTTGCTGATTATTTGTTAGGACTCTCCGTCTCTGCCCCAGGAAACGAAGCAGAGCAATCCTTTGAGCTGGTGCGAAAATCACCGGACGGTAGTTCTACCCCGCTGGCCTCCGGGAAAACTCAAGACGGAACAGCCGTCCTGCTCGATTCGGGCGATTATCCGCTGTATGGTTCAGCGTACGGACTGAACGGTGAGGCCGGAGACTGGCTGGAGCTGGTCTGGCAAAACCCTCCGGAAGGCGACCATGCACTGCTGCTGTCGTGGCTCATGTTCCCGACCCGCTTTATGGAGGGTGTGCCCGTTGATGGCGTCCTCCCGGTCACCTTCTCCATCCCTCTGTCTCCTACGAGCTAAACAGCTGTGTGAGCAGCCTGGAAGCCCGGGGGAGTTTACCTACACCAGGAGTTTACTCTTGCCAGGAGATTACTCTCGCAATTGTATACTCTCGCCAGGAGTTCACTCTCTCTAGGAGGCGAAAAACCCTCATACTTCCTTTTTCGCAGCTAAAATATGCAAAAGCCGGACGCCTTCGCGTCCGGCTTTTAACTTCCCTTTTCTAATACCACTTCCCTTCTGCCACAGGATCACCCTAACGCTTCCCTACCTACCACTGGCCGCCTTCATCGTAAACCGATGGACGCACACCAAGGGGCGTCAAAGCATGAGTCCGGTCCAGATAGATAAAAGCGTCATACCGTTCAGGAAGCACCGTAGGCACATAATTGCCGCGTTCCCGCCCCGGATGGTACACCACCCCGATGGCCCGGTGGCCCAAACTTCCGCTGAGCGCGGGCCCCCAATTCTCGAATAGGATCAGTTTGTCCTCCGCGCCTGTACGGTGAACCAGTTCCTCCCAGCTGCCTTTTATTGCAGGCGGCACAGGCATCACTTCGGCAGGAGCGCCCCATGCGGAGCCTGCGATAACAGTACCCTCATAGGTTCCGAATCCCACCGCATACACTTGGCTGCCGTACTGTTCCCTAAGAAGCTGCCCGACGTTGACCATCCCTTCCAAAGCCATATCGGTCGCCCGGGCGTCGCCAATATGCGTGTTATGCTCCCAGACGACCGCTCTTGCAGCCGGTCCGTAGTGGTCAAGCAGCTTTTGCAGGGCTTTTACCATATGGCGGTCGCGCACATTCCATGACTCCGTATCATGCCGCACCATCGTGCGGTAGTAGGCTTCCGCTCCGGCCAATGCTTCGGCGTTCATCTCCGCGTTCAGCGTGCCTTCTTTTTCCTCATCGGATGCGTTCCGTCTGCGTTCGGTCAGCCGCTGCAGCAGCTCATCCGTTTCCGCCACACAGCCCTCGCCAAGAAAAGAAGCCGCAATCCCGTACGTCTGCTCATCCCGGTTATAGGGTTCAAAACACTCGAACGCCGCCTTAGCCGCCTCAAGATCCGCCCCGCCTCGTTCCTCAAGGTAACCGATAATTTCATCCATCGACTCCCAGAGGCTGTACAGATCAATCCCGTAAAATCCGACTTTTTCACGCTCCGCTTTGTCCGCATTATACTCCCGCAGCCACTCCGCCATCGCTTCGATTTCCCGGTTAGCCCACATCCATGTCGGCCATCGGCGAAAAGAACGCAGCGCCTCTTCCGCTGCACCAGCGTCAGACTGGCCCATCACATATTGGTTCAGAGTATAGCAGGCCGGCCAGTCGCCTTCCACGGCGATAAAACGGATGTTTCCTTCCTGAATCAGCCTTTTGGTGAGCTCCGCACGGACAGTGTAGAACTCGGATGTTCCATGCGAGGCTTCTCCCAACAGCACAACTTTTGCTTGTTCCGTTTTGGCTGCCAGCAGCATCCCGGCTGGTTCCTGCGCAAAAGGCCTGGACAGCCTGCGGATTTCCTCCAATATTTTTTGTTCGTCCATCCCTATTCCTCCTTACACCTGTACGGTGGTCTGTACCAAAGCGTGCGCAATTCAGCACTTTCCCATACTTCTATTGACTATTTACCTCCTGCAGGCATAACAAAAAGCCCGGACCGGCAATTTACCCAGTCCAGGCGGTTCACTTGCATTTTTACAAGCGGCTTCAGGCCGCTATATTTGACTCCTCTGGCAGCGTTTTGCTCTGCCCGGTTGAAATGCGGAACAGCGCAAACCAGATTAGCGCAAAACCCGCAAGCTGGGCTACAGTCACTACTTCCTGAAACACCAGCCAGTTGATCACGACACCCGTCATTGGAAAACTAAGTTCGGCCAGCGTCGCCACCGATGCTTTGGTGGTGCTGAGTCCCTTGTAATAAACCAGCATACTCAGCAGCCCGGGCAGCAGCGCCTGCAGCAAAAGGTTCAGTCCAATCAGCGCGCTATCCCCTGCGCTGTCGCCAAATTGCCACGGCGCGCCTTCCGACGCCGTAATCACGAACAGCAGGGGCAGCGCCAGGACAAAACGCAGCGAGGTAACGGTCTCGTACTGCATCGTGCCGAGCAGGTAACGTCCCATCACCGTGGATGCGCCCCACAGCGCGGCGGCACCCATCGCCATCAAGCTGCCGGCGGAAATAAAAGCGCCCGCATGGCCAAACGGCACCGCCCAGCCGAAGGTCAGCAGATACGTCCCCGCGAGAGCAACCAGGAACAACAGACCGAACCGGCGCGGCAGCCGTTCCTTCAGCAGCAGGGCGGCAAGGCCAACGGCGAACAGCGGCTGCAGCTTCTGCAGCAGCAGCACTGCGTTCAGATCGCCGTACTGCAGACCTTTGGTGAACAGAATCGTCGCCAGAGCCGACCCGCCCCACGAGATGGCAATCAGGGCGCCAACGTGGCGAAGCCGCAGTTTTTTTAACTCCGCACGCCGTTTCCAGAGCACCGGAGCCGCCGCCAGAAACAAAACGGCATGCTCCAGCAAAACGATCTGGGACGACGTCAGGTGATCAAGCAGCAGAATGCGGAACAGCGGGTCGACGCCCCATAGCGCCGCCCCCAAAACGACAAACCAGAACCCGCCCCGCCGGGCGGACGGTGACGGAATCGAGGAAGATACAGTAACATTGCTCATTGTCAGTGGCTCCTTATCCTACAAAAACCCTCTTGAAAAGAGACCAAAAACCCCCGAACCTGCTGGTAAACCAGCTGTCGGGGGCATCCACAATAGAAGCGTCCGCACGGCGCGGCGCCTGTATGAATGGATTCTCTCTCATCCGGACTATACCGTCGGCTCTGGATTTGCACCAGATCAGTCCAGCCGTACCTCTGCTTCGGCCGGAGTCGCGGGCTTGACTCCATGAGGGAGCTTCACCGCCGGTAGGGAATTTCACCCTGCCCCGAGAATCTTGTATCGTTATATTTTTCACAAGGACAGAATACTCCTTTTTGCTCCCCGCGTCCAGTACTTTGGCAAAGAAATCCGGGTAAGCCCTTCCATTCCGTCCAGGTAACCGCTGCCGGTTCCAGTTTTGTTGTTTTTTGGTGCTGAACGCTTGTTATAATGGGTGGAGCATAGTTGAACAAACTGAAGATATTGGAGGAAAGGATGAAAGAAAATATCGGTTTCCGGATTTTATGGACCTTGCCGGCTGTCGCGGGCATTCTATTCATCGGCTATATTGCGGTTATCTTTAGCTCCTTACTCGGCGGGCTGTTGTTTTATACGCCGCTGATTGCCGCCTTATTCATTGGCCTTGCCTTGTATACGGCGATGAGCATTATCGGTCTGCCCCAGCGCCGCATCCGCAACCGTCTGTTGCTCGGATTTCTGGTGTTGTGCGCGCTGACAACGGCCGGGTATGAGATCCGGCAGGCTTACCATAACAGCTTTGCGGAAGTGGACGAACCCGAGATCGATTTAGGAGGATACGCCCCTTTTGCAGAAAATACCCTGGCTGTGCGTCTTGACGCTCCCGCCTCCTACCGGATCCGCGATCATCTGCCCAAGCTTGACGGCGCCACCGCGCTGTACCCGCTTTATTCCGCGTTTGTGCAGGCCGTCTATCCGGAAGGAACGTATAATCCTTACGATTTTGAGATGGCGGAGAGCCCGGTTATCTGCACCACTACGCCGGATGCTTACAACAATCTGCTGTATGGCAAAGCGGATATCATTTTTGCTGCCGGTCCTTCAGAACAGCAGATCAATCAGTTCAAAAGCAAGGGGCTTGAGCTAAAGCTGACACCGATCGGACGGGAAGCCTTCGTATTTTTTGTGAACAAGCGGAACCCGGTCAGCAGCCTCACTTCCAGCCAAATTAAAGACATTTACTCCGGCGCGGTGACCAATTGGGAGGAAGTCGGCGGCAAAGACGAGACGATCCGCGCTTTCCAGCGGCCCGAGGGCAGCGGCAGCCAGACCATGCTTCAGAAAGTTATGAAGGGGACGGAGCTGATGAAACCGCCCACGGAGGATATCGCCGATGCCATGTCCGGCATTATTTCACGCACCGCCAACTACAAAAATTACAAAAACGCCATCGGCTACTCTTTCCTGTTTTACGCCTCCGAGATGAACCGCAGCGGTGAAATCAAACTGCTTGATATTGACGGCATTCATCCCGACAAGGCAAGCATCCGCAGCGGCGAATACCCGTTTGCGGCCGAGTTTTACGCTGTTACCGCCGGCAGCGGCAACCCCCATATTGAAGCGTTTATTCAGTGGATGCAGTCGGATGAAGGGCAGCAGCTGGTAGAAAAAACGGGGTTTACCTCATTGAGGTAACCCCGTTTGCGGTACACATTTGCCTGCTTCGCTTGGCGTATTGTCCCGCTAGCTCCACACACGCATCCGTTCAGCCAGATTTGACGTGTGCAGCTCCAATTGAATGCCGTCGGGATCGAGAAAATTGACCGACCACCCCTGCCCGCGCTTGACCGGTCCCCGGACGATCGTGATCCCCGCTTCTCTCAGCGCGTCAGCGGCACCTTCAAACTCCGCTTCATCAATGGAGAACGCGATGTGATCGAACCCGGTCTTAGGCTCCGTCCCGTCCGCTGTTTGAGCGGCAGTCACCCGGTCCGCCTGGAGCAGGCAGATCCAAGCCGTCCCCCATTCCAGATAAGCGTCTGTCCTGCCCCGGTGCACCAGCTTCAGTCCCAATACGCCGGTGTAAAAATCAATCGACCGTTCCAGATCGCCGATCCGGAGCGTTAAGTGATTAAAACCCGTTACCTTCATAGCCCCGCCGTTTCCTCTCTGCGCATTAGCTGTACTGAAACAGCTTCCGCCGTTTCTCGGGATCCGGGTCGGATACCGGATGCGTATCCCGGTCGAACAGCATCGTGATCCGGCTTTCCGTATCATAATTCGGCCAGTCCAGCTCATCCGCCCGGGGTTCCCCGCTGCGCGCAAAAGCCGTCCAAGCCGCCATCATTTGCGACGACAACCGCTGCGCCGCGGCATCCGGTGTCACCCCGAGCCGCTGCAGTTCAGCCAGGTTGCCGAAAGCGAACACAATCTCCGCCCCATGCACCGCCTTATACAGCAGCGGATGGCCCGGCATATTCCAGTCGAAGCGGTACATCCATACCGGACCGTGCGGAACCTGGCTTTCGGCCAAAGCGACCGCACTGCGCCAAAAGAACAGATCGGTCATAATTTCGGCCTGCCCCTCCCAGGACTTATCGTACCCGGAAGCGAGCTCGCCGACATTTTGCAGACCTGTCAGCATCCGCAGCGCCGCAAGCGACTGCTCAAACTGCGGAACTGCCGATCCTTCACGGAAAAACAAATTGCCTTCGTCATGGTTTGTTCCGATCAGCAGCGGTATCCCTGCCGCAACCCCTTGGGCCACCGCCGTTTCCGGTTCAACCGGAAGAGTCCCCGGCTCAACGACCGGCTGAAAAAACATGCTCAGCGAGCCGCCGGACAGCCGGACATTCATCCGCTGGGCGGCCTCTATAATCTCCGAAGCCGGCAGCGTCTCCAGCGCCACCGTATCGCCGGGGGCAATGCCGAGCTCGCCGAGCAGAGCGCCCGCAATCGCGCTGGACTGCTCCGCGCTGAGCGCCTGCGACGCACCGCTCTGCAGAATCGCCCGGGCGAACAGCCCCCGTGCCGCCGGCATCGCCAGCAGTGCAGCGATGCTCATTCCGCCCGCAGACTCGCCGAACACCGTTACGCGCTCAGGGTCCCCGCCAAATGCGGCAATATTGCGGCGCACCCACTGCAGCGCCGCCACTTGATCGAGCAGGCCCTGATTCGAGGTCAACCCGCCTCCAAGCGGGGCCAAATGCAGGAATCCGAACGGACCCAGCCGGTAATTGAGTGTAACCACCACAACGTCTCCGAAAGCGGCCAAGTTCGCTCCGTCATACATTGCTTCGCTTCCGGCTCCCCGTTCAAAGACACCCCCATGGATCCAGACCATGACCGGACGCCCTTTGGCCGCATCCTGTCCGTCCCGGGGCTCCCCGGCTGGCGACCAGACATTCAGGTAAAGGCAGTCTTCGCTTTCCTCCGGTCCCTCCCCGCCAAACCGTCCGCTCGTCGACACCCCCGTCTGCAGCGAAATTGGGCCGAAGCTGAAGGCATCGCGGATGCCGCTCCAGTCAGCGGGCGGCCCGGGAGCCCGGAATCTGCGCGGGCCTACAGGCGGCTGCGCGTAAGGAACTCCCTTCCAGACATGAACTCCTTTTTCCTCCATGCCGCGGAGAAGGCCGTTTGCCGTTTGTATCACCAGGTTATCCATAGTTCTTCGTACTCCTTTTCTTCCCGGCAGGAACGTTTTTTAGCGGGAATCCTTTTGTTCTTCACGGACGCTGTATAATCCCGACCGGAACTGAAACCACTGGAACAGGTGGGTGAACACCACTTTCAGCACAGCATATCCCGGCACCGCCAAAATAATGCCGACCACGCCGAACATTTTTCCCGCAAACAAAATCACAAAAATGATCGTGATCGGGTGAATTTTAAGCGATTTGCCCATAATTTGCGGCGAAATAAATTTGCCTTCGATCAGCTGAACCGCCGTCCAGACGGCAACCATTTTGAGCAGCATAAACGGGGACGTGACCGCAGCGACAATCAGTGCCGGGGTGATGGCGATCGCCGGTCCCAGATAAGGCACCACAGCCGTACAGGCCGCTACAATGGCGAGGACAAGCGAATATTCCAGACCGATAATAATATAACCGATATAGAGCAGTACCCCGATACAGCAGCTTACGATGATTTGCCCTCTGATATAGGAAGCAATTTTGCCATTCATCTCCGACATAACCAGCCGGGTCTGCGGCTTCATTCCGTCCGGAATGAACCGGATGATATAATCCGGCAGACGTTTGCCGTCCCGCAGCAGATAAAACAGAATAAACGGCGTTGTCACAAGCGCCAGCACCACCTCGGTCAAAGCGCCCACAAAATTCCCGACACCGCTTACGGCATTATTGAGCAGATCGCTTGCCCATGCCGTCACACGTCCCGTAATCTCCGTCAGATCGGAACCAACCGTTTCCTGAATCTGCTCGAATACACTGCTCCCAAGCCAGCCCTGCACCTGCTCCTGAATCTGCGCGCTGTAACGCGGAAAGTTGCCGATCAGTCCCTGCAGCTGGGTTCGCAGCATCGGGATTGCGATCAGCAGAATCAGCGTAATGATGCCAGCGATCAGCAAAAACAAAATGACGATGGCATAAGTCCGCTTCATATAACTGCGTTTTTCCATCCGGTCGACCAGCGGGTTGAGCAAATAATAAGCTACCCCGGACAGAAGGAGCGGCAGCGCAACCGTGTGAAACAGGATGGACAGCGGCCTAAAGATAAATGGAAGTTTGGCAAACACCAGCACATTCAGTCCGATCAGCAGCAGCACCAGCAAAAAAACAACGAATTTATTGTTCAGAAAAAATTTTCTGAACCGTTCAGGCCAAATTTGAAGCTTCTCCATGTGTTTCTTACCGTCCCCCTTGACTGCACCCATTCTTCCCTGACTGGCAGGTTTCCTTCTAGCATAGTGAAGGCGGGCGGCCAAAGTCAAATTCATACGGCGAATCTATACCCTGCACTCTACACCCCAATTTAAACTGGACGATGAACAAAAGCCAGATCAGTTACGGAACCGCTCTCCTTGTACCCGAGATTCCGGTACAGCCGGTTGGATACGGGATTGGCCGCATCCGCATACAGCATGGGAATCCGGCCTTCTCGCAGCACGATTTCACTCAGCTCCGCGGTCAGTGCACCGGCGTATCCCCGGCCCCGGTACTCGGTAGGCGTATAAACATAAGCGATCCGGGCATACCGGTCGCTCCGGTGCACGATTCTGGCCATGGATACCGGTTCGCCATCGACCTTCCAAAACAGCAAATCGCCCTGGCGGATATAACTTTCCGCTGCTCCCAGATGCAGCTCTGGCGGATTGTGCCAGCCGAAAGCATCGAAGTCAAAATCGGCGAGATACCGCGCCACCCGCTCCCTATCTTCCATACCAACCGGCACCGGCTGCCCGGCAACACCTTGCGGACGTTTAAGCTCCGTACAGGCATAAGAGATTAACTTCACAAACGGCTGCGCAGCCAGATTCCGGGGTTCTCCGTACCGCTTGGCGAATTCCTCCGCGATGCCGATATCGCCGGTTACGCCCGGAATCTCCAGCCCTGACACTTGTTCGGCCAGCTCGTCGATCAGCGCCCTCCGCCGCTCTTCTCCGGCATCCCCGGACACCCACAACCACGCGTTGTATTGTCCGGGGGTTTTTCCAAAAATCAGCTGCCCGTCATCGGACCGGATCCGCAGCGAATCCTCCCCCGAAAGAATGAGATGCAGCAGATTATACCGAACCTCGTCGCGAATAAACGTTTCCTGCAGCAGCGTTCCGTCGGACGGATCAAAGTGGACCATCCTACCCGTTCACCTCCATTTTCACTGGCCAGTCGCGCCTCATTCCCAGAGACTGCCAGCACATTAAACCTATCTTAAATCAGGGCGGGGGGAATGGAAACCCGTTTTTTCCCAGCCTTGATGTTTTCACTTTGAACCATAAAAAAAGAACATTGATTTTATCATCAATGCTCTCAAAATTCCTAAGCGTAGGCTTCTACTCCCTTTCGAAAAACAAGAAGACCCTACTTAGTGCGTCGTAACAAGCTCCAATGCATAATGCGTCTTATTCAGCGGCTTGAACTGAAAATTCAAACCAACCTGATGCGGGCGGCCGGCTACCTTCGTATGATACACGTAGTTGATAACGACCGTATCGTCGTCTTTAAAGTGGGTGATCTTCTGGTTGATTTTGGTGTCGGCATTGATGAGCTGAAGCTCTTTCCCCAGCTTCACCAGATCTTTTTTACTCGTTTCGTCCAGAGCTCCCGCCCGCCGCATCACATATTCGCGCTTGCTGCCCTCAATGTCAAAGCCCGTGAGGTCCGGAATCGCTTTATCGATAAAAGCGTTAAACTGCGCGGCATTCCGTTCGGATGCCGTTTCGTCTGTGGCGGTATAATATCCTCCGCAAATTCTCATTACCTGCACCATAATCGGCTTCATCTCTTTAAGGACGACATCATTTTTGAAGCCCTTTTTCAGCTTCAGCACCGAGCTGCTGGAAGGGGAGGTGACGTATTGGGTTTTGGCTGCTTGATTTTTAGCCTGGGCTGCGGGCTTGGCCGCATTCATGACCCCCGCGGGAACAGTCAGGGCCACTGAGGCTGCCAGGATCGCGGACAGCAGGTTGCGTGTAGTGCGTACGTTCTTCATAATTTCCTCCTGAAGGATTGTGAATGAAGTTAAGGGATTACATTTCTCGGGTATTCTACCATGCGGCAAAATTACTCTACAAGATAACCTCCAGCCTATTTTACGAGCCGGGCCGAACTCCTGCCTTTTTGAAAATACAAGAACTTCCCTCCCGCGCTCTTTTCGTTTTCCCGCAAGGCTTTCTTTCACAACCACGCAGAGTCTGCTGACTGTCTCCTCAAATTTTGAGCCTAGCATTAAGCTTGGCTTACGCTCGTTCCGTCATGTCAATCCTTAGCTCTTTGCCTTCAATTGTCTGAACAACAATGGTTTTCCCGTTAAACACAACCTGCAGCCGCTCCAAAGCCTCCGCCCCCGCTTCAGGCGCCATGACCTGTTCCAGCCCCAGCGGCTCCGCCTGATCTGCCTGGTCTGCCTGGTCTGCCTGATCTGCCCGATCTGCCTGATCTGCCCGATCTGCCCGATCCGCTTGATGCCCCTGATTTTTCTGATTCGCCGAAACCGCCATTGCCGAAGCGGGTTCTCCATACACCAGCGAGACAAGCCAATGGACTCCCGGCTCCAGCTCGGCCCGCAGCGTCGGAAGAACTGTTCTCGAATTCAGCACATTGGTGTTGGAATTCGGATAGACCAGCTCGGCCGCACGGTAGCCGAGGAGTCCGGTAACCGCCGAAACACCCTTCAGCGGATGATACGCAGCAGCAGCCTGTGCATGTGCCGAAGCGGTATGTGTTCCGGTGTCCGGCTCCAAACCCAGAGCGAAGCCGCCTTCAGCAGCATCCAGGGGGCGGGCCGAGGCAATGCGATGAACCCGAAGATGCCAGGGCAGGCCGGCGACGATCCAGGTGTCGGCTTCAACGTCGTGCCAAGGCAGCCATTTTGCATACACCACGTTTCCGTGGATTTCCGTCTTTGTATTCCGTCTGCGGACCCGGAACAGATTGTCCCGTTCGCTGAGCGCCAGCATCGAATCAAAAGCGCCCTGCGCCAGCCCCCATTCGGCCCGCGGCACGCTGAACCCGAACGCGGTGGAGTAGACGAACTTTTCGTACTTCGCGGAAGTGTGGGTATGTTCATTGCTTGCAGGGTGCCCGCTGTTAAAGGCAGCAACATGTCCGTAGGTGCGGCTCCGGCTGATCACTAGATGCGCCGGTTTCTGCACCGACCAAGGCCCGCCTTCCGGCAGCGGCAGCTCCTCCGCCTGCCAAAACGGATGGTCCTCCGGCAGCGCCAGCGGCAAAAACGTCTTAAACGACCAATACGGCGAACCCGGCGAGTTGTAATTTTCGGCCATAACCAGATTGGGGTACGTATAACCAACGGTCAGCACCCCGCTTGCGTCAACAATCGGCTGCCGGAACCACCAGCGGAGATTCCGGAGCAGAAGTCCTTTGATTTCGCCGGGCGACAGCACCTCCGAACCCGCATAAGCAAGTGCGCTCCAGAAGGCAGACTGCGCAAAACGATAAGAAAGGCTCCGGCCGTAAGGAAGGGCCGCTCCCGAAGGCTCGAACCAATACACAAATTGCTGGGCGAACCGGTCTGCCCGTTCCTTAAACCGCCGGGCCCGTTCCGGATCGTCCCTCTCCGACAATCTGGCATATATCAGCCCATAGTAATGAATGGCAAAAGGCACGTAATAATCGCTGTGCCCGCCGGGTCCGTCGCTGTACCAGCCTTCATCCAGGTAAAACGATTCAATCCGCTGCAAATTCCGTTCCGTCTGCTCTGCATCGTAAGGCAGCCCGGCCAGGCGGAATCCCGCATTTACAAGGACATGGAAAAACAGCCAGTTGCAGTCGTAGCAGGGACGGCTGTTGATCTGATTCAGCCAGGCATAAAAATTCGAGCGTTCCCGCTCCGTCAGCGGCTCCCAGATCCGTTCGGGAATCACCGCCAGCGCCCAGCCGAACACGGCCATTTCCACCAGCCGCTGATCGTAATCCGCTGCGGTCCCCCAATACTCCTCATGAGCAGGATCTGTTCCATGGCGGATCCCTTCCAGCATGGTGTCCCAGCAGTCCGCTTCTCCCCCGCCCGCAAGCAGAGGAACCAACCCCCACAGCACCCGCGAGAACCCTTCCATTCCCGCCAGCAAAGACGAATAGCTTGCGCCGGACGCTCCCAGTTCAAGACGTGCCCGGCCCGGACTATACCGGTTTGCAAGCGGCTTCATAAGCAAGTCCAGCGTCTGCCCCAAATCGGCCCGGGTCTTCAGCGGATTTTCGGCAAGCTGACCGGCAACCGTCATTTCGTTCATCCCCTATACTCCCTCCTGCTTCCCTGCTCTCCTACTCCCAGAAAAAAGGGCCTGTGCCGTGCAGCCGCGCCAGTCCCTCCAGCTTTCCAGCTCCCTACTCCCAGAAAAACGGGCCTTCGCCGCGCAGCCGCGCCAATCCCTCCACAAAATAATAATCACCGTAAATCAGCGGCACATCCAGGTTGGTCCGGTTCGGATAATTGCTGGTGCCGTGGAGGATCAGTCCTTCCTCATTCGGATCCTCCCAGGCTCCGTAATTGCGGTACAGCGATTCCAGCATCCGGACCGCCGGCTCGCGGTAAACGTCGCCTTCCAGTTCGCCGCATTTGTCTGCCAGCAGCAGCAGCCCGCTTGCGGCGCAGGCCCCCGCCGACGAATCCCGGAGCTGCCTTTCTGCAAGCGGCGCCCGGAAATCCCAGTGCGGCACAAGATCGTCCGGCAGCCGGGTTAAAAAGAACTGGGCCACCCGCTTGGCCGCCTGTAGATAATCGGTACGCCCGGTGTGGTGATAGGCAAGCGTCAGCCCGTAAATCGCCCAAGCCGTTCCGCGCGACCACGCCGATTCGGGCGCATAGCCCTGGCCGCCTTGGCCCTCGATGAACTCGCCGGTGGCGGCATCAAACCGCAAAATATGATACACAGACCCGTCAGGCCGGACGAAACGGTTAAGGACGGTGTCCATGTGAGCTTCCGCAATATGGCCGAAACGCGGATCGCCGGTTACCCGGCTTGCCCAGAACAGGAGCGGCACATTCATTGCACAGTCGATAATAGCCACACCGGAATTGTCCTCCCCGGGAGTCCAGGGATTCCACGCCCGGATGTATCCGCCTTTGATATTGAACCTGGAGGCCAGGAAACTGGCGGCCTTCAGGGCGCGTACTTTTGAACGTTCGCCGCCATGCAGCGTATGGTTTGCCACACTGGTCAGCGTCCACATAAAGCCCAAGTCATGGTCCAGCCGCACATAGCCATCAATCACTGCATCCAGCCGGCTTTCGCACCGCTCTGCGATCTCCCGCAGCTCCGCATCGCCGCAATCATTGTACAAAAGCCACAGCATGCCTGGCCAAAATCCCGCCGTCCACCAAAACGGCTCTTCCAGCACATACTTTCCGTCTATACTCGCATGGGGGAAATTCGCGCCGATCCGCGCCGTATTCCGTTTTGTCTTCTGCAGCGCGTTTTCCCATGCCTCCTCGACCCAATCAGGCCGCTGCGCAATGTCCGTCATTATTTTTCCTCCCGGCTGTCCTGTATTGTGGCAGTGCAATCCATGTAAAGGACTTTGCAGCCTGAACTTTAATCAAAACTGAATTCGAACGTAAACGAACTCTCCGATTCAGGTTTTTTCACCGCAAAATCAAGTGTATACCACTTCTCATCCACACCCGCGTGATTTCGGTAAAAACGCTCGTTGACCCGCGGCTCAAGCCGCGCAGCGTCATATCCGATCCGGAGTGTGCCGCCCGCGCCTTCAAGGCGGATTCCGCCCGCTTCTTCCGCCAGCGGAAGAATCTGCGTCACGAACCGCTCCACCAGTTCCCTTGGGGGCGAGTCAAAACGGAACCTATCCGTTACACGCAGCTCCGGCCCCGCCTCCGTTACCGCATTCCAATCAAACGTCCGCACCAACGAACGAAGCGAAGGAACCCGGTAAGCTGCCGCCAGCTCCAGACTCATTCGCGCGGATCTCCCGCTGCCCGCAATCACCGCATCCGGCGCTCCGGCCGCCTCTGTATCTTCATATGAAGCTTCCAGGTCTTCCCCTTCCACACGTGGATCTGCTGCCGAGTCCACCTCTACCATATGCGGATTCACTGCCTGATCTACATCCGCCATGCGCGGATTCACTGCCGTATCTACTTCTGACATGTGCGGATTTACTGCCGTGTCCACCTCCGCCGCAAGCAGGACCGCAGCCGACTCCGCCCCTTCAGCCTGCAGCATACCGTCTATAATCGGCAGCGAATGTCCTTGGGCTCCATTGCAGTCGAAGGTATAACGCTTTTCCCCGAAATAGCTGGACGTATATTCGCCGCTGCCAAGATCCGTCAGGAACGCCTCCCCGCCCCGCACCAAAATAAAATGTCCCACATCGTTATGATTGTGCGGTTCGCCATTTGTGCCGCCTTTAGCGGCAAACGCGCGCATTACGCCGCCTTCCGGCCATCTTGCAACGAGCCACTGCGCGCCCCGCATCAAGTAAGCGGCGCTTTGCCAGTCTCCGGCCCGTTCCTTCTCCGGTTCACGCCAGATCAAGTCCCGGAAGGCATGTGCCCACCGGCTGCACGGATCATGCGAAAACATGGCGTTAAAGCCCGCCGGCGGCAGCTGAACCTCCGGATAGCAGCGTGACAAATAATGGGACAATCCGGGGTGAATGCGGACCTGCCGCACGGCGTCCGAAAAGTTTGCAGGCCGGTCTTGGCTCAGGAAACAGCGCTGTTGAAACAAAGCGATGTTGCGCACCTTTTCCTCATTAAAATGGTCAATCCGTCCTTCTGTCCGGCTGCGCAGCAGATCGGCGTAATAAACGAAATACCCGAATCCGTAATTCCAATACCCCGGACCTTCAAGACATACGCCGTCATCCCCGAAGCCGCGGAAATAAAATTCCATACTGCGCTCGGCCCGTGTTAGCACGGCCGCCAGGTCCTCCGGTGAAATAGAGGGCTGCAGCAGCGCTGCGGCACCGACCGAACCCGCGCAGACAGCCGACCAGTTCGTCTCCACCGTCTCCCAATGCCAGGGGCCCGCTTCAAGGAATGGCCGGATGATCCGCTGCTCTACCTCCCGGGCGATCCGGTCCTTCAGCATGCCGGGAAGCATATTTTCCAGCAGCAGGGCAATTTCGTTTAGTGTAAATCCGGTTTCCGCAGCAAACAGGTCAATCGTCTCCGGCCGGCCCCCATCCGGCAGATGGGCTGGCAGACACCACGTATATTCGCCGCAAACCGCCCACAGCACATCAAACAGCCCCTGCTTCCATTCTTCCTGCTCCGGTTCCAGCATCGACAGTACCGCAAACGTATTCAGCCGCCGTCTGCGCTCAAAATAAACCCGTTCATACTCCAGCCTCGTGCCCTGCTTGGCATACAGCACGAACAGGGAATACGTCAGTTCGGGAATCGCCTGCTCCAGCAGCCGGCCGCCCTCCCGGCGGATGTCCTCCAGTTCCGCCTTCCAGCCGCCCGAAGCCTGGACACGGGCCCAAAAGCCCTTTTGATCGCCTTCCGGATAATACAGCGACCGGTCCGCGGGCCGCATTTCCTCCACCAGTCTGCGTATGATTGCCTGCTCCATTTCCGCTTTCCCCTCCGATTTGTCCGGACTTATCCCCGGTACTCCGCCGGCGTCATCCCGGCGTGATGTTTGAACGTCTTGATAAAGTAGCTCTGGTTGTCGTAACCAAGCTGTTCGCAGATTTCGCCTACAGTCAGTCCCGTCTGGTCCAGCAGCTCCTTTGCGCGTTCCATTTTCTTCCGGGTAACATATTCGATAAAGGTCACCCCGGTCTCCTTCTTGAACAGCCTGCTAAAATAACTTGCGTTCAAATGAAGATGGGCCGCAACCTCGTCCAGACTAATCCGGGAGTTCAGCCGGAGCGAGACGTATTTGCACGCTTCCAGCACCTCTGCCCGCGTTCCCGCGCCGCCCCCCGCCTGTCTTACACCGGAGATCCGCTCCAGATGTTCCGCCAGCCAGTCACGCAGCTCCGCCAGCGAGTCGATCTCCACAATCTCTTTATGCAGCGAATCCGCCGAATAGGCCGGCCGGACCGATTCCACCGCATGCAGCTTTAGCTTGAGATCCAGCAGCAGCTTCAGTGTCCAGTCTTTGACCGTTTCAAGAGGATACCGCTCCCGCCGAATCCGGCCCACCCAGCGGTCCGCGCAGTCCTTCGCATCCTCCGGACGTTTGCCGATCAGAATCTCACGCAGCTCCGTGCTGGCTTCATCGTAATAAGCAAATAACCCCCTGCTTCCTGGCGAAAAATCCGTCTCCACCCGTTTTCTGGAGATCGTCCCCGGCTCCAAATAAAATCTCCGTTCTTCATCCTCCAGCAGCCGTTTCAGGCTGATCTTCAGCGCTTCAGGCCCTCCCGACGGCTCGCCCATTGCAAAAGACATCCGGATCTTCAGCACACTGCGCAGCGTCTCCTGCACCTGCCGCAGCGCGTGTTCCGCCTCGTCGTAAATATTGCGCTTGAGTCCCGGCTTATACCCGAACAGCACCAGAGAAGACCGCTCGCCGTACCCGAAATGAAGCGCTTCCGCAAACAGGCCCGGCAGCACCTCGTTCAGGACGTTGCCTAAGGCGAACTGCAGCGTTTGACCGGAGAAAAAACGGTACTGCACCGCCCGGTAATCGTCGATAAATCCGGCAACAGGCAGACAATGCAGTCCGTCCCGGAACAATCCGAATTCGGACGCTTCCCTCCGCCAGTCCTCAGGCGACACGAGCGGATGATGAATCAGGTTTTTGACCAGGCGTTCCTTGCGGATTTCCTGTGTCTCCTGCTGCAGATGCCGCATGCGGGACCGTTCCCAGCCGGCCTGCGCCTCCTGGTCCAGCGCCTCCTTGAACTTCCGCAGCAGCACCGCCAGATCCGCCGGGTCCAGTGCGTCTTTCAGGAGGTAGTCCTGGACATTCAGCCGCATCGCCTGCTGCGCATATTGAAATTCATTGTGGCAGGACAAAATAGCAATCCGCACACCGGGTTTACGCTCTTTGATCCGTGCGGACAACTCCAGTCCATTCATCTTTGGCATCCCGATATCGGTAATGAGAATATCGGGCATTTCCCGGCTCGCATGCTCCCAGGCGGTTTGCCCGTTCTCATGGCTTCCGATGAGACACAGGCCAAGCCGTTCCCACTCGATGGTCTCCGACAGCAGTTCAATGACGGGATAGTCGTCGTCCACCAGCATCACTTTATACATCTGCGTCCCCTCTTTCCACCGGGATTTCCATGCGGATCGCCGTCCCTTTACCCGGCTCGCTGATTACATCGATGCGGAAACCGCCGCCGTACAGCATCTGCATGCGTTCCGCGACATTCACCAGGCCGATGCCGGAGAAGCCGCCGCTCCGGCCGGACACTTCCACTTGAGCTGCAGCGCGTGCCTGATTCCCGGCGGATGATTCTCCTTGATCCACTGCACGCTCCCGGCTCCCGCCGGACAGGTTTTCCGGCCCTTCATCATGGCCCATAGCCCTGCCGTCCGGCTCTCCCGCTCCGGCTGCACCGCCCTGAATCCTGCCGAGAATCCGCAGCCGTTCGGCTTCCTCCATCCCTCTGCCGCTGTCCTCGACCGTCAAAATCAGCTGGCTGCCCTGGAACCCGGCGCCAACCGTAATCGTCCCGGCCAGTTGGCCGAGCCCGTGAATCAGCGCGTTCTCAACCAGCGGCTGAAGGATGAAGCGCGGCACACGCACCAGAAACGCCTCCGGATCGACGCGCGTCAGCAGCGTAACCTCCTCTTTTTGCCGCAGATTCATTAAGGAGACGTAATGGCGCAGCAAATCGATTTCCTCGTGCAGCGTGATCGCATCCTCTTCCCTGCTGATCGTCATCCGCAGCAGCATGGACAAGGAGCCGATCATTTTGGCGCTGTCGGGATCGCCCCGCTTCATCACCTTCATCCGGATGGAGTTCAGCACATTAAACAAAAAATGCGGATTAATTTGGGCCTGCAGCATCTTCAGCTCGGCCTTGCGTTTGCGCGTCTGGTTGTCGGAGACCTCCCGGATCATCTCCCCTACCCGGTCAAGCATCTGGTCAAACAGCAGACCCAGCCGGCCAATCTCGTCGTTGCCCCGCACGCCTGAGCGGACCTCCAGGTTGCCCCGCTGCACGGCGGAGGTAACCTTGCCGAGCCGCACCAGCGGCCGGGTAAAGCGCCGCACAAGCACCAGCAGTAAAATCAGGAAAACGGCAAACGAGATAAGCTGAAAGACAAAGACACGGCTGAAAATCGAGCTGATATTAACCGTCGCTTCTTTATACGGCTCCATTAGCACAAGCCGCCAGCCATTAAACGCCATCCGCTGCTGGGCAACCAAATACCGTTCACCGCCGATGCCAACCACCGAGGTTTCCTTCATCCCTTCGATCAGGGACCGCTGCGGAAACACTGTTCCGATGATCTCGGGATCGCGGGCCGAAACAATCCGTCCTTCAGCATCCAGCAGCATAATGCCGTTTTCCTCGGACAAACTGCCGAATACGCCGCGGATCTGGCTTTCCATAATGGTGACAACGGCATACCCGTAGATTTTGGAGCTTTCCAGCCGGAGTGTTCTGGCGACTGAAATCTGATAAGGGTGATCAAATTTGTCATATTGAAACACGGTCGGCTGCGGTCCTGCCCAAAGCGACTGCATGCCGGTGAACCGCTCCAGCCGGCCAAACCAGGATTCGCGTTTGTATTCGAGCGGATTGAAATCGCTTACCGAATAGTTCATATAATACTCATCGTTTGTTAAAATGACGGTCACGTATTTTTTGCTCCCGAGATAAGTTAAGCTGTCCAGCTGCTCCAGCACCCGGTTTTTCTCCGTAAAAGCCGTATACGGGTCGGCGCTTTCCTTGCCGGAAGCGACCAGCTTCAAATAGGTGCCGAGTCCGGAGTTCACTTGAATGTAGTTGGTTACATCCAGCATGCCGGTCAGCAGATTCGTGACGGATTCGCCTACCAGGTGCAGCGAGCTTTCCGCATTTGTAATTGCCTGCCGTTTGACCGCCTCCTGGGTCATGAAATTGTAGAGGATCAGAGTGAACACTGCCGGCACCAAAATGCAGGCGATAGCGGCCAATGTCAATTTATGCCGGATGGATGCCGGACTCCAGGCTGTAAATGGGCGGATCACGTTCTGCCAGCGCCTCCCGTTATGCATAGAATGGATAAGCAAAAGGGGCGAGGTTGTCGCCCCCACACGGGTTATTATAGCAGACTATTTTTTATTGGTTTCGATAATCTTGTTCACACGTTCCTGCGAGTTTTTGATGGTGGTGTCAATGTCCTGATTGCCGAGAATCAGCTTTTCGTATTCCTCGTTGATCGCTTTGTACACTTCCGCCTGATAGGAGGACGGCGGGACAATCGCGGACGCTTTGGACACCATCAGCGTGTCAACCAGCGATTTTTTGTCCACCTTTTCAGGATTTTTAGTGGCGGATAAAATTTTGTCGATGATGCTCTCCACCTGCGACGATTCAACCTTGCTCCAGGCCGGAATGTTTTTGCCCTGCACCAGCTGGCCTTCCGTCGTATACCACCGGACAAAATCATACGCTTCCTGCTTATGCTTCGACTTTGCCGCCACCGATACATAGTCTGTTGTCACCGGCGTCAGACCAATCTCGTCAGCCGGGTTGTTTTTCGGGAAGGGAGCAACAGCGACATTAAAGTTCAGCGGCACTTTGTCGGTTCCGCCCAGCTCGGTGTTCATCCAGCTGCCGATCACCAGCATGCTTGCCGATTCATTAAAGAACTGCGTGCGGTACGCCAGCTTTTGCGAAATCATATCGGTATAAGGAACAGAGGACTGGTCTTCCTTCTCCATCCGCACTCTAAGCTCAAGCGTTGACTTAAAGTTCAGGTTATCCAGGTTGGACGAACCGTCGGCTTTTAAATAGTCCGTATCCTGCGGCTGATTCATCATTTTCAGCTTCAGGAACTCCATCCAGCCGCCCGCATTGGGTCCGTGGAAATACGTTCCATACCGTTTGTTTGCGCCTTCGCCTTGGGTCAGTTTTTTTGCATAGTCGGCAAAATCGTCCCAGGTCCAGTCGGTTGGCACCGGCAGACCCGCTTCATCCAGATGGTTTTTGTTCAGCAGGACATACCAGGAGTTGAACTTGCCCGGCAGCGCATACACTTTGCCGTTCAGGGAGGTGTCGACCTTGTATTCGCTTTTGACGTCAAAACCTTCTTTAGTGATAAATTCATCCAGCGGCTCCGCCATGCCCAGCGCCACACGCTGCGCATAACCGGCAGGATCGCTGAACATCAGGATGTCCATCTGGGCGTCGGAAGCCGCCTCGAGGTCAAGTTTCTTAAACGCTTCCTGGGTATCGCCTTTTTCGCTCAGCTGCACCAGCTCGATTGTGACGCCGGGATGCGAATCCTCGTAAGCCTTCAGCGTGGCTTTCCAGTTGTATGCTTCTTCGGTACCGTAGGTGTATAGGCGCAGATTAACCTTGTCTCCGCTGCCGCTGTCCCCGGCCGCCGCGCTTTCGGTTTTGCCCCCTGCGTTTGATCCGCTGTTCCCGGCAGCCGCATTGCCGCTTCCGTTGCCATTGCCGTTGCCGCCGCAGCCCGCCAGCAGCGCGACAAGCATCGTGCCGGCCAGCACGCCGCTCCACCATTTCTTTTTCGCCATTGTGTAACCCTCCCTTATCGTTTGCACAGCTGTTACTTATTGTAATGGATCCCGGACAGGCAGGTACGCTTGAAACGGCCCGCCGCCGGAGACATCCTCATTATATAAAGCGCTTACAGTTAAATTATAATACTATATTTACTTCTTTTTAATTATTTTTACTTTATTGATTGAATTATCCTTTTACTCCGCCAAGCGCGATGCCTTCGATTACGTTCTTTTGGCCGATGATAAACACGACGAGCAGCGGAAAAATGGCCGAAACCGCGGCCGCCATAATCAGCGAATAAAACTCGCCGCTCATGGAGGTAAACTTCTGCATGCCGAGTTGGATCGTAAACAACCGGTCGCTCCGCAGGAAAATCAGCGGGTTCTGATAATCGTTCCAGGTCCAGATAAAACGCAGGATGGCGTAAGTCGCCACCGCCGGTTTGACCAGCGGAAGCGCCACCGACCAAAAAATCCGCGGATGGCTGGCGCCGTCAATTTTGGCTGACTCGATAAACTCCTGATGAATGCCCATAAAGAACTGCCGCAGCATAAACGTTCCCAATACGCTGAAGCTGCCGAGCACGATGAGGCCGAGATGGCTGTCGAACAGCCCGATGTTGCGGTACAAAATGAACTGCGGAATCAGGATCGCCTGTCCCGGGATCATATAGGTGATCAGTACGATCAGGAACAAAGCCGAGCTGCCCTTAAAATGAATTTTTGAAAACCCGTACGCGGCCAATGCCGACACCGTGCAGGATGTAAGCGTTGTGATGACGCTGACCTTGATGGAGTTCCAATAATAAATGTAAAACGGGTATTCGCCAAACCAGACGTCCTTGTAGTTCTCAATCGCGTTCCAGGTGCGCGGAATCCACTGGATCGGATAAACAAACACGTCGCTTTCCACTTTAAACGAAGTGACCAGCATCCAGACAAAAGGCAGCAGAAACAGGATACTGATGGCGAACATAATCGCCGTTATGACGGCTTTGCGCCAGTCGATGGCGGTTTTTGCAGGCATGGGGATCTCTCCTTTCCCTAGTAGTTGACCCATTTTTTCTGCGCGATCCATTGGCCGAACGTAATCAGCATGACAAAACCAAACAGCACGGAAGCGATGGACGACGCATAACCCACCTTCAGATTGACGAATGCCGTGTCATACAGATACCAAACCATCATAGTAGTGGAACCGATCGGCCCGCCTTGCGTCATGACAGCGATTATATCGAATACTTTGAAGGTAGAGATAATCCCTGTTACCAGGAGAAAAAAGGAGGTTGGCGACAGCAGCGGAAACGTAATCCGTGCAAATTGGGTCCAACCGTTGGCGCCGTCAATTTCGGCCGCTTCATACAGGTCCTTCGGAATCGACTGCAGGCCGGCAATGTAAATGATCAGGTTGAATCCAATCGAAATCCAGACAGAGATCATCATGATGGAAATCAATGCGAAATTCGGATCGGCGATCCATTTCGGCGGGTTGCCGATACCGATGGTACGCAGCACTTCATTAATCGGACCGTAGGAAGGCTGAAACAGCACCTGCCATACCACCGCCACCGCGACGACACTGGAGATATAAGGCATGAAGTAAGCGACCTTGAAGTACCCCTTGGCGTAGACGTGACGGTCAATGACGATTGCTAATACCATCGAGATCAACATATACACCGGTACCGTCAGCAAAAAAATCAGGTTGTTGCGCACCGAACGGAGAAACATTTCGTCCTGCAGCAGGTTGCGGAAATTATCCAGCCCTACCCAGCGGATGCCGTCCCAGCCCTGGACGAAATTCCAGTCCGCGAAGCCGAGGACTAGCGTTGCGATAATCGGCAGCAGAACAAGAATCGACACGCCGATCAGCATCGGACTGACAAACAGCAGCCCCCACATCGTCTCGCCGCGCTGGAGCGTGCCGTACCGCCGGCCTCCTTCGGGCTTGGCCTGCCGGGCCGTCACCGGTTGAACAGATTGCGCCATAAGTAACACCTCGTTTTGGTTTCAATGTAATCGTTTGCAGCTGTTCTCATTATAAAAAAAACACCGCCAGCCCTTTGACGGTATTTTGATCATCTTGACGCTTAATTTGACATGTTGCCCAAACCGGCGCACATAAAACAGCCGCACAGGGCCGGGTAACGGCTGACTGTGCGGCTTGCGTTTATTTATTTAACTTTACCGTAATTCTACATGGAAGCCGTAACTCTACACGGACTCTGCTACGCCCAGCTGCCGGTTTTTTTCTTTAAACCGGTCGTTGTGGGACGACACGTACGCCGCAGCCGGCGCTTCCGGGTCGAGGTACAGCTTTGCGCTGTTAACCGCAAGCGCCGCGTCGGTGAACGCTCCGGCGATCAGCCGGATTTTGCTGCCGTAGTTCGCGGAATCTCCAGCGGAGAAGATGCCCGGCAGGTTCGTGGCCAGCCGCTCGCTTACATTCAGATTCCATTCGCCAAAATCCAGCCCCCATTTGCGTAGCGGGCCAAAATCGCTGGTCAGTCCGTGATTCACGATCACGGCATCAACTTCAATCTCCATTGTGCCGCCCGCTTCCATATGGGTCAGCGTAACCTTATGGATATCGCATCCGTTTGCACTGTGCAGAGCATTTACAGCGTATGGCGTAAGCACCCGTGTCGCGCATTCGTGCATCCGGGCCACATTTTTTTCATGCCCGCCAAACTTGTCACGCCGGTGGACCACGGTCAGTTCAGCCGTCAAGGGCGCCAGCTCGTTCGCCCAATCCACCGCGGAATTGCCTCCCCCCGAGATAAGAACCCGTTTATTCCGGAACGGCTCCAGCTCCTGCACGGTATAGTGCAAATTCGTAACCTCATACCGGTCTGCCCCTTCGATCTCCAGCTTGGCCATCTTCAGAATCCCGTATCCCGCCGCCACAAGGATCGTCCGTGTCCAATGACGGTGGCCTTCCGAGGAGATCAGCAGGTAGGTTCCATCCGCCAGCCGTTCACAGCCGGTAATGTGCTGCCCGAAGACAAAGGTCGGATCAAAGGTCGCCGCCTGCTCCTTCAGCTGGTCGATCAGCTTCCGGCACGGAATTGGCCCGACGCCGCCCACATCCCAGATCATTTTTTCGGGGTACAGCAGCATCTTGCCGCCAAGCTCCTCCTTGGCTTCAATGACCTTGGTTTTCATATCGCGCATGCCGCTGTAAAAAGCGGCGTACATTCCCGCCGGTCCTCCGCCGATAATCGTAATGTCGTACAGCTCAAGCGTTTCCATGTGTGTTCGCCTCCGCTTCTAGATTTGTATGTAACCGCAAGCCGGCTAATGAGGTGCCGGTCGTATCCGTCGATGACTGACTATAACAGCAGTTTGTGAGATGACTGAAGCCGTAAAGTGCGTTTCTGGTGATTGTACTGGTGACTGTATAGGGAAGCTGTGCTCACCTTTATGTGATATTAATAATCATTCTCAATTAATGATTCTATAGAAAAACCTTCCGTTTGGCAATGCCCTTTCCGCATCACAAGAAAAAAAGAACCTCGACAACAAGGTTCTTTCATCGCAATGCAATGCATTTAACATAGAATATAATAAGGACGCACTAAGCAGTGAATTCGGCAAGTTAAAGCCGTTCCGACAGCACACGGATGATTTGTTCCAGATGTGCAATCCAATCAGGGCTGTCGCCTCGCAGTTCATAAAGCTCACGTTCTCCGCCTTTATTGTCACGTATCTGCTGTACCAATTGCCTGAGATCAGACAGGTCTTCCGAATCCCAGACAATCTCCGTCAGCCCTTCCAATCCTTCATATTGCGTCTTGCCGGATTGAATATACGCGCACACAATTTCGGCAAGCGCAATGGCTGTATTATCGTATAGAAAATCTTCCTCCTCAGGATCCTCCGAAAGAAATCCCAGCTCTCTGAAGTGTGTTAAAAGCTCCCTTACCTGAACGGTCTTGCGGTCCTTCACATATTCAGTTAAGGCATGTAGAACATCCAATCCTTCATCGCTTTCCAGCGAGGTTACTCCCCATGATCCCATCGTTATCCCGCCTTCCTGTCTGTTTATTTTATCCTAACATAAATTGGAACCCGGCCGCATAGACCCTTAGTTCCTGATCCTTAGTTCCTTATTCTTAGTTCCTTGTCCTTTGTTCCTTATCCTTACTTCCTTATCCTTACTTCCTTGTCCTCACTTCTTTTTTCCCCCTGCTTCTTCTCTTTTTTGCCCTCTTTTTTTGCTGCTGACTTCTCTTTCTTGCCTCTCTTTTCCCTCTTCTCTTTCTTCTCCTTCTTGTCCGCTTCCTTATTTAGCTGTTTCTCTTTTTTAACACGGGCCTCAAATTCGCCGACTTTGCCCCGTTTCATTTTGCCTTTTGATTTTCCGTGCACAGGCTGCATCCCGTCTTCTCCAAAAACATAAGACGCCTGCTCCAGCGGCGGTTCCCCGCGCAGCAGCGCGCCTACCAGTTCCCGGCCTCCTTGGGGCGTCAGCCCGCGGTACCAGATTCCGTCCGGATATGCGATCACAACGCAGGCATCGCCGCATCTGCCGTTGCATTTTGTCCGGGTAACATGAATGAGCGCCTCCGCGCCAAGCGCTTCAATTTCCGATTCAACAGCCGCTTCGATCGCGTCGCCTCCGCGTTTATTGCAGCTGCTGCCGCCGCAGACCAGCACATGATGCCGGGTACCTTGCAAATTCCAGGTTGTCACTTGCAGCCCCTCCTGTCTCTTCTTCCCTATAGTTTATACCGGATGGACAGGCAGACCGCAAGCCGTAACCTGAAAGGAAAGGTGATTTCCTGTTATCCGGCGCGAAGCAGGCTGAGCGTTGAGGCTTTTCGGCATTCAGAACGTTTTGGCGTTCAGACATTCAGAGCGTTCAGGCCAGCCCCTCCTTTTTATGGAAGAGCAGGTTGGGTATACTATTAGGGTGTACGCTTGTAAGACCGACAGGACCACAATCGAGGAGGACTGGGGAATGCTTAGAACAAAAATGATCTGTACGATCGGACCCGCTTCGGAACACCTAGACATCCTGAAACAAATGATTCAGGCCGGGATGACCGTTGCCCGTCTGAACATGGCGCATGGAGAACTCGAAGAGCATTCGGCGCGTATCCGGAAAATCAGGCAAGCCGCGTCCGAGCTTGGAACCCAGGTTCCGGTCATGCTGGACATAAAGGGTCCAGAAGTGCGGATTGGCAAGCTGAAGGAAGAATCCGTGCAGCTGAAAACGGGCGAGGAGCTTGTGCTCACAACGGAGGAGATCTTGGGCGACGCCTCGCGGATTTCCGTCAACTATCCGGAAATGAACACGGTGGTGAAGCCGGGGCACCGGATTCTGATCGACGACGGACTGATCGACTTGACGGTCCAAGAGGTCAGCGGTCCCGACATTCGCTGTACGATTATTAGCGGCGGAACGCTTAAGCCGCGAAAAGGCGTTAACCTCCCAGGCATCCATACGACACTCCCGGGCGTGACCGAGCGGGATATCAAACACATTCATTTCGGCCTTTCGGAAAATATCGAGATGATTGCCGCCTCCTTTGTCCGGCGGGGCGATGACATCCGGGAAATCCGCGGCATTTTGGAGAGTAACGGAGCGGGGCATGTGCAGATTTACTCCAAAATCGAAAACGGTGAAGGCATGGATAACCTCGACGATATTATCGAAGCGTCCGACGGCATAATGGTCGCGCGGGGTGATTTAGGCGTAGAGGTGCCGATCGGGGACGTGCCGATGCTGCAGCGGGAAATGATTGAAAAATGCAACCGCGCCGGCAAACCTGTCATCGTCGCCACCCACATGCTGGAGTCGATGCAGGTCAATCCCCGGCCGACACGTTCCGAGGTCAGCGACGTTGCGAACGCGGTGCTGCAGGGTGCCGATGTGGTCATGCTGTCCGGCGAATCCGCTGCAGGCAAATACCCGGTCCAGTCCGTGGAAACCATGGCTGCCGTGGCGCGCAAAGCGGAGCAAATGATCGACTATGCGGCCGAATTCAACCGCAAAATGGGCTGGAAACGGGACAGCGTCACCGAGGTCGTCAGCCAAAGCGCCGTAAATTCCTCCCTTGTTCTTGGCGCCCAAGCGATTATTGCCGCGACGGAGAGCGGCTTTACCGCCCGGATGATCTCCAAGCACCGGCCGGCCGCTCCCATCATCGCCGTGACGCCGCACAAAGAGGTGCTTTCAAAAATTTGTTTGCTGTCCGGGGTTATTCCTGTGCTCGGCGAACGTGCTGAAAGCACGGATGAATTATTTGCGTCGGCGGCCAGCCATGCGCTGAAAACAGGTGTCGTGAAGTCCGGCGATACCGTGGTGTTCTGTGCGGGCATTCCGATTTGGCAGGCGGGCACGACCAACCTGATCAAAATCACACAGGTCTAACGTTTTCTCCTCAAGATAGAGCCGCGGCCGGTTTCATTTTGACTCAGGACGGACAGCCCGGGTTGGCGATGAAAAAAACAGGATGCTGTGAGAATGAGCCGCCCTATAAGTGTTAAGACGGTAAGAAAATGGCTTTTTGACCGCGACGAATTATTGACATATCGGAAAATGTAGATATAATATGAGCTATGGATCCAATTGAAGTGTTCAAGGCATTGTCTAATGAGTCGAGGCTGCAGATTCTACAGTGGCTCAAGGAGCCCGAAAAACATTTTGTGCCCCATGAAGGAGTGGATATGAGGGCAATCGGGGTATGCGTCAGTCAAGTGACGGATAAGTTGAATATGACGCAGTCAACGGCTTCGCAGTATTTGTCCATTCTGCAGCGGGCCGGACTGATTCGAACCGAGCGGATCGGCAAATACACCTACTACAAACGAGATGAAGAGAAGATAAGCGAGCTGGCTGCCTATTTGAAACAGAAGCTTTAACCGGAACTGAATACCTCACCAGTATTCAGTTTTTATTTGCCCTTTAAATCGACATATCGCGATATGTATATTTTATAGATAACTATTAAACAACAAAGAAAGGGAAGTGAATGCATTGTCTAATTCGTGGAAAGTCTATTTCTTGGCTTTGGTTACTTTTTTAGTGGGCACATCTGAATACGTTATTTCCGGCATCTTGGATAAGATCTCGAATACGATGGGCATCTCCGTTACCTCTGCGGGGCAGCTGGTCACGATTTTTTCCTTCGTGTACGCCATCAGCACCCCGGTTCTCATGGCATTGACAGCAAAGGCGGAAAGACAAAAATTGCTGGTTTGGGCGCTAGGTATCTTCGTAATTGGGAATGTATTGTCATTCGCTTTGCCTGGCTATTCACTGTTTGTCGCAGCCCGCGTCATTATGGCCTTAGGCGCGGGAATGGTCGTGGTAACCGCCTTGGACATTGCCGCAAAAATCGCTGCCACAGGTAAACAAGCAAGCGCAATTGCAACCGTGGTTATGGGCTTTACGGCTTCCTTGATTATCGGCGTGCCGCTTGGACGTATCGTTACAGCACACTTTGGGTGGAAGTCCATTTTCGGTATTTTGGCTTTGGCAGGTCTGGCGGCTATGTTCGTTCTTTATACCGTCATCCCTCGGGTTCCAGGAGATAAACCGGTTCCGTTGTCCAAGCAACTTGCCTTCCTGAAAAATGGAAAAGTAGCGCTTGGTCTTGCCATCACCTTTTTTTGGATGACCGGGTATTCGATTGCCTACACCTACATTTCACCCTATCTGCTTGATGTTGCAGGCTTGCAAGACAGTATGCTGAGCGGAGTACTGTTGGCGTTTGGCATCGCTAGCCTGGCCGGATCCAAATTCGGCGGTTTCAGCGCGGATAAATGGGGGGTATTCCCGACCTTGTCCGGGGGAATGCTCTTGCACGTCGCAGCGCTGCTTCTCCTCTCTCTTACCGTTACCTATACGCACTCATGGCTGCCGATTGTTGCCTTCCTGATCTTGTGGTCGTTTGCAGCCTGGTCCTCCGGTCCAACGCAGCAATACAATCTGGTACAGATTGAGCCGAATTATTCTGGAATTATGCTGAGTCTAAATCAATCCATGATGCAGTTGTCAATGGCAGCGGGCGCAGGGATCGGAGGAATCATGGTCGACCGGGTGTCCCTGTCATCGGTTACATGGGCTGCGATGGTTGGAGTCGCGATTGCGATCGTGGTGGTGATGTTCTTGAAGATGCGAATGAGCCAATTCCACACAAAACGATCCTCCGAACCACCTGCCGGGTATGAAGTCTGATTTTACATTATCTGTAGCTTAGTTAACCTGTTGGAACCGCCGTATGCGGACCTTGATGTACGGCATGAGCTGATGCGCGGAAAACCGGCTCATGCTTTGTTCATCAAGGTCCGCACTGCTTCCGGCGTATTGGCCGATACAATCTGCTCCAGATGCTCGAATAAATGCTGTTCCTCCCAATCCCACCATTTCAGTTCCTGTAACAGGGCAATCATTTCATCGCTGAACCGTTTACGGATGGGCCGGGCCGGATTGCCGCCCACAATGGTATAAGGCTCCACATCCTTGACGACTGTGGAATTCGTTGCGACAATCGCACCGTTGCCGATATGGACGCCGGGCATAATGGTGACGTTTTGGCCGAGCCATACATCATTGCCGATTACTGTGTCGCCTCTGAACGGCAGCTGATCGAGCGTTGGCTGCACTTTTTCCCAGCCCCCGCCAAAAATATTAAACGGATACGTGCTGAGCCCGTCCATCCGGTGATTGGCGCCGTTCATGATAAAGGTAATGCCTTCAGCGATGGCGCAGAACTTGCCGATAATCAGGCGGTCGCCCAAAAACTCGTAATGATGCTGGATATGATCGTAAAATAGCTCGGGTGAATGCGTATTATCGCTGTAATACGTATAATCGCCGATTTCCACATTCGGCCGGGCCGGCAAATTGCGGATATAACAGACGGTGCGGATTTGATCGTTGGGGTACAGCTTCGTTTTGTCGGGTCCGTAGTTCATCGTTTCCTCCCCTTCCGCTTCGTATGAAGCCATAAGGTTGATTTTTCCATTCGTGATCCAAAATACCACATTCCCGCCAATCTCTCTACCCTCTTTAAAAAACAATAAATTTCTATGCGCCTTTCGCCACGTTTCATACCGAAACGCCAAAAACCGCCCTTTCGGACGGCTTTCGTCAATAATCAACAGTTATTCGTTGTTATAGGCATTTTCACTTACGGCTGCCGAGTTACTGAGCGATCTGCTCCCGTATGCTCTGGAGGATTTTTTTCTCCAGCCGTGATACCTGAACCTGTGAAATTCCAAGACGGCTGGCCACCTCCGATTGGGTCTGGTCACGGTAGTACCGGAGATAGACGATCAGGCGCTCGCGTTCGCTCAGCGTCCCGATCGCTTCGTTTAGCGCCAGCTTGTCGAACCAGCGCTCCTGGGAGTCGTCGGCAATCTGATCGATTAAGGTAATCGGGTCGCCGTCGTTCTCGAACACAGTTTCGTGAATGGAGGTCGGCGGTTTGTTTGCCTCTTGTGCAAACACAATTTCCTCCGGGCTTACGCCCAGCTCCTCCGCGACCTCGCCGATCGTCGGCAGCCGTCCGATCGTTTTGGACAGCTCGTCTTTTGTTTTGCGGACCTTGTTCGCCATCTCCTTCAGGGAACGGCTGACTTTCAGCGTGCCGTCGTCGCGCAAAAAACGCTGGATTTCGCCGATGATCATCGGCACGGCATAGGTGGAGAACTTGACGTCGTAGCTCAGATCGAACTTGTCAACGGACTTGAGCAGTCCGATGCACCCGATCTGGAACAAATCGTCCGGTTCGTACCCCCGGTTCATAAACCGCTGCACAACCGACCATACAAGCCGGATATTGCAACTGACGAGCGTGTCGCGGGCTACCGAGTCGCCCGCCTGGCTCAGCGCGATAAGACGTTTGACCTCCGCATCGTCCAGATAGGTCGGCGGAGCTTGTTTCGATCCTGCTTCCATGGCTCCAACCCCTAATTGTATAAGGCTTTTTTCGACACGATCGTCTTCTTCATCCGGATGACGGTTCCCCGTCCCGGCTCGCTGGTCACTTCGAACTCGTCCATAAAATTCTCCATAATCGTAAAGCCCATCCCTGAGCGCTCCAGCTCCGGTTTGGAAGTATACAGCGGCTGCTTCGCCAGTTCCAGATCGTCAATTCCCTGTCCCTCATCTTCGATCGTCAGGAAGACGGTCTCGTTTTCGATCGCAGCCGAAATGCGCACAACCCCCTCCGGGTTGCTGTCATATCCGTGAATGATGCTGTTCGTGACCGCTTCGGACACGACGGTCTTCAGATCGTTTAGCTCGTCGAGCGTCGGATCAAGCCGGGAGACAAACGCCGCCACAACGACCCGGGCAAACGACTCGTTTTCGGACAGGGCCGCAAACTGGACGTGCATGAAATTTCGGGCTTGTTCGTTTGTCATAACGCTACCTCCAAATCCGAGAGCGCCGCTCCCTCGTCGTCGTAAACGGGCATAATTTTGAATAAACCCGACATTTCAAACAGCCGGTGAACCGGCGGCGTTACGCCGCAGACCGCCATTTTGCCGCCTTTGGCCCGAATCAGCTTGTAACGGCCCAAAATGACGCCAAGGCCGGAGCTGTCCATAAACTGCAGATCGGCCAGGCTGAGCACCAAATGCTCCACCTGCCGGCGCAGGATCGCTTCGTCAAGCGCCATCCGGACTTCATCCGCCGCGTGATGATCGAGTTCCCCCGTCAGCCGGACGATCAGCACCCCCCGGCGGTGTTCCATCTGCACATTGGAATTCATGCTTGCCACTCTCCTCTTCGTAGTTCGAAAACCCTCCGGTCCATACCCGCATGGAGAGCGGGAATCGCCCGCAATCTCCAAGGACAAGGTTTTCTACAGCGGAAAAGGGGAATCCTGCCTGCCGACAAAACTAGAAGAAAACATGCAACTTTCAACAAAGGACGCAGCCTAAGCGTTATTGCCGCTTAGTCTCTGGAGAACATCGAGCCCGCCGTCCGCTTGAACAGCTGCCACCAGCCCGCTTTGCCGACCGCTTCGCCTGCCTTGATTTCATATTCCTTCAGCACGGCTTCGCCTTGATATACAACAAGTTTTCCGACCGTCTGGTCCTTCGCAATTGGCGCTTTAACGTTTTTCGGCAGGACCAGCTCATGCCGGATGCCTTCCTGGGCCACGCCCTTTTTCAGCAGCACGCTGTAGTTTTCCTTTGCGGTCAGAGGCAGCTCGGCTTTGACGCCTTTTTCAATCTTCAGGGTGCCCATCTGCTCGCCCGCTTTGTGAATCGTGTGCACCTTGTAGTGGGAGAACAAATAATCGAACATCCCCGCGACTTCACTGTTGCGGGTTTTGGTATTCGGCTCGCCGAGCACGACGGCAACCGCCCGCAGGCCGTCACGGGACGCCGTGGCGGACAAGCAGAACTTCGCTTCCGCGGTGTAGCCGGTCTTCAGTCCGTCCGCGCCGGTGTAAAAGCGGACCAGCTTATTCGTGTTGACCAGCCAAAACGGCTTCTGCGAATCTTTGCGCAGGTAATCCTGGTAAGCTCCGGTATACTTGACGATCTGGCTGTGCTTCAGCAGCTCCCGGCTCATCACGGCGATGTCGTGTGCGGAAGAATAATGATTTTCAGCGGGAAGACCGTTACAGTTGGCAAAATGCGTGTCCTTCATGCCGAGCTCCTGCGCACGTTTGTTCATCAAATCAACGAATGCGCTCTCCGAGCCCGCAATCCGCTCAGCCATCGCCACCGAAGCATCATTGCCGGAAGCCATTGCAATTCCCTTCAGCATTTCATCAACGGTCATTTCCTCGCCGGGCTCCAGAAAAATCTGCGATCCGCCCATCGAAGCCGCGTATTCACTCGCCCGGACTTTGTCCGTCAGCTTAAGCGTACCCGCATCCAGCGCTTCCACAGTTAGCAGCATCGTCATGATTTTTGTGATGCTTGCAGGCGGAAGCTTGTCATGGCTGTTTTTCTCGTAAATGACGGTGCCGGTGCCGGCATCCAGCAGGATGGCCGAGCGGGCTCCGGGCGCCAGTACCGGCTCGGCGGCTTTCGCCTGGCCTGCCGGCTCCTCGGCATACGCAGCTGGCGCAGGAACGCATAATGGCAAAACCAATCCAAGTCCTAGCAGCAGCTTCAGTGCTGTGCGCTTCTTTTTCACTATTTTCCCCTCCTGAACGTTAACCTTGGAATTCCAGGTGCTGTGTTCCAGTTTCGTCAGAAAGGGAGTAAAATATTCCATTTTTCAGAAAGAAGCAAAAACAGCGTTATTTGCCCGCAGATGCCGCGCCGCTCGCCTGATCACGATATAACGCAGGTTTGGGTCCGCCGCTGCTGTGCCCCAAATACAGTTTGGCCAATAGCGGACTGCGTCTGAGCCCCGCAGCTGCGAACAGCGGCAGCAGTACGCCCGCCAGCGTAAACCAAAAGATGCCGTAGTCTGTCCCGAGCACCGCCTTTAGGCCGTAGTTCACCGGAAGATGCAGATACATAATTGCGATTGTGTTGCGTCCGAGGTCGGCCATAAGCCGCAGGGGAAGGATTTTTACAGCCCAGTAGACGAGTGCGCACACGGTCAGCGACAGAACGGCAGGAATCGCCAAATCCGGCAGCAGACCGCTGTAATCCTTATATTTCATGTTTAGGGTGTAACTATAGACGCCCGAATAATCGGCATAAAACACCGCGGCGCTAATCAGGATCAGCAGCGGCAGCACATCCAGGCGCCGGATAATCAGAGGAATCCAGCGTTTGCCGTAATAGCCCATCGCGTAATAGGCCATTGCCAGCAGCGCGACGTCCGCATTCCAGGGCATGTTTACCGACTGAAGCGGGCTCATCGCGATGACTTGGGCCACTATGTAGCAGGCGGCTACAACGATAAGCTGCGTCCGCAGGGCAAAACGGGTCAAGTAACCGAAGACCAGCTGCGTGACAAGCAGGCAGGTGATGAACCAGAACACCCCAAACGGTCCGGTCAGCGCCAAACCTCCATACAGCAGCCTCGCAACCGACTCGGCCAAACCTCGCACATCAAGCGTAGCTCCCGCAAGAATCACGGCAATCAGCAGCCCATACGCAAAATAAGGCGTCATCAGTCCTTTTGTTCTGCGAATCGCCCATCCGCCGAAGCGGACAGGATCAACGGGCTTGAACACAAGCCCGCTTAACAGAAAGAACAGCGGCATCCGGAACCAGGACAAGTAGTGGTTCGCTGTCACATCGCCCGAATGCCCCATCACCACAAACAAAATGCTGAAGCCTTTGGCGACATCGATCCACAGCTCGCGCTGTTTTTCCGACATTTTTCCCATCCTCCTCCTATTTTCTATGCTTTTTGGTTACGTTCAGTGTAGAGAAGGCGGATAAGCATTACAAGGCAAAAACGCAGATTTGTGCACGTTTGGCATCAAGATAATGAATCACACCTATAAAAAGACTTCATTTGTAGGCAGACTGTCCGCGCTATTCGACAATTTTTTTTCGTGAATAGGAAATCCCTCCCCCTCTTAAGTAGCAGTGACGATTAAAAAATTTCATCCTTCTCCGCATTTAGAAAAATTTGATATAGTTACGGCGGGAGAAGGAAGGAAAAGGAAACTGCCCGTTCATTAAGCATTCAAAACAGACGGCGTCCGTTCTCAAAGCGGGCGTGCCACGAATCAGACGGGTGCATACCCGGATTTATAGGACAAGGAGAGATACGCTTTGCAGCAAAAAGGAAATTTTCTTCTGCTTGAACCAAGCGAATTTATGGATTGGCTTGACCGGCAAACCATCACCCGCCGCATAACGATGCTGCAGGTGCATCACACCTGGAGCCCAAACTATACGACACGTAAAAACCAGGACGGCTTCCGCTGTCTGGAAGGCATGCGCACCGCCCATTTGGGGAACGGCTGGTCCGCTACGGGGCAGCATATTTCGGTGCTGGAGACCGGCCAATACGGCATCAGTCTGGACCGGGATTTGAATAAGACCCCCGCAGGGATCAAAGGCGCCAATACCGGCGCGGTTACCATCGAAATTATTGGCAACTTCGACGAAGGCGGCGACCGGATGACGGAAGCCCAGCGTGCAGCCACGGCGCACCTATACGCTTGTCTTGCCTTGAAGCTTAAACTGCCGGTAGATACCGACCATATTGTGTATCATGCCTGGTTTACGCCGGATGGTTCGAGACTGGCCGACTATACGCCGGGTAAATCGTCCAAGACCTGCCCGGGAACCCGGTTTTGGGGAGACGGAAATACGGTTGCGGCAGCAAAAAAAGGTTTCCTGCCAGCCGTTCAAGCGGAGCTGGAAAGATTGAAAGCACCGGGTGCAAAACCCCCAGCGGTCCCTGCGGATCAATCGAAGGAGGAAAAAAACGTGGAAACCGTAAAAAATGTGCTGACTAAAGATAACAGTGTGTACGAAGGTCTGCTGAAAGACAATCAGAATTATGTGCCGATTGATGTGCTGCGGCAGCTCGGCCACAAGGTTACCTGGGATAACGTCAGCAAGAAGTTATATATTAGCTAAAGGTTCTCAGCCCGCTGTCTGCAATCTGCTGTCAGGGCAAGCGTGCCAGGAGCATGATGTTTGGAGCATGATGTTTGGAGCACGCAGCCTAAGCGCTCGCTTGGGATCCGCTCTCCCGGTACATTGCTTAAACCCCAACAAAAAAAATCCCGCTCGGGCATCGCTGCCTGTGCGGGATTTCGCCGGGTTAACCGATTATTCCACAACCTCGTACACGATTGGTGCGGCCGCAGCCCGAACCGGTGCGATTTGGAACGCATCCACAATCTTGCCCACGGACGCCTCATGGCCGCCGTTGCTGTGCACGATAGCAATCACTTCGCCTTCGGCCACGGCATCCCCGCATTTTTTCTTCAGCGTCACGCCGACGGCGTAATCAATCGGATCGGCTTTGGTCTTGCGCCCGGCGCCAAGCAGCATCGCCGCCACACCGATTTCTTCCGCGTCAATGCCGGCCACGTAACCTGTCGCCGTGCTGCGCACTTCAATATGCTCCGCCGCTTGGGGCAGGTGTGCATAGTCGTCGATGAACTCCGTTGCGCCGCCCTGCGCAGCCACAAATTCAGCGAATTTCCGCAGCCCTTCACCGGATGCGATGGCTTCCTTCAGACGGGCCGCCGCTTCCTCTCTGCTGCCGAACTCTCCGCCCAGCACTGCCATTTGGGTGGCAAGCTCAACACACAGCTCGGTCAACTTCGCTTCCCCTCTGCCCTTCAGCACCTCGACCACTTCCATGATCTCGTTGGCGTTGCCGACCTCGTAGCCAAGCGGCTCGTTCATGTTGCTGAGCACCGCCACCGTCCGGCGGTCCAAGTTGTTTCCAATGCTGACCATAATTTGAGCCAGCCGTTTGGCATCGGCGAGGTTTTTCATAAACGCGCCCGAGCCCACCTTTACGTCCAATACAATCGCATCCGCACCGGAAGCGATTTTTTTGCTCATAATCGAGCTGGCGATCAGCGGTATGGATTCAACCGTTCCCGATGCATCCCGAAGCGCATACAGCTTTTTGTCCGCCGGAACAAGGTTGGCGGTCTGTCCGACCAGCGCCATCCCGATCCGGTTGACATTGTCGATGAACGTTTCGTTTGGCAGCTCAACCCGGAAGCCGGGGATAGACTCGAGCTTGTCGACCGTTCCGCCTGTGTGCCCGAGACCGCGGCCGGACATTTTTGCTACGGGAATGCCGATAGAGGCGACCAGCGGGAGCACGATCAGACTGGTTTTGTCGCCTACGCCGCCTGAGGAGTGTTTGTCTACCTTCCGGCCCTTAATCGCCGACAAATCCACCGTGTCGCCCGAATAAGCCATCGCATGCGTCAGATGGGACACTTCTTCGTCCTCCATCCCGTTAAAGCACACCGCCATCGTGAACGCGGACATCTGATAATCCGGGATCTCTCCCTGCACATAACCCGAGATCATAAAATCGATTTCGGCCTTCGACAGAGCTTCGCCTTCGCGTTTTTTGTGGATGATATCAACCATTCTCATGCGTTTTCGCCTCCTCTATTCCTGCTGTAATCACGAACGACCGCGCGCTTGACCGCAAAAATACGGTACAAGGGCGCGGTCATCCGGCTGTTTTACGTGAGATTATGCTTTATTACGCCTGGACTTCGCGGACAAACGCCCGGACCAGACCGATAAATTTCGGTTTGGTTTCGTTAGCGACCTTAACGACCTGCTCATGAGTCAGCGGCTCCAGCTCGTCGCCGATCGCCATGTCCGTAATACAGGTGATGCCCAATACACGCAGGCGGCTGTGGCTGGCGACGATCACTTCGGGAACCGTGGACATGCCTACAGCGTCTCCGCCAAGCGCGGCCAACATCTTCAGCTCCGCCGGAGTCTCGTACGTTGGGCCTGTAATGCCTGCATACACGCCTTCCTGCAGCGACAGCTTCTCGCCGGTAACGCCGGTAATTCCTTCCGCAAGCCGCTTGGCCAGCGCGATGTATTCCTTGTCGTAAGCCTGGGACATGTCCGGGAAGCGGACGCCCAGCTCCGGATCGTTAGGCCCGATCAGCGGGTTGTCGCCGGTCATGTTGAGGTGATCGGTGATCAGCATCAGATCTCCTGCCTTGAACCCGCGGTTCATACCGCCGCCGGCGTTAGTAATTACCAGCGTCCGGATGCCCAGTTTGGCCATCACGTAGACGGGAAGAACCACTTTGCGCATCGAATAACCTTCGTAATAATGGAAGCGGCCCTGCATAATCATCACGTCTTTGCCTTCCAGCTTGCCGATGACAAAACGGCCCGCATGGCCTTCCACGGTGGAACGCGGAAAATGCGGAATTTCCTCGTAAGGAAGGTAAACGGCGTCTTCAATCTGGTCGCCCAGATCGCCGAGGCCGGAGCCAAGGATCAGCCCGATGACGGGTGAATATGCCCCCAGCTTGCCTTTGATGTATTCTGCCGCTTCTTTGACTTGGGCGCCGTATGCGGCGGCTGCAGTCGGTTGGGTCATAATGGAATCCTCCTGAACTGTGAGTAGTCTACGAATGTATTGCAGTTACATCTTCGGAATCAGCGCCAGCACGAGACGCAGGAACCGTTCACGCACCAGCTCGGCCGTCTCCATCACTTCGTCATGGGACAGCGGCTGGTCCAAAATGCCTGCGCCCATGTTCGTAATGCAGGAAATGCCCAGCACTTCAATGCCCGCATGGCGAGCTACAATCGTCTCGGAGACGGTGGACATGCCTACGGCATCCGCGCCAAGGCGGCGCAGCATAACGATTTCGGCCGGCGTCTCATAGTTTGGCCCCAGCAGACCCGCATACACGCCTTCTCTGAACGTATAGTCTTGGGAAGCAGCGGTTTCGCGCGCCGCGTCGAGCAGTCTGCGGCTGTAAGCGGACGACATATCGGGGAACCGTACGCCAAGCTCCGGATCGTTGGGTCCAATCAGCGGATTTCGTCCGGTCAGATTCAAATGATCGGTAATCAGCATCAAATCGCCGGCCGAAAAGTCCGTGTTAACGCCGCCCGCCGCGTTGGTAACAAGCAGGCTGGTTACACCCAGCTCCTTCATCACCCGTACCGGAAATGCCGTTGTTTCGGGTCCATAGCCTTCGTACATATGGAAGCGGCCCTTCATCATCACAACCCGGCGCCCTTCAATTACGCCAAGCAGGAGTTCGCCTTCGTGTCCCTCCACCGTGGATACCGGAAAATGGGGGATGTCATGATAGGCGATTCTTACTTCTTCGGTAATAAGATCGGCCAGCACGCCGAGACCGGAGCCGAGAATCAGACCGATTTCCGGCCGTTCCGGGCTGATTTGACGAATATACGCCGCCGCTTCCGCGATGGCTGCCTGATTGATAGCGTTCATGGGGTTATCTTCCTCCCTGGTTCAATTGCTGCAAAAAGCTGGTGCCATACTTCGGCGCCTTTGCCCCGAAGTTATCCGCGATCGTCGCGGCCACGTCCGAAAACGTCTCGCGCAGCCCGAGGCTTTCAGGCGCCGTAAGGCCCGGTCCGTACACAAGCAGCGGCACAAATTCCCGTGTGTGGTCCGTGCCGGCATGGATAGGATCATTCCCATGGTCTGCGGAAATGATCAGCAGATCGTCCTGGCCAAGCGTGCTTATTATCTCGGGAAGCGCGGCGTCAAACACCTCGAGCGCCCGGCCGTAGCCTTCGGGGTCGCGGCGGTGTCCGTACAGCGAATCAAAGTCCACCAGATTGGTGAACAGCAGCCCTTCGAACGGCCGTTTCAGCTGTTCAATGGTCACTTCAATTCCGTGTTCGTTGCTTTTGGTCGGATACGCCTCCGTAATGCCTTCGCCGCTGAAAATATCGTTGATTTTGCCCACGGCGATAACGTCCTTGCCGGCATCCTTGAGCGCGTTCAGCACAGTCGGCTCCGGCGGCTTCACCGCATAGTCATGCCGGTTAGGCGTCCGCACGAACTTTCCGGGCTGCCCCACATAAGGTCTTGCGATGACGCGGCCGACCGAAAATTCAGGTGCCATCGTCAGCTCGCGGGCGATATGACAGGCTTTGTACAGCTCGTCCAGCGGGATAATCTCCTCGTGAGCAGCAATCTGGAAGACGCTGTCCGCCGAGGTGTAAACGATCCACGCTCCCGTCTTTATCTGCTCTTCGCCGTATTCCACCAGAATTTCCGTGCCCGAAGCGGGCTTGTTGCCGATGACCTTCCGTCCGGTCGCTTCCTCGAACTTGTGGATCAGCTCTTCCGGGAAGCCGTCCGGGTACGTATTAAACGGCACCTCGATCTTCAGCCCCATCAGCTCCCAATGTCCGGTCATCGTGTCTTTACCGACCGAAACTTCCTGCATCTTGCCGTAGTAGCTCTCCGGCTTGTCCACAGGCTGCAGCGGCGGCAGCGGCGCAATGTTGGCCAGTCCAAGCCGCTGCATGTTTGGCAGCTTAAGGTTCGGCACCCGCTCCAGAATATGACCGAGCGTATGCGAACCGGCGTCTCCAAACGAAGCGGCATCCGGCGCTTCGCCGATGCCCACACTGTCCAGAACGATAAAAGCAATGCGTTTAAATGAAGCCATCCTTCTGTTCACTCCTTCTTGGTTGAGCCCTATCCCTATCTTACCCCTTTCACGGGATTGCTTGCCAGATTAGGGAAATTTCCTCCCGCAAAAGCCTACGCCCGGGGATGATGGCTCTCGTACACTTCCTTCATGTTGCGTTTGGCGATCCCGCTGTAAATCTGGGTTGTGGAAATATCCGCGTGGCCCAGCATCTGCTGGACGGAACGCAGGTCCGCCCCGCCCTCCAGCAGGTGAGCGGCAAAGGAATGCCGCAGGGTATGCGGCGTAATATCCTGCTCGATCCCCGCTTCGCGGGCGTATTTTTTGATGATTTTCCAAAAGCCTTGCCGGGTCAGCCGCCCGCCCAGACTATTCAGGAACAGCGCCGGCTCGTCCGTCTTTCCTTTAAGCAGCTTGTCCCGTTCCCCGTTTACGTAAGCTTCCACCGCCTGCGCGGCAAGGCCGCCGATCGGTATGATCCGCTCTTTGCCGGAAGCGCCGGTGCAGCGGACAAACTTCATATCCGTATACACGTCTCCGACATTCAGCGAAATTAGCTCGGACACCCGGATCCCCGTCGCATACAGCAGCTCCAGCATTGCTTTGTCGCGTTTGCCCTGGGCGCTGTCGGCCTGCGGCTCAGCCAGCAGCCGTTCCACTTCGGCGATGCTGAGCACCATAGGCGCTTTTTTTTCCGTCTTCGGGGTCTCCAGCTCCAGGGTCGGGTCATGCACAATCCGGCGTTCCTTCAGCAAATAATGAAAAAAAGCCCGGATCGAAACCGCGTTCCGGTTCACCGTCGACGCCGCGCGTCCATCCAGCCGCAGCTGGGACAAGTACATGACGACGTGGCTGCTGCGGATCTCTTCTTCCGCCTCCACTCCGCGTTGCTCCGCGTACTCCAGAAACTGTGAAATATCGCGGCCGTAAGACTCCAGCGTATTGCGGGACAGTCCTTTATGATCCGACAGATCATGCAAAAAAGGCTGCAGGTACCGTTTCATCGGTTCACGCTCCTTACTTCCGCCTTTCGAATTCCTGTCAGACAACTTCGACGGGACAAGCGGCTATTCCTGCTTGTCCCGTGTAGAGGCCTTAAGCCTTGCGGTTTTCGCTTCCGCAGCTTGCGCTTGCCCGCTGTATTTTATTCACCGTACCAATAAAATAAACGCAGCCGGTCCCCCGCGTTTCCTTCGCCGGCCGGGATGGTTTCCGCTCCGCTCCTAAACGCCCGCACGGCCGAGCCCTCCGGAATTTCGCGGGACCGTTCCAGCGGATTGGACCACTCCTGCAGCAGACTCATCACATTATAAAATAGACAGGTTAACGCCGCAAACAGCAGGAACCAGTAAAGCCGCCGCAGCGATTTGCGTACAGATACGATCATGGCCGTCCTCCCCCTTTACACTTTTATCCATATGCGGAAAGCGGGCGGACCATGATTTTTCCGGCAGGCAAAGCCATATGTAATCCCGGGAAACGAAGCAAAAAAGCCCCGCCGGCAGCGTGACCGGAAGGGCTTGTGCGGTAAAGTTAAGTATGAATGGCGGGAAGTTTACTCGGAGGTCTTGCCGTCCGGGTTATTCTTCTCCTTGCAGCGGTAGCAGATACCATGGAAATCCAGCCGGTGATCGAGTACGGAAAAATTAAATTCCTTCTCCAGCCGTTCTTCCAGCGGGCCCAGCCAATCCTCGCGGATTTCGTCCATGCTGCCGCATTGTACGCATATCAGATGATGGTGGTGATGTTTGGCGGTATCCGTTCTCAGGTCATACCTTGCCACGCCGTCGCCAAAGTTGATCTTCTCCACGACATGCAGCTCGCTCAGCAGTTCCAGGGTACGGTACACGGTGGCGAGACCGATTTCGGGAGCTTTCTCCTTGACGAGCATAAATACGTCCTCGGCGCTTAGATGGTCTTCCTCATTCTCCAGCAGCACGCGGACCGTCGCCTCCCGTTGGGGGGTAAGCTTGTATCCCTGGGATTGCAGCTGTTGCTTGATCTTGTCAATTCTTGCTTCCATTGTCTCCCTCCCCCTAGGAAAATTACCGCACCGGGCCTAAAGCCGCTTCTATCATTATAGGGGGAGTCTGTTTGAGAAGTCAAACGGTTTTGCTGCCGTCACACCAGCCGCCCGGGCGGACTTGACGCGTCCTGTCCGGCCGGTCTGCATAGCCTGCTTAAACAAAGAAGTGATATACTTACTTCAGCTAAGAGAATTGGAGGATGCCTAGTGGAAATCAGAGAAACGGATTACGATTCAAGCGGACGCCTGCTGTCTGAGCTTCTGGAGCAGCACAGCCAAAGCGAATCGCCCGGCGTTCCGCCCTACGAGAGCCGGAAGCTGTGTTATTCCGCATTTGATGGTGACCGCTGCGTCGGCGGCGTAACCGGTGACATGGCCTGGCGGATGCTGTACGTCAACCTGCTCGCCGTGGACCCTGCCACCCGGGGGACGGGGCTTGGTACCCGGCTGCTTGACACGATTGAGCGCACAGCCAAGGAGCAGGGCTGCATCGTCAGCACGCTGACTACGATGAGCTGGCAGGCGCCGGATTTTTACCGGAAATGCGGTTATGAAGTATTTGGCGAAATCCGGGACTGTCCGCGCCCTGGCGATGTCAAATATTTTTTGCGCAAAACGCTCTGAACAGACAAAGGGTGTTCGTCCATTCCGGTAAACGGTTGGAGGAACACCCTTTGTGCTTGGTGCTTGGTGCTTGGTGCTTGGTGCTTGGTACTTGGTGCAAGCCCGGCATATCGCCGAATGTTCTTTTCAGGGAGATGCGTTATTGCAGCAGCGCCGGCGTTACCCATCTCATCATCACTGGCGTCACCCAGGTCTCAAACGAAGCGACGCCCAGTATGATCAGCCCCATGGAGGCGGACAAAAGCGTATAAGCCGCGAACGGCCGGCCGATGGGCCGCTGCCGTTTGCCTAACACCCGGCTGCGGATCATGAGCAGGGAAAACGCAATTGCCGATGCGCTGCAGACGAGCAATACGGGAATCAGCACCACATTATGCGGGGCGACCGACACCAGGGCAAACAAAAGTCCATGCCAGGAGTATTGGTGGATCAGACTGCCCACAGTGAAACCGATCAGCGCCCCTTTGAGAAAATCCAGAATCAGGATGCCTGGCAGTCCGATGACGGATAATCCCAGAATCCAGATCAGCCCAATCCATTTTAAATGCAGTCCGGCAATCCCCCAATACGAATCGCCGGCAGCCGGCAGCCCGTCCTGATCAACTGTTAATAAAAAATTGCCCAGATAATCGCCGATTTCCTGCTGCTGATCCAGTGTCAGGCTGCCCACAATCAGCGCTCCGAACACAACGCCGACCAAAAACAGCACGGCGACAAACACATACAGCGGCGTCTGGTCCTTCACCAGCAGTCTGAAGCTTCGCAAGGAATGACACGCTCCTCTCTCTCACCTACTTTCACTCTATGAGAGAAAAACGTCTGCTATGACTTGTCCCGCGGGACAAGCACGTTCGTCTAGTCCTCGCTTTTGCTTCCCGCCACCTGCTTATTTCTTCGGCCGCCCCTTCGTCGCGTCCTCGCTCGCGACCGATGCGTCCTCCTCAGCGAGTGCCGCGTCCTCCCGAATGACACGCCCGTATGTCCCGCCTCCGCCGGAGGACAGCGCAAGCGTCCCGCTGCGGGCCGCAGCGATATCCGCCGCAAGCACAGGTCCGGCCACCGCGGCGATATCCGCTTCGCTGGCGGCATGCAGAATATTCATCTCCGTCCCGAAGGTCTCCAGCAGCTTCTCCAGCTTGCGTTTGCCGAGGCCGGGGATGAATTCCAGCGGCACCTGGTACCGGTAAGGCGGCCGATGGGCCGGAACAACCGGGGTCTCCCGGTCGGCGATATGCAGAATCCGGTCCAGCACGCCCTGGACGAGCTTCGTCCCGCCGCAGTAGGGGCAGCGTTCGCCGGTCGCCGCAGCTTCATCGATGATGCTGCCGCAGCTGGCGCAGTAAGTGCGGTGGTATTTGCCGAGCCGGGGATTTAGTCCGTAATTGGCGCTCACTTTCCGTCCATTTTCTAATCTCAGCGCCAAAGCCAGCTCATGAAAGGACGATTCCGCCAGCAGCATCTCATTGTATTCGCGCCCGATTTTGCCGAGAGAATGCGCATCCGAGTTCGTAACAAACGTGTAGCGGTCCAGCTCCGACAAATAGCCGGCCATCTCCGAATCGGCGCTTAAGCCCAGTTCGACACCGGCGATCCCGTCCAGATCAAAAATATCGGCCATCCGCTCCGCCGAGCTGCCGTACAAGCCTTTGTGCGGCGTGAAGACATGGGCAGGAATCAGTAGGCCTCCCCGGCCGACAATCTCCTCCTGCAGCACCCGGGCCGGCGCGTACAGCCGCTGCGAGCTGAGGTTGATGTTGCGCATATGCCGCTCCATCCACCGGCTGAATTCCTTCATTGCATCCAGACTTGGCATGTAGGCCAGCACATGGCATTCGCTGCGCCCCGGTTCGCGGATTTCAATTTCGCTTCCGGGAATGATGACCGTGTTCCGGTATCCGATCCCGCCGCCCGGCATCTCTTTCATCTCGCCTGACTCCAGGCACCGGTCAATGTCCCGGAGCACGGAAGGCGAATGGCAGTCGATGATGCCAATCAGGCCGATGCCTTTGCGTTCAGCGGCTTCCGCCGCAATATTGGCAAACGTCAGATCACGGCTGCCGCTGATTTTGACCGCCTGCCCCTCCGTTGTGCGTCCGATGTGGACATGCAGATCGGCAAAATGCGCGCGCAGCTCCTTTTTTAGCGCCATTGTCCGGTTAACGTGTACAGCTGCCAGGCGTACACGGCTAAGATGGTTTTGGCGTCGGCAATCCGTCCGTCCTCGATATATTGGAACGCTTCTTCGAGCGTCAGCTCCGACACCTCAAGAAACTCGTCTTCATCAAGCGCCATCTCGCCTTTTTGGGCATTTTCCGTCACATAAAGATGTATCAATTCATCGGCAAAGCCGGGGGAGGTATAAAACGACCGGAGGTGTCTGAGGTCCCCGCCGAAACATCCCGTCTCTTCCTGCAGCTCCCGCTGCGCCGCAACCAGCGGATCTTCGCCCGGGTCCAGCTTCCCGGCCGGAATCTCCACTTCGGTCCGGCCCATCGGCTGGCGGTACTGCTCTACCGCAAGCATTTTGCCGCCGTTCAGCGCAAGCACGGCCACAGCGCCGGGATGCTTCACCACTTCCCGCGTCGCCGTTTTTCCGTCGGGCAGCCGCACCGTATCCACCTGCAGCTTGATGATTTTGCCGTCAAAAATCGGCTGGGTCGACAGCGTTTCTTCATCCAGTCCGGGACGTTTTTCGAAATTCGGCTTGTCCATCGTTTTCAGGTCTCCTTTGTCTCTTGTATGCATACGCTGTATTATATCAAACTTCAGGGGAAAGAAGGAAACGCCCATGGCAACCCAAACCCGGACAGGCCGTCAAGTGATGCTGCTCGCCGGCACAGGTGCACAAATCCGCGCACGCCTTGCTTTTTATATCCGTTGTTATGGTCCGGACTTCCGGCTCGCCGATCTGTCATCCGGCCGCGGCAGCGCTCCAATCCGCCGGACAGCCCGGGTAAAATCCGGGACGGCCCTCTCCTTTCGCGCCCTCACCATGCTCCCGGATTCCGCCGCCTTAAAAGCACTGCGGAGATAGAAATCCCTGAGCAGGGCGTTATCCATTTACGTTGATTAAAAAAAGCCCCCGGCAAGTCCCGACCGGACTGCCAAGGGCCTGCCTGCACAGCGTAACAGAGCTGTTCCATGCCTTACACTTGAGCCTTGAATAATTTCTTTTGTGCCGTGGTCTAAGCTGCACCCGGCTTCCCTAATCCCGCCAACCGGACAAGCTGGTTTATGCGTTTACGCCTTAACCGTGCTTTCCTTCACGATGGCGACTACCAGCTCGGCCGTCTTGACGATATCCTCCGCCTTAATCCGTTCTTTGGTCGTATGAATATCGACATAACCAACCGCCAGGTTCACTGTCGGTACCTTCAGCCCGTTGAACACATTGGCATCGCTGCCGCCGCCCGAAGAGAACAGCTGTGGCGTCAGGCCAAGCGACCGGATCGCCCGGTCCGCCAATTGAACGACCTGATCATGTTCGTTGAAGCTGAAAGCCGGGTAAATAATTTCGCTGCGGAATTCGCATTCCGCGCCGTATTCGCGTACCGTCGTCTCCAGCGCTTCCCGCATATGGGCGATCTGATGGTCCACCTTCTCCTGCACAATGCTGCGCGCTTCGGCGTCAAGCTGCACAAAATCGCAGACAACATTGGTTGGACCGCCGCCGGAGAACTTGCCGATGTTGGCCGTCGTCTCTTTGTCGATGCGCCCAAGCTTCATCGCGGCGATCGCTTTGCTCGCCACTTGGATTGCGCTGATGCCGTCCTCCGGGTTCACCCCGGCATGAGCGGATTTACCCGTAATCTGCATTGTAATTCTCGCCTGAGTTGGTGCGGATACCGCAATCGAACCAACTTCGCCGTTTGAGTCTAGGGCGTAGCCCAGCTCGGCATCAAGCAGATTCGGGTCCATCGACCGGGAGCCGAGCAGCCCGGACTCTTCGCCCGCCGTGATAACGAACTGGATTTGGCCGTGAGGAATCTTCTGTTCCTGGATGACCCGGATCGCTTCAAACAGCGCGGCAAGCCCCGCCTTGTCGTCCGCGCCAAGAATCGTTGTCCCGTCGCTGCGGATCCAGCCGTCTTCGCCGAGCTCCGGACGAATGTTTTTGCCGGGAACAACGGTGTCCATATGACAAGTGAACAGCAGCTTTGGCGCGGCGCCGCCATGCTCGGCCGGCCAGACGGCGAACAGGTTGCCCGCACCGTGTCCGGTACGCTCCTGCGAATCGTCCTCCGTCACCTGCAGCCCGAGCGCGGTGAATTTCTTTTTTAGCACATCGGCGATCTGCCGTTCCTGCGAAGTTTCACTGTCAATGCGGACAAGCTCCATAAATTCCTGAATCAATCGGTCTTGAGCAATCACTGGACTTCCCTCTCTTTCACGGATACGGTACAATAGTGACATCTGGTGCTATTAGCTTCTATGCCCATAATATAAACCCAAACCAAAGGAGTCACGCATGCAACGTCAAAAATGGTTCCGATTCGTCGTCATTCTCATGCTGATCGCGATGGTGGCGTCCACGCTGCTGATGGTTGTCGAGCCGCTGCTCGCCGGCTAGTCTTCGTCCTCACGCTTCACCCTCCCAACCGGACGGCTGAAGCGGCTGCATACAGGATGATACATCAAAGACTCAGCCTTTACCGAAGCCCTGCCTGATGGCGGGGCTTTTGCGTGGACAAAAAAACTATGTTCTCCCTAATGTTACGGAAGTATGTACGACCTCGTCCCCGACAAGGCGGGAGCTTCCGCTCAGGACTTTGGCTTCTCCTTTTGCCTGCATCACTCGCATCGCTCACATCACCCGCGCAGGAATGGACCCCTCAAGCTTACCACCAATCCGCATAAAACAAAAGGAAACCGCAAGGAACCCCGCCTGTTAGCGGAATTAGACCTGGAGGATAAGAAAATAGCCCCGAAGGACGGCAGAACCGTCGTCTTCTTCGGGGCCGGTTATCGTCCGGCTGATGTGTGCCGCAACCGTTTAATACAGCTTCGTGTCCGGCGTGTAGCCTTCCACGTTGTCTTTCACCCGCTGCAGGAAGCGGCCGCAAATGACGCCGTCCAGAATCCGGTGGTCCAGCGACAAGCACAGGTTCGCCATGGAACGGACGGCGATCATGTCGTTGATGACAACCGGTTTTTTGACGATGGATTCGAAGGTCAGGATTGCTGCCTGCGGATAGTTGATGATCGGGTAGGACAAAATCGAGCCAAACGACCCGGTGTTGTTGACGGTAAACGTCCCGCCCTGCATATCGTCCAGCTTCAGCTTGCCTTCGCGTGTTTTCATCGCCAGCTCGTCGATCTCGCGGGCAAGGCCGGCGATGTTCTTTTGATCGGCTTTTTTGATGACCGGCGTCATAACCGAGTCCTCCGTGCCGACCGCAAGCGAGATGTTGATATCCCGTTTCACGATAATTTTGTTCACGGCCCAAACGGAGTTCATGATCGGGTAATCCTTGATCGCGCTGACAACGGCTTTCATCAAAAAAGCCAGATACGTCAGGTTGATGCCTTCTTTCCGCTTGAACTCGTCCTTCAGCTTGTTGCGCAGCAGCACCAGGTTTGTTACATCCACCTCGATCATCGTCCAGGCGTGCGGGATTTCGGCGACGCTCTGGCGCATGCGCGTAGCGATCGTATTGCGGATCGGCGTTACATCGATCAGGTATTCGCCCCGGCCGTTTTCGCCCTGCTCCACTTCAATGTCCGGAATGCGCGGCGTCTCGGTCAAATGCAGGCCGGATTGGCGCACCGGAGGCAGCGGCTCGTTTGCAGGCGCGGACGCAAACGGCGAAGCTGCGGACGTAAACGATGCCGAGCCGGAGGCAATTGCCGCCGCCTGGCGCTCTGGCTCCGCGCGGCCGGCCTGCGGCTGCTGCACCGCCGCCTGGCTCGCCGCTTGGCCCGCTGCTGCCGCCGCACCGGCGGTTCCGCCCGCCTCGATGTAGGCGAGCACGTCCTTGCGCGTCACGCGGCCGCCCATACCGGTGCCCGGCACCGCCGTCAGGTCGACGCCGTGCTGCGCCGCCAGCGTCTGCACCGCCGGCGAATAGCGGGCGCGCATCGGCGCGTCCGGGTCCGCGGCGGGCTGTACCGGCCGGGCCTGAGCCGCTGCCGGACGTGCCGCCGGAACGCCGCCGCCGCTGATCGCGGCCGCACTGCCTCCAGCCGGCTGCTGCACCGCTTGCGCTGCCTGTGTCGCCGGCTCTGCCGGAGCGGCTTCCTCCGGCACGCCGATCCGGCAGATGATCTGGCCGACCGCAACCGTTTCGCCTTCCTGGGCGATAATCTCGCCCATGACACCGTCCACGGTGGACGGCAGCTCCGCATTAACTTTATCGGTCATGACCTCGCAAAGCGGCTCATACTGCTCCACCGGATCGCCCGGCCGCTTCAGCCATTTGCCGATCGTAGCCGACACCAGCGATTCCGCCAGCTGCGGCATCGCCACTTCAATCCAACGTTTGTTGCCTGACATACGTTCACTCCTTATCTTTAACAAGAATACCGTTTCCACATCGCAACGGAACCCTTAGTACTGTGCCAGCTTAAGCATTTCCGCTTTCAATTTGTCTTTGCTCAGCATAAAAAACTTCTCCATCGGCGGGCTGATCGGCATCGCCGGAACATCCGGCCCGCACAGCCGGAAGATTGGCGCATCCAGCTCATACAGGCACTGCTCCGCAATAATCGCCGCAACCTCGGCTCCTACGCCGCCGGTTTTGTTGTCTTCATGCACAATCAGCACCTTGCCCGTCTGCCGGACGGCGGCCACAATCGCTTCCGTATCGAGCGGCTGCAGCGTCCGCAGGTCCAGGATATGGGCCGTGATGCCCTGCTCACGCTCCAGCTCCGCCGCCGCCTGCATCGCAAAATGCAGCGGCAGGCTGTAGCCGATCACCGTAATATCCGCGCCTTCGCGCAGCAGGTTCGCTTTACCGATCGGCACGGTGTAGTCGTCTTCCGGCACATCTTCCTTGATCAGCTTGTAGCATTTTTTATTCTCGAAAAACAGCACCGGATCGGGATCGCGGACCGCCGCTTTCAACAGCCCCTTGGCGTCATACGCCGAATACGGAGCCACAATTTTCAGGCCCGGTGTGCCAAAAAATATCGACTCGGGACACTGCGAGTGATACAACCCGCCGAAGATTCCGCCGCCGATCGGCGCCCGGATCACCACAGGACAGGTCCAGTCGTTGTTGGAACGGTAGCGGATTTTGGCCGCTTCGCTGATAATCTGGTTGGTCGCCGGCAGCATAAAATCCGAATACTGCATTTCGGCGATCGGCTTCATGCCGTACATTGCTGCACCGATGGCCACGCCCGCAATCGCCGATTCGGCCAGCGGCGTATCCATTACCCGCTGTTCGCCAAACTGCTCCTGCAGACCTTTGGTCGTTGTAAACACGCCGCCTTTGACGCCGACGTCCTCGCCCAGGACGAATACGGATTCGTCCCGCAGCATTTCTTCTTTCATCGCCAGCCGGATGGCATCGATATATTCCATAACCGCCATGGTTTACGCTCCCCCTTTGGATTCGTCATACACGTGCAGCAGCGTATCCTCGGGTTTCGGGAACGGGGCGCTGTCGGCATATTCAATAGCCGCTTTCAGCTCCAGGCTGCACTGCGCCGCAAAATCCTGTTCCTGTTCATCGTCCCACAGTCCCAGGCCGGTGAGGTAGCTGCGGAACTGCGCCACACCGTCTTTTTTCCAGTTCTCCTCGACCTCTTCTTTCGTCCGGTAGGCCAGGTCATTGTCGGAGGTGGAGTGCGGGGACAAGCGGTACATCATCGCTTCAATCAAAGTCGGGCCTTCGCCCGCCAGCGCCCGTTCGCGCGCTTCCTTCACGGCGCGGTACACTTCAAGCGGATCGTTGCCGTCCACCCGGATGCCCGGGAACCCGTAACCGAGCGCGCGGTCCGCAATACGGCCGCCCAGCTGCTTGTGGACAGGAACCGAAATTGCGTATTGGTTGTTTTCGCACATGATAATAACCGGAAGCTTGTTAACTCCCGCAAAATTGCATGCTTCATGAAAATCGCCCTGATTGCTGGAGCCTTCGCCAAACGTCACAAAAGAAACAAACGGCTTACGCTGCATCTTGGCGGCCAGCGCAAAGCCGACTGCGTGGGGCACCTGTGTCGTCACGGGACTGGAGCCGGTAACGATTCTCAGCCTGCGGCTGCCGAAATGGCCCGGCATCTGCCGGCCCCCGCTGTTCGGGTCTTCCGCCTTCGCAAAAGCCGACAGCATCAGCTCGCGTGTCGTCATGCCCACTGATAGCACAAACGCATAATCCCGGTAATACGGCAGGAAATAATCCTGCTCGCGGTCAAGGGCAAATGCCGCTCCGACCTGCGCCGCCTCTTGTCCGACCCCCGAAACGTGAAAATTGATTTTGCCCGCCCGCTGCAGCAGCAGATTCCGTTCGTCGAATTTGCGCGCCAAGAGCATATATCTGTACATGTCGATCACTTGTCCGTCGCTCAGCCCAAGCCGCTCATGTCTGTTCACCGTTTGCACCGTTTCCTGAGAATCCATGGGAACCCTCCTTAACCCTGATCTTAAAACCAGGTACTAATACTAACCTAAACCTATTATACTCATTTTCCGGGTAAAAAGAAAAGCCGTTTCCGCGCCAGTCCCGGGTGAACCGGGTAAAAGGCGGAAAACGGCCTGCATCCGCCGCCGGACCGGCAGCAGGAAGCGTAGCGGAAGTTAAATGCCGATTGCCTTGCCGTCCACCGCCAGCATCGCTTCACCAAGCACCTCGCTCAGCGTAGGATGGGCATGGATTGTCTCGCCGACCTCCCATGGCGTGGCGTCCAGCACCTGGGCCAGGGCCGCTTCGCCGATCAGATCGGTTACATGCGGTCCGATCATCTGCACGCCGAGAATATCGCCGGTTGTACGGTCAGCCACCACCTTGGCGAAGCCCTCTTTCATGCCGTATACCAGAGCTTTGCCGACTGCTGAAAAAGGAAACCGGCCGGTCACCGTGTCATGCCCCAACGCCTTGGCCTCCCGTTCCGTATACCCGACGCTGGCCACCTCGGGGCGTGAATACACGCAGCGCGGCACCAGGTGCTCCCGGTACGGATGCGGCGTCTGGCCCGCCAAATGGTTGACCGCGCGGATGCCCTCGTGGCTGGCCGCGTGGGCCAGCTGCAGGCCGCCGATGCAATCGCCGATGGCGTAAATATGCGGCTCCTGGGTCTGCAGATTGCCGTTCACTTGAATAAATCCGTTTTCGGTGCGGATATCCGTGTTCTCGAGGCCAATGTTTTCGATGTTGGCCTGGCGCCCCACCGACACGAGCAGCTTCTCGGCGGTCAGCTCCCGCGTCTCGCCGCCGCGCTCTGCTATTAACCGGACAACGCCGTCTTGAATCGATACGCTGCCGGTATCTACCTTCATTCCGGTAAGCACGGTCACGCCGTGTTTTTTGAGCAGCCGCTGCAGCTCTTTGGCAATGTCGGCATCCTCATATGGCAACAGCTGATCGCCCATCTCGACGACCGTGACCTCCACGCCAAAATCGGACAGCATCGACGCCCATTCCACGCCAATTACACCGCCGCCTAAGATCAGCATCGATGCCGGCAGCTCCTCCAGGGTAAGCGCGCTTTCGCTGCTCAGGATGCGGATGCCGTCCGGCTCAAGACCCGGAAGCGAACGCGGCCGTGAGCCGGTGGCGATAATCAGGTGCTCCGGCACCACCGTTTCCATCTCCCCGTCTTCGAGTTCGACGGCTACCGCTCCGCTCCGGGGCGAAAAAATCGACGGACCCGTCACCCGGCCCGCACCGCGGATTACCTGGATATTATGTTTGCGCATCAAATACTGCACGCCCTGGTGCAGCTGCTCCACAATCGCTTCCTTGCGCCGCTGCACTTTGGGGAACACGAGCCTTACCCCGTCCGTCTCAATGCCGTAGCTGTCGCTTTCCGCGATCTCGGCGTACAGCTCCGCGCTGCGCAGCAGCGCCTTGCTCGGGATACAGCCCCGGTGCAGACAGGTGCCCCCGAGTTTGTCCCGCTCGATCACCACTACGCTTTTACCGAGCTGCGCGGCGCGGATGGCCGCCACATACCCGCCGGTGCCGCCGCCCAGCACCGCTACATCGCAATTGATTGTCATCTATGTATCCTCCAATCGTATAAAGACAAGTCGCTTGATTCTCCTCCTTCATTGTACCCGGTAAAGCACCCAAAAGGAAAACCTGTCCCGTGTATTCCGGTAGACATCCAGGAATGTAAACGTTATGATTTGAGTAACAAAAGTCACACACTTGGGAGGAATCCGCAATGAAGCTGCTCATATCCCGCTTTATCGCCATCGTCATTCTGGTGATTCCCGGCCTTATGGCGATGACGGGATTTCTCATGATGAAAAACGATCTGTTTGATTACTTTGCTATGCACGGCGAGGAAGACGCCGCTCCCGTGTTCGCCTGGCTGCATTTTGGCGGAGGCCTGCTGCTGTTCCTGGCGGGGATGTCGTTCCTCGGCGGCTGGATTTTTTTCCGCGACCACAAACGCGGTTACCTCGGCCCGCGGTTCCGCAAGGAGGCTCCAAGCGAGACTGGGGGCAGACGCAATCTCCGGGTGTAACGGTACGCCTCGTAATCTTCTGCAACGATTATCGATTGGTAAAGTGATCTTCCGGCAAAATAGAACGCCGCAGCCGGCATCCAGCCACTGCGAAAAAAAGCACACGTTTAACTGCACCAGCCCCACATTCCATTGCGGATGTGGGGCTGAGTATATATGGGCGGGCATAGAGGCCCGGCGGCAGATGATAGTGACCTGCGCGCATCCTGTGCAAGCTTCCGCTCTGCCTATCCGGCCCCGTCTCCTCCGGTCCCCCGCTTGTCCTGCCCCCGGACCAGGTCGCTGTACAGTCCTCCCTGTGCGAGCAGCTCTTCATGGCTGCCCTGCTGGCGCAGCTCTCCGCCCTCCAGCACCAGAATCCGGTTGGCCCGCCGAATCGTGTTCAGGCGGTGGGCGATCACAAAACTCGTCCGCCCCTTCATCAGCGTCCGCAGCCCTTCCTGAATTTTGATTTCGGTTACCGTGTCGATGCTGCTGGTCGCTTCGTCCAGTACAAGAATGGCCGGATCGGCGAGTATAGCCCGGGAAATAGCGAGCAGCTGTTTCTGCCCTTGGCTGATTCCTCCGCCTCCCAGCGACAGCTGATGATCGTACCCGCCCGGCAGCCGCAAAATAAAGGAATGCGCATTAGCCAGCTTCGCCGCTTCTTCCACCTCGCGGTCCGTCGCTTCCAGCCGCCCGTAGCGGATGTTGTCGCGGATCGTTCCTTTAAACAGGAACGTTTCCTGCAGCACAAACGCCATATGGGTCCGCAAGCTGTGGCGCGTAATTGAAGAGAGCGGGCGCCCGTCCACCGTAATTGTGCCTGCCGACGGTTCGTAGAAGCGGGAGAGGAGCTGAATCAGCGTTGTTTTACCGGCACCTGTCGGCCCGACCAGCGCTATCATTTCACCCGGCTTGGCTTCAAAGCTGATGTTTCGCAGCGTATAACTGCCTTCCTCATATCCAAAGGAGACATTGTCAAACTTAACCTCGCCATCCAGCCGGTCCACCGCCGCCGCTTGTCCTTCATCCCGTTCCTCCGCGTCTTCATCCAGCACCTCAAATACCCGTTCAGCGCCTGCTACAGCGCTTAAGAGATTGTTCCACTGGTTCGCCAGATCGTTCAGCGGGCGGGTGAACTGGCGTGTGTATTCAACGAAGACAATAATGACACCAACCGTAATTGTGCCGCGCACTGCCAAATACCCGCCAATCCCCGCCACAATCGCAAAACTCAGGTTGTTCAGCCCGTTCATCAGCTTCGGAATAAAACCCGAAATCGACTGCGCCCAGAACCCGGACCGCCGGATGCGGTCATTGCGTTCGCCAAATTCATTCAGTACCCTTTCTTCTTGGGAAAAGGTTTTGACCAGATGCTGGCCGGATAGCGTCTCTTCAATGTACCCGTTCAGATCGCCCATATTGCGCTGCCGCTCCTTAAAGAGCGGCCCGGTGCGCCGCGTAATCCAGCGCATGCCGAATAGCATCAGCGGCACAACCAGAAACGTCAGCAGCGTCAGCAGCGGACTAAGCCACAGCATGATCGAGACGGTGCCAACCAGCGTCAGCACGCTTGAAAAAATCTGAATCGCCGAGCTGTTCAGCGTCGAGCTGATGTTCTCGACGTCATTGGTCAGCCGGCTCATAATTTCGCCCTGCTGGCGTTTGTTGAAAAAAGGAATCGGCAGGCTGTGCAGATGCGCGAACAAATCTGTCCGCATCCGGTACACTGTCTCCTGGGCCACTTCGATCATCCAGATGTTCTGCAGCCAGGAGGTCAAGGAATACAGCAGGTAAACGCACGCGAGCCCGAGGAGAAACCATCCCCAGCCGCCGCGCTCCCCTTCCAGATAGTCGTCAACTGCGACACCAAGCAGATAAGGACCAAGCAGCGCAAAAGCGGAGCTGAAAACAACCATAAGCAGCACAAGCCCGATCCGTCCGCGGCGTTTGGCCAAATAACTCCAGATGCGCAGCAGCGTGCCGGACCAATCCTTCGCTTTGGCTTTTGGTTTCCGGCCGCTTCCGCTTTTTGCTGCCGAATCTGCTGGCGCTGTTAGGCCGGGTCCCGGCTGGCGGAACGGCTCAAGTAAAGCTTTCAGCATGATGCGCCTCCTCCCCTGCCTGCGATTCGTGGATCGCCCGGTACAGACCGGACGAAGCGAGCAGCTCGGCATGGCTGCCCGAGGCGATCAATCTGCCGTCATCCAGCAGCAGGATCAGATCGGCCGACGCCGTCGAGCTGATCTTTTGCGTGATGAGCAGCGTAGTGCAGCTCAGCTCTTCCAGCGCATCCAGCAGCGCACCTTCCGTCGCAACGTCGAGCGCGCTGGTGCTGTCGTCAAGAATCAGCAGCGCAGGCTCCTTGACGAGTGCGCGGGCGATGCTGAGCCGCTGCTTCTGTCCGCCGGACAAATTGACGCCCCGCTGCCCGAGCGGAGTATCGTAGCCCTGCGGAAGCTTCATCACCGTGCCGTGAATCTGGGCGCGTTTTGCCGCGAGGCGAATATCCGCCTCGTCCGCCCGCTGGCTGCCCCAGGCGATATTGTCCCGCACCGTGCCGCTGAAGAGCAGCACATCCTGCGGAACATAGCCGATCGCCTCCCGCAGCTCACGTTCGTCCATATGCCGGATGTTCCGTCCGTCCAGCAAAATCTCGCCGGAAGTTGGCTCGTACAGGCGCGGGATCAGTTGGACCAGCGTGGTTTTGCCTGATCCGGTGGCGCCCATTATGGCGACCCGGGCGCCCGCGGGGGCGCGGAACGACACGTGTTCCAGCACCTCACCGCCGCCGCCGGGATACGCAAAGCTGACATCCCGGAATTCCAGCTCGCCTTGAACCGCTTCGCGGCGTAATGTGCGGCCGGACCTTTCCGCTTCATAGTTCCGTTCCGGCTCACCTGCATCGTCCGCCGCCAGCACCTCGGTCACCCGCTGGGCCGAAGCCTGGGCGCGGGAGAACACGGTCACAATCCAGGAAAGCGCCGACAGTGCGCCAATGATGCGCAGTGTATAGTTGATCACGGCCACGGTTTCGCCCAGTGTCGCCGAGCCGTCCTCTATGCCGATCCGGCCGAACCACAGCATGACGACAATGCCCAGATTCATCACCAGCAGGATGATGGGCATTGTCGTTTCGGTCAGGCGCAGCGCACCGACAGTGCCCTCTTTCAGGCTGGAGGCGGTTCCCGCAAAACGTTCGTTTTCCCGGCGCATCCGGACAAACACACGGATGAGACGGATGCCGGTCAAGTTCTCCTGGATAACGCCGTTAACCGCATCCAGCCGCTTCTGCACGCCCCGGAACAGCGACGAAGACTTCCGCATCACCCACACAAGAAAAACGACGAGGAACGGAACCGCCGCCGCCAGCAGCAGGCCCAGCTTCAAATCCACGGCCAGTGCCATCGCCATGCTGCCCAGCACCACCAGCGGGACGCGGGTCATAAAGCGGAGGCTCATAAATACCGTCTCCTGCAGCTGATTGACATCTCCGGTCAGCCGGGTGATCAGCGAAGAGGTTGCAAAACGGCTGAACACATCATAGGCAAGCGACTGCACCTTCTCGTACAACCTCGCCCGCAGATCATAGCCGAACCCTTGCGAGGCATAGGACGCCCAAAAAGAGCTGAGGATGCCCGCGGCAAACGCAAGCACCGCGCTGCCGACCAGCACGCCGCCCCACAGCCAGACGACTGATAGGTCATGGCGGCGGATGCCTTCGTCAATGATTTTGGCGATCAGGAACGGCTGCATCAGCTCCACCGTCAGCTCCGTCAGCATCATCAGCAGCGCGACGGCGGCAGTGATGCGGTATTTTTTTAGAAACGATAGGACTGTCTGCATGTTCCGCCTCCGGTCGCGGCAGCGTGTGAGGATGATGAAGTAAACGCTTGCACGGCTTTCTTCTCCGCTGCCGTTATAGTCTCTGCCCCATATAATCATAAATCTTGTTTACCCTTTTCTGCGGAAGTTGATCCTGCGCTCCCCTGAGAAAAAGTTTATTCCATCAGCGCATCCCGCAGACGGCTTGACATCGGCGACGCATGCGCCGCTTTCACGGCTGCCAGGCGCAGCGCCCGGTTGCTCCGCAGAGCCTCCTCCAGCGCCTCCGTCATTTCGCGGATCAACTCCGCCGCTTCGGCAGACAGCTTCCCCGCCCGTTCCAATTCTTCGGCTTTCGCCCGAAATTCCTCGCTTTGGTTCATGGTTTGCATGCTTCCTTTCAGACCGTAATCTCTTTATTATAGCCGATATTAGAGGCCTTGGCATCCCGAATACCGTTAACCGAAAGCCGCTGCACCGGAGCACGGCCGATCCTTCAGCCGTAACCCCTGTACACCCGAAGCGGGTCCTTACCCGGTTACGAACCGATCTCCGGCCGTCTAAAAAATGTAGGATTTTCACTGGCTTCCACCGGGCCGAATATGATACCCTATTAAAGTCGCATTTTCGGATTAATGACACATACAGGCAAGACAAACGTCCGGCCCGGGATCACGGAACGGACGCTTGAACCGGCGGCGCTTGCGGGGAAAGGACAGATGGACAGTGGCTCAATTGTTTTTTAAGTACGGAGCAATGAACAGCGGCAAATCGATTGAAATTTTGAAGGTGGCCCATAATTACGAGGAGCAGGGGAAACCGGTGCTGATCTTCACCTCCGCCATCGATAACCGGGATGAGGTCGGTTTTATTTCCTCGCGGATCGGGCTGCGCAGGCAGGCCATCGCCATTGACGAGCATACCGATATTTATTCGATCGTTGCGGCGCATCAGCCCAGACCGTATTGCGTCCTGGTCGACGAATGCCAATTCCTGAACAAAGACAGCATTCTGCAGCTGGTCCGGATTGTGGATGAACTCAATATTCCGGTTATGGCGTTTGGCCTGAAAAACGATTTTCAGAACAATTTGTTTGAAGGCAGCAAATACATGCTGATTTATGCGGATAAAATCGAGGAAATGAAGACGATCTGCTGGTTCTGCGAACGCAAAGCCACCATGGCGCTGCGTGTGGAAAACGGCAAGCCGGTATACAGCGGCAAGCAGATTCAGATCGGCGGCAACGAAGCGTATTACCCTGTCTGCCGCAAATGCCACAAAAACCCGCCGCTTTAATGCAGCGCTGCTGCGTAAGAAGCGCGGAGGAAAAACGTTAAACAACACGAGCGAAGGAGCCGGCCCTGCTGCGTAAACTGCCCGTCCACTATCGGCAGGACCCGCCATCCTGTTGTCTGATGGAGCGGCTGACGCGAGAGGGCTGCTTCTTCGCTTTTTTGCATTATTTGGCGTTATTGCGTTATTCGGATGTTTTCAAATACCGCTCGCGAATCACTTCCAGATGATGCCGTTCGTGGCCAATCAGCACGCAGACCTGCGCCCGCAGCGAAATGGGCTGTCTGTTCGCCGTACCTGTCCGCATCCAGCTTTCCGGGCCAAACGTGTCCAGCAGTGCAACGCTCGCCGCCCGTACCGCCCGGTAATGGGCAAGCATCCGGTCCATGCTTACACTGCCAAAATTCCCGCTGCGCACGTAATCATCTTCTTCAAATCCCGCCATCGGGGTGGCGTCTTCCCGGGCAATCCGCAGCATCCGGTAAGCGAAAATCCGCTCGCTGTCGGTCAAGTGGCCCAAAATCTCGCGTATACTCCACTTGCCCGGCGCATAACGGAATTCAGTCTGCTCTTCGCTGAGTCCGGCAAAAAACGCCTCCGTCTCCTCCCCCTGCTGTCTCAAAATCTCCGTTAGTTCTCCCTCCGCCGGAACTTTGGCGATATAAGGCGCATAATATTCGGCATATTCTCCAGATTGTGCTCGTAAGCTCATAGTCCTCACTCCTTTGTTTCTATTATAAGAAATAAGTGGCTGCTCCCGCCAATAATTGTTGTTGAAGTCTAGCAGTTTAGGTATAATATTTTCAAGATTACCAAGATTACGTAGTATTTTGCGGAGCGGGAGTGTAGGCATGCAGGAGTTTATTCTTTATCTCGCTTTTTCGGTCATGGAGACGTTCGCTTTATTTTATCTGGCTTTCAAGGCGTTCAAGATCGACCTGTATGTGAAAGAAATGGTGTTCGCCAGCCTGATTATGGGCACCTTTTCCTTCGTGCTGCGGCATGATTACGGCTTGCCTCAGGCCGATATTATTCTGCAGTATCTGTTAACCGTCTGTTTTTTGTGGATATTGTTCCGGATACACGTGTTTTACGCGGCCATCATGACCGGCATAGCCTACCAGACCTACCTGCTTATCCAGTCGTTTCTGTATCTGGTCATGAAATTCACAGGACTTTATTCCGACGTTTTCTCCAACTTCATTGTTCCCACCTACATTCTTCAATTCCTGACCGCCGCCATGATTATGCTGCTGGGCTATCTGGTAGGCGTCAAGCGTAAGGGTTTCGATTTCGTCCCGGACAAGCCGGACGGCAAGATTGCGATCACCAAGCGGGAGAAGGTACTGTTTATCCTGAATATCCCTTCCATCCTCCTGTCTCCGCTCATCTCCTATTTTGCGACGAATCTCATGCACTACTTTATTATCATGCCGGTTATGTATGCCCTGCTGCTGTTCGAGTACCTCTACCTTTCCTACAAAAAGGATCGTGTGCTGGATGAATTTTTTGGCCAATAAAATCGCCGTTTCGATCAAAAACGCCAATCCGGACCAGACCGCTTCTATTGAAGTGATGCGGTACGCCCTGGAGATTCTGCTGAACACCCTGTTCATCGTGCTCATGTCTGCCCTCATCGGCATCCTGCTTGGCACAGCGGGTGAGACGCTGCTGTTTCTTGGCAGCTTTATCGTACTCCGGCTTTGCTCCGGCGGTTTCCATTTGAAGACCGCAGCCGCCTGCAATCTAGCGACCATTGCGCTGAGCACAATAGTGCCGTATGCCGTAGAGCCTAACGGAACGTGGACGCTTGCGCTGACCCTGATCTCAGGATTCATTTTACTGTGGTTTGCGCCTAATCCCGATCCTCATTCACAAATCCCGAGGCGTTTATATACGCCGCTCAAGATAGCATCGCTGCTCCTGATCTGTATCATCCTGCTTGTCCCGTCGTCTGTCATTGCCTTGGCGTTTTTCGTCCAGGCCTTAACAGTAATTCCATGGCAAAGGAGGGTTGTCTTATGAAAAAAGCCGCTGCAAAATACGCGTCCAACGCGCTGGCCGGTTCCGCCCGTCTGTTTGCATCCATCCTGAAACCGGCGCTTCACAGTCCCAAACTGCCTAAAGAACTGCGTAAGTAATTGAACAAGGATGGGGAAAACATGCGTGTTCTGATGAAAGACGGTTCCGCCCGGGAGATCCGGGAGGAAGACATATTGTATTTCTCAAATTATAAGAATACGGTATTCGTCCATACGGAAGAAGGCGAGTTTGTTCTCCCCATCACACTTTCCGATCTGTCGGCCGCTTACAGCTCAAAGGGCTTTGAGCGGCTGGACAGAAGCAATGTGGTCAATGTAAACAATATTTCCGGCTACGATCCCAAACGGAAGGTCGTCCTTTTTGGGGAAGGCGAGCATTTTGCCACCGTATCGGAGTCGAATGAATCCCGCCTCAAAACCTATTTGGCCAAAAGGGCGCTCAAGCCGCCCGAGTCCGGGTCATCGGGTGATGCACAGCGTTAGGATGCGGCCGTGTATAACGCAGCGCCGCGGACCAGCGCTTTATTTTCTCAGAGGACACGACAAGCCGGCAGCTCAAGGTTTATACTCCTTGAGCTGCCGGCTTGTTTGGCGGAGGGACGAAGTGGCGTTGCCCGTGCCGGTTTACAACTGGTTTACATACGTTATGCACCATCGCTCTATCGCAGAAACCGGTGGCCTTTTTATATCGGAGCAGCCGGGTGTGCCAGATAACCTATCTTTAACTGGAGGAAGCTGCATTGGAACCTGTAATCAGACATCAATGGAAAATAAGTCCCGAGGAAGCCGAGCGTCTGCAGCGGGAATTGGCTTTGAGGGTTGAACAGGAAGACCGCATGGATCCGGTCCGTTATGCCGCGGGGGTGGATGTCGCGTACAGCAAATACAGTGACCGCTTGATTGCCGCTGTGGTCGTTCTGGATGTTGAGACGTTAAGTGTAGCGGACAGCGCGGTCGTCGAAGCGGAGGCCGGGTTCCCTTATATCCCGGGATTGTTTTCATTCCGGGAGCTGCCTCCGGTGATCGAAGCCTTCCGTCAGCTGACGGTCAACCCACAGCTCGTCATCTGCGACGGCCAAGGGCTTGCTCATCCCAGGCGGTTTGGCTTAGCCTGCCATTTAGGGGTATTGTTTGATCTGCCCGCCATTGGCTGCGGAAAAACCCGGCTGCTGGGAGACTTCGCCGACCCTTCTTCAGCTAGAGGGGCGGCAGCTCCGCTGCTGCATGAAGGACAGATCATAGGCTGTGCGCTTCGGACTCAAACCAACATCAAACCCGTTTTTGTATCGGTTGGCCATCGGATTTCTTTACCTGCCGCCTGCGGCTGGGTCCTTAAGCTTGCGCCACAATATCGTCTGCCCGAAACAACCCGCCAAGCCGATCACTTGGTGAATCAGGTTTTGCGGCACGGCAGATAAAGTTTAAATCAGCGAAAGCTCTCTTCTCAGACTCTTTCCTGGGACAGACAAGTACAAAGGCGTAGTCTATGCTGAACGCTGCTTGTTTCCCCCTCTTATTTTTCCTCCAATTTCCCACAAGCCGGAGTCCAGCTCTATCAATTCTCTTAATAATTCCTGCTTTTTTCCAAATTTTATATTTTCTCATATTCTTCCACTCTTGTAAAGAAAAATTGACAGCGGGAATCCGGGGAGACATTTGTCAAAATAGATGGTACGATTTGTAAATGATGTATAACCCCAACAATTAAGCTTATTGGAGGACTCCTATGAATAATTACTTTCATCCTTCTCCGCGCCCGTCATCCCTGGAATGTTTGTCCGACGAACAGCTGCTGAATATTTATGACGTGGCCCTGAGCGCCAACGCGTCCGATGATTTTCTGGAAATCATCCGGGATGTGCTGAGCAAACGGCGCGTGTACATTGAGTGCGACCACTCCTAATTTCTAGGGGCTGGATACCGGCAGCAGCCGCGTCTCCAAGCCCCCGGCAAGTTTTGGTCCGTCCCCTGGGGGACGGATTTTTTGTCTGACACAAGCTGGCGAATTTAAGAATCCACTCCCCCATTCCGATAAACGTAAAGGGAGGTGCATAAATGGATATCGCCGCATTGTCAACATCGCTGAGCCAAATGTCCTTGTCCCAAGCTGTGGGGCTGAGAGTGATGAACCTGGCCAAAGACCAGGCGGAAACGCAAACGCAAGGTTTGATTCAAGCCCTGCAGCAAAGCGTTCATCCGAATCTGGGAAGCAAACTCGACATCCGTGTGTAACCTGCAAACGAAACACAAAGCGCCCTGCGTAGCCCCGTAATGGGCCGGCAGAGCGCTTTTCCCTGTTCGTCATACATATTTATATTTATATAGACTGAACTTAAAGAAGGACAGGAGGAGCGGAGCTGTCACTGCGGCCAATTTGGGAGTTCCTGTTGCTGTTATTTTCGGAGTTCAATGATAGAACGTAAAGACTGAACGAAAAACGTTCAGGTGAGGCGGGGCTGCCGCTGCGGCCAATTTGGGACTTCCGGTTGCTGTTATTTTCGGAGTTCTTGAATGGGAGGCCCAGATAGCGGGAGAACTCCGAAAATAAAGGCAATCGCGTTCGCTCCTACAGCTCCAAATTGCCTCCGCTTCATCCCCGCCATCCTGTATTTCTACAGTTCAGTCTGTACTAAACGTCGAACTCCGAAGATAAGGGCAGCTGCCGCCCCTCCATCTCCAAATTGCCTCCATGACATCTCCTTTTCCTGTCATTCAATATTCCAGTCTATATAACAAAATAAATTATTGCTGAGATTCACCAGTGCTGGTCCAGTGCAGGACCCGCTCGGATTCCCCGGTAGCTTCATCTAACGTTTTCTCCAGCTCGGTAAATCCATGGCGTTTATAAAAAGCAGCCGCTCTCTCGTTCTGTTCATAAACTTTGAGGGTTAGGGAGGAACGTTCCGCCTGAGCCTGCTTCAGCAAACGCCCGCCCAATCCCTCTCCCTGCCGTTCCGGATCAATAAACAGCGCCGCCAAATAATCGCCAACAAGCGATACAAACCCGCCGATCCCCCCTTCTGCCGCAGCACCTTCTATAACCCATGAATCCGCCATAGGCAGATAATGCTCTCTCATTTCCTCTACTTTGGATTCCCAATAGGCGGCAGGGATAAACTCATGTGCCTGCCGTGACCCTTCCAGCCAAATCTCCGTCATTCGTACCCGGTCATCCGGTGTTGCTGGCCTAATCCGCACCCTTTATGCACTCCTTCATTTTGTATCCCGGGTAATGTGCGAAGTTCGCCCTTTTTCTTTCCGGGATGTTCTTTTACAATAACCATAATGGAATTCGATTCCAAGGGCAACCTGAATGCTCTTTTTTGTTTTGCCTTCAACAGTTTGATAGAGGCGGTGAGCCGCCTGGAATCCGAATGTTATCCAGCACAACTTGGAGATTTAGGAGGTTACATCATGACGATGTTGTTACTCGCGGGCGGAGTAGGTGTACTCCTGCTCATTCTCTTCGGAGAGCCGGTACGCGAACGTCTATTTGGCAAACGTCCGCAAACAAGCCGGCTGCGTAAAGCAGCCTGGTTTCAGAATTACCGTCTTGCGGGGATGTTTGTTTTTCTGGTCAATGCCGGCCTGTTCGCCGCTGCTGCGGCAGCGCTGTATGCCGTTTCTTTGCTGATGATCCCGTATTTGCACCTGGTGATCATGATTGGGGCAGTGGGCGCCAGCTACTGGTTCTGGACGTACGTACGCCGTGCCTGGGCCGGCAGCAAAGGCGGGCGAATCCGGCTTGGATTCATCGGAAGCAGCTTTTATCTGCTATTGGTCATCCTGTTCGTCTGGATGCTGGCCGTGCTGAAGCCTTCTTATCCCGGCGAAGATACGTTTATGGCCGCCTTCGGCCTGATTGCCGGTATTTTTATCAGCTTGACCGCCTTCGTCGCTGGACTGTGGGAAACCGCATTTCGCAATTTAAGAGGTTAGACCGGCCGACCGATCCGAAGGATGTATAGCTGGGACTAAGCTGTAACTGTGGCGAATTTGGACTTCCGGTGCTGATGTTTTCGAAAAATGCGGTGTTTTTGAAATCTGGCAGGGGCCTTCAAGCGATACGAACAGCCTTACGGTTAAGGACTGGAGACGAACAAGTACAGCGCCACTGCAATCAAGGCCGCACCCATCGCAAAATTGAAGCTTCGAAGCCCGTTATTCACCTTGGCCAGGAACTGCAGCTTTGATCCAAGATACGCCCAGACTGCCAGAGACAAGTAGCAGATCACAAAGTAGATCCCTATAAAAGCGGCCAGTCTTATCTTCGATCCGTTCAGACTGAATGCGGATACGCCGGACAGACAAGCAATCCAGGCTTTCGGGTTCAGCCACTGCATCAGGAAGCCCTGCAGGCAGCGGGGCCGCTGTTCCTCCTTCACGCCGGCCTCCGGCCGGGATGCCATGATTTTAATCCCGATATAAATCATGTACAGCATTCCCGCATAACGGAGCACCTCGTCAAATACAGGCCATTGTGCTGCAAGATTGGAAATACCGAGACCGACAGCGGCCAGCAGGACGGTAAAACCTATAGTCGCCCCCGACACGAACGGCAGCGACCGCCAAAACCCGTAATTCACACCCGATGATAAAATCGTCAGATTTACAGGCCCTGGCGTAATAGACATGGATAAAGAAAAGAAACACATCGCAATAAAAACGGACACCTTCAGCACACTCCTTGTAATCATTCATCTGGAGTAACTATAGCCCATCCCAAAATCAGGCGTCCAATTGCAAATACAAATGGGAGCCATCCACAAAACCGAAGGCTTCCCTGATAACCACCCGGAGGTGCCGCAGCCATGGAACTGCATTTCGCCAAACTATTTGTTGAGGTTGCCGTAACCGGCAACTTAACGGAAGCAGCAGCCCGCCTGCACACCAGTCAGCCGGCGGCGAGCGCGCATCTGAAGACGCTTGAGCAGCATGTCGGGTTTCCGCTGTTTTTCCGGACGGCCAGAGGTATGACGCTGACGGAGCAGGGGGCCGGTCTGTTGCCCGAAGCCCGCGCTCTGTTGGAAGCTGCCCGGCTGTTCGAGCAAAAAGCGCATACCCTGCGGGGTGTATCGTCCAGGCTGCTGCGGATCGGACTGAACACCGACGGACAGCTGCTGCGCATCCCGCTGCTGCTGGAACAGCTTGCCGCGCATTTGCCTGAGGCCGAGCCGCATTTGATTGAGACAAAAAGCGAGCATACCGCTGCAGATCTGGAGAGCGGCAAAATTGCAGCGGGATTTTTTTATGGAGACCCCGATCATTTCCCGTCGGTACATACACTGCCATTAACCTCTTATCCGATGGTTGTTGTTTATCCCCAGGAGTGGGTGCCAGCCAAAATCGGTCTGGAACCAAACCTTGAAGATTTTGCGGACAAGCCGTGGATTTGGACAACACAGGGCTGTCCCTTTTACCGGAAGTCGCTGGATTATTTTCAAAAGTGCGGGCTCATGCCTAACCGGGTGCTGTATGTGGATGACGAAGCGCTTATCGGAAAACTGGTATATGGGGGAATCGGCTGCTCCCTGCTGGCGGAGCCGGTTGCAAGAAGCTTTGAGGCCTCCGGCCTGCTGCAGATGTGGGATGGACTGGATCTGCGGATCAGCCTGAACTTCGGTTATGCCAAATCGGAGAAAAACGACCCGCTCCTGCTGGAGACGGGCCGGATTGTGGAGAGGGTATGGCGGGGGTGAAGCGGAGTTTCGGGTATAGGGCGGCTGGATCATAGTTTACTGTTCCATCAACTTGCTCAGCTCACTAAACGGGCAGCCCGATAGGCTGCGGGCCCTCCCTTTACCGCCGCAAGCTTACGCCATTTGAAGCGATGACCTCTTTATACCAATAAAATGACTTTTTACGGTATCGTTCCAGCGTGCCTGAACCGTCATCATTCCGGTCAACATAGATGAAGCCGTAACGTTTGCTGAGCTGCGCTGTTGTGGCGCTGACCAGATCAATGCAGCCCCATGCCGTATAGCCCATGACCTCCACCCCGTCTGCTATGGCTTCGGCAACCTGCACCAGGTGATCGTTCAGATACTGAATGCGGTAATCGTCTTCCACCGTCTTTTCGCCCGCTTCATTAACGATAAGCTGATCTACTGCGCCAAGGCCGTTCTCTACGATAAACAGCGGCTTTTGGTAGCGGTCGTAAAACGCGTTCAGTACAATGCGCAGTCCCTGCGGATCAATTTGCCAGCCCCATTCGCTTGCGCGCAGAAAAGGATTCGGGATCCCGCCGATGATGTTGCCTTTACCCGCGATATTTTTTTCAGGATCAGCCGTCTGGCACACGCTCATATAGTAGCTGAATGAGACAAAGTCTACCGTATGCCGCAGCATTTCCTCATCTTCGGGTTCAAAGACGATCTCTATCCCGTTGTCTTTAAAATATCGTTTCATATACCCGGGATAAACACCCCGGACATGCACATCTCCAAAAAAATAATTCCGGTGCTCAAACTCCATCACTTTGACCACGTCGTCAGGGTGAGGGGTAAGCGGATAAGCGGGCATGCTCAGAATCATACAGCCGATTTTTGCGTCCGGAAGGATTTCCCGGCACAACTTTACCGCCGCCGCGCTGGCCACCAGCTCATGGTGCACCGCCTGGTATAAGTCCTGTTTGCTGAGTTTTTCTTTTGGCGTATTGATGCCGCCGCTCAGAAACGGCTCCTCTAGAATGGAATTGATCTCATTAAAGGTTAGCCAGTACTTTACTTTCCCTTTATACCGGCGGAAGACGGTTTCGGCGTAATGTTTATAAAAGTCCACCAGTTTCCGGTTCACCCACCCGTCATACTGCTCGGCAAGATACAGCGGAGTTTCATAATGGGAAAGAGTCACCAGCGGCTCTATTCCGTGTTTGCGGCATTCGTCAAACAAATCGTCATAGAACTGCAGCCCGGCTTCGTTTGGTGTGGTCTCGTCACCTTTGGGGAAAATCCGGGACCATGCAATCGACGTCCGAAAAACCTTAAAACCCATCTCCGCAAACAGCCGGATGTCTTCCTTGTAACGATGGTAAAAATCAATCCCCGCCAGCTTCAGGTTATCCGCCGTCGGCGCTTCTGTCCGGGGCCCTGTAATCCCGCGTGGCGCAACGTCCTGCGTAGACAGCCCTTTCCCGTCTTCATTGTAGGCCCCTTCCAGCTGGTTTGCGGCCACCGCGCCGCCCCACAAAAAACCATCCGGAAATTGGATTGCGGATAAAGGGTTACTGCTCATGGACTGCACTCCATTCGTTGGTTGATTTGTGCTGCACGGAATTATGTGCAGCTTGTTCCGCTGCCGCTATAAACGTATTATTCCCTGAACGGTTTTTTTTATTGAGGGGGTGAAGGAAGGCTGAAGATCTGTTACAGATGAATTCTAAGCAGGAGATTTCAGGCGAGATTTTTCGAACGGTTAACCGGTTTTCTTCTACGGACTAGATAATATACAGTCAAAAAGAGTTGGATCACGAAAACACACCTAGGAAACAGATAAAACATTTCAAGCGAATATTTGGGAAATTCAAGCGAAATCATAGAATCACTTTCAACTTTAGTTCTTTCTAATTCCCTAAAAAAAAGTAATATTAAACCACTTGGAATTATTGAGACCAATAACCAAACAATATGGAATTTGCCTCTTAATGTCCTGATAAACATAAAAGCATTAATAAAACTCAATAAAACAGGCAGAATATATACCTTAATTAAAGGCTTTATATCTTCTGTATTAAAATTTTCTATTTTAATATCAAGAAGGGATACAACAACCAGATGTAATCCAACGACAAGGAATACATAAAAGATGGCTTGGCAAATTGACTTTATCCATTTCATTACTATCTCTCCTTTCAAAAAAATACTATTTATCCCATTAAAGTTATTATCGGGAATGAGGTCTTTTTAATAAATACCGGCACTGGCAATTGCCTAGACACTGCGGACAAATAAAAAACTGACGCCGGTAGATTCCCGACGCCAGTTTGCAGCCTTACTATTTTTTAATGTCCACTAAATAGATGTTGACCAAAAAGGACTGTTGTTCTAACAGGTACAGCAATAGGCTGGACTCAGCAAGAGTATTACGAAAGTTGCGCTGAACTAAGGGTGAATACGGAATATTTGCGGAGCCGCGCGCCGACGACCGATCAATCGGATTCTCCGACTGACGACAAAGAGCGGACATGAACTGCTGTCTCTAAAGCTAAAGCCTTCTACTCTCCGTCGTTATCCCGCGTAACACCAGGCTTTCAAGACACCTTATGTTCAATTCTCAGCTTGTCGGCCACCATCGCAATGAATTCGGAGTTGGTTGGCTTGGATTTGGAGATATTAATTGTGTAGCCAAACAGATGACTGATGGAATCGATATTGCCGCGGGTCCACGCAACCTCGATGGCATGACGGATTGCCCGTTCCACCCGGGATGGGGTGGTCTTGAACTTCTCGGCAATTGCCGGATACAGCGTCTTGGTGATGGCTCCCAGGATTTCAATATTGTTATACACCATCGTGATCGCTTCACGCAGATATTGATAACCCTTAATATGGGCGGGAACGCCAATTTCGTGAATGATCGAGGTGATATTGGCATCCAGATTTTTGCCCTTCGACAGCGGAACCACATTGGACTTCGACAGTCCGTAGGAAGAAGGCGCGCTTGCAGACGACGAGGTGACCGTATTTTGGGTGCCAACAAGCTGACGGACCCGGTTAGCCAGTACTTCCATGTCAAACGGCTTAAGAATGTAATATGAAGCGCCAAGCTGCACTGCACGCTGCGTAATATTCTCTTGGCCAAACGCCGTCAGCATAATGACCTTCGGCTGCGGGTTCAAATCCATGTCGCGAAGCCGTTCCAATACGCCAAGGCCGTCAAGATGCGGCATGATGATATCCAAGATAAGCACATCCGGAACCTTGCGCGCGCCGCTCAGCATGTGAAGCACTTCTTCTCCATTATAAGCTATTCCGGTAACGGTCATATCCTCCTGCTCCGAGATGTATTCCGCAAGCAGGTTGGTGAATTCCCGGTTATCGTCGGCCAACAACACTTCAATATTCTGCACTGTCTGCTTCCTCCTTATATCTGGAACATGTTTTCCTTGCTTATGAATTCGACACCTGGATTGTTTTTCCTGCTGTCGAAAATTATTTTTCTTTATTTTTTTTTAATCCTGTTTTATAATGAAATATTTTATTTCATTATTCGATTTCATTCCGGACGTTTCGACAAAAAAAATCTTAAGGCTAAATCGCCTTAAGATTAGGTACCGCTTGTTCAAGCTGTGCGGATGCGCCGGAATCGCGCAGCATCCATTCGATAAAGCAGCCGTATCCGGACTTCGGATCATTAACAAATACATGGGTTACCGCGCCCACCAGCTTGCCGTTTTGAATAATGGGGCTGCCGCTCATCCCTTGGACGATGCCCCCGGTCTTGTCGATTAGGCGGGGGTCAGTGATGCGCAAGACCATGCCCTTGGTTGCCGGCTCCGATTGACGGGATACATGAATGATGTCCACTTTAAACCGTTCCACTTGCTGGCCGTCGACGACGGTCAAAATTTCAGCCGGCCCTTCCTTGACCTCAGTCCCTTTAGCCACGGGAATGGGCTCGCGGTATAAACTGTGGCCAGGGCTGCGGTTCATTCGCCCGAAAATGCCGAATTCCGTGTTGGTCTCCACGTTGCCGAGCACCTGGCTTTCCTTCAGAAAATGAGCGCGTTTCTCGCCCGGATCGCCATCTTCGCTTTTGGCAATCGAAGTCACGCTGGACTGTATGATCTGGCCGCTGCCGACGGTAATCGGCGTACCCGTGTTCATATCGGTGATGACATGTCCAAGTGCCCCGTAAACCCCCTGCTTCGGGGCATAAAAAGTCAGCGTGCCTACGCCCGCGGCGGAATCGCGGATGTAGAGCCCGAGCCGCCACACTTTGTCCCCGCCATCGTAAGCGGGCTTTAATGTGGCTTCGTGCGTTTTGCCGCCCCGGAGATACCGGATCGCCAGCGGCCGCCCCTGTTCTCCGGCCTGCTTGACAAGTCCGCTCACCTTGGACACGTCATCCAGCTTGACCCCGTCCATGCTGACCATTAAATCGCCGGGCAGCAGACCGGAGTCCTCGCCCGGCGATATTTTGACCCCGCCGTCCTGGATATAATGATGTCCGACGACGAGCACACCAGCGGATTTCACTTTAACACCAATCGTCTGACCGCCGGGAATGACCCGAAGATCCGGGTCGATGCCCGAGCCGTTCGTCTCCGCCGCAGCCGAGGATGGTTCCGCTCCTGACAGCGACGCAAGCGGCGCCGCAAGGCTCCGAACCGGTTCCGCAGCGCCGGACACACTCAAAAAGAAGGCAAGAAAAAGACCGGGAAGTGCTTTCCTGAGGTTAGGCTTCAATGGCTGTCACGCTCCCTTTTGCTTCTTTCGCTTGACGAAAAGGTGGTCGCCAATTGCGTACCTATAAGATAACCTTGCCCCCAGGCTTTTATAACTGTTAAACATTAACCCGGCAGACGCTGGGCCTCCTTGCTGGCCTCCGCCAAATTCAGCATTTCCTGCGCATGATGCAGCGTTTTTTCGGTGATCTCGACACCGCCGAGCATACGCGCCAGCTCCTTAACCCGCTCCTCCTGTAGCAGTCCTTCGACCTCGGTCATCGTCCGGCCGTCTTCGACTTTTTTGCGGATCAGGTACTGGTGATCGGCCATACAGGCGACCTGCGGAAGGTGAGTAATGGAGAACACCTGGCACGAAGCAGACAGCTTGTACAGCTTGTCGGCGATCGACTGCGCGGCCCGGCCGCTTACCCCGGTATCCACTTCATCAAAGATCAGAACAGGGATGGCGTCAGTCCGGGCAAAAATGCTCTTCATCGCCAGCATGATCCGGGACAGCTCGCCACCGGACGCAATTTTGCCGAGCGGGCGCAGCGGCTCTCCGGGGTTTGGCGAAATCATGAACTCGGCACTGTCGATCCCCTGACGGGACAGACGAATCCGTTTGCCCTCCCATTCCACGCCGCGCGGGTCTTCCAGCGGCTCGAGCTTCACTTCCAGCCGTGTCCGTTCCATCTGCAGGTCCTTCAGCTCAAGCTCCACTTGAGCGGCCAGCTCATCCGCACATTTTCTCCGGGCTGCACTGAGCCGTCCCGCCGCTTCGAGCAGACCTCCAAGCAGTTCGTTCCGTTTCGCGGTCAGTTTTTCCAGGTACTCGTCCTTGTTCTCAAGCAGCTCGCTTTCTCTGGAAATCTGCGCAAAATAAGCTAAGATCTGCTCAATGCTGTCGCCGTATTTCCGCCGCAAGCCCGAAATCAGATCAAGCCGGTTCTCGACCTCCTCCAGCCGCCCGGGATTAAACTCAATATCCTCCCGGTAATCACGAAGCTGAAAAGCGGCGTCCTCCAGCTGATAATAAGCGGACTGCAGCTGCTCCAGCACAGGGCCCAATCCTTTTTCATCGTAACGGACCGCCTCCTCCAGCCGGGAAATAACGCTGCTGATCGTCTCCAGGCCTTGTCCGCCGTACAGCGATTCATACGCGCCGGATACCGAATCCATCATTTTCTCGCTGTGGGATAGTTTGACCCTTTCTTCAGCCAACCATTCATCTTCTCCGGCTTTTAATGCGGCGGCGGATATTTCCTCCAGCTGAAACCGGTACATGTCCAGCATTTGGTACGCTTTTTGGCTGGATTCCTGCAGCTCGCGCAGCTCCTTCTCCACCTTCGCAAATGCGCTGTAACGTTCCTGATAAATGGACTTCAGCGGTCCAATCTGGGACTCGCCGTACGTATCAAGCAGCCCCAGATGCCGTTCCGCTTTGAGCAAGTTCTGATGCTCATGCTGGCCGTGAATATTGACCAGCTGTTCGCCGATTTCCCGCAGCATGCTGAGATTCACCATTTGTCCGTTAACGCGGGAGGTGCTTTTGCCCTGTGCGGTCAGTTCACGGCGGATTACCAAATGCTCCTCGCGGTCGGCCCGGATGCCGAGACGCTCCAGTGTCTCCCACACGGGATGCTCTTCCGGCAGACTAAACAGCGCTTCCATTTCGGCTTTGTCGCAGCCGTACCGGATGGAATCCGCCGAACCCCTGCCGCCGGCGATCAGCGCGAGAGCGTCGATGATAATCGACTTGCCCGCGCCGGTCTCCCCGGTCAGCACATGGAATCCCGGATAAAAGTGAACATCCACCGATTCCACGACTGCCAGATTGCGGATCGACAACATTTCTAACACGATTGCCACACCTCCGATGACCAACCGGGCTTTACGGTCCGGTTAGTTCCGCTTCATTTATGAAATGTACCCCATGATCTGCCCGACAACGGTATCGCTGTCTTCCGGCTTACGGCAGATAATCAGGATCGTATCGTCACCCGAGATCGTTCCCATAATCTGCGGCCATTCGATATTGTCAATGAGCGCCGCAACCGAATTGGCGGTTCCCGGCAAACATTTCATGACGACGAGGTTGGCCGAAGCATCGATATTTACGAAATTATCCACCAGCACCCGCTTTAGCTTCTGGATCGGGTTATAACGCTGGTCCGTCGGCAGTGAATATTTATACCGTCCGTCGTCCATCGGCACCTTGATCAGCAGGAGCTCCTTGATATCCCGCGACACGGTAGCCTGCGTAACCTGAAATCCTGAATCCCGCAGCGCTTCCACCAGCTCATCCTGGGTTTCAATCTCCCGCTGCGCGATAATTTCGCGTATTTTGATATGCCTTTGTCCTTTCATGCATTGCCTCCCGATGGGTTGTTGCGGCGCGTATGGCCGCACATGTTATCTCTTGCGCATCTTTAATCCGATTCACCGTCATCCAGCGCCAGCGCGATCCGGTGAATTTGTCCCGCCTGAGCGTCGACATACAGTACCCCGCCGCAGTCCGGATAAAGGAGCAGATACGGCAGCACAGCATCCCGCAGGCCGCTGCCCGTCCATTCCACCACCCGCCGCGGGCGGGCCAGCAGGACTGGATACAGCTGCTCCTCGCCGTCCACTGCGACATAGTCGATGAACAAACGGCTGTACAGCCGCTGCCCTCCCGTCTCAAAAGACAGCGGGACACGAAGCTTGCCGCCAACCACCTCATACCCGCTGGCCTCCAGCAAATCCACCGCAGGATGCGGAGCAATGTCCTCGTTCAGCGGGATGGGAGCATTCGCTCCGATCTTAGGCGAAGCTTGCAGCCACAGGATGAACCGGTACACCACAAAAACCGCCACAGCCACGCCAATTAGCACCATTACGATCCGGGTTGAACCGTCCGCCACCGCTCATCACCTCGGTGATGTATTCGCGCCGCCTCGAACAAACTCCTTCCACGGCAGCAAAAGAAACTCATCGCTTGGATGAGTTTCCATGAGTTGAGTTCACGCTGAAGGTGCCGGATGCCTCCCTGACAACCTTCTCGGCGATTCCGGCATAATCCTGCCGGGCAGCCGGTTCGGCCGCCGCCGTCTCACCGCCGGAGTCCGCTTCCAGTCTCCAGTGGGCGAGAAACTCAATATTGCCTTCGCCTCCCGTAATGGGAGAAAAGGTCAGGTTCTTCAGGGTGTAACCCAGCTCTTCAGCCATCGACAGCACATTTTTCAGCACCTCGATATGCACGGCGGAATCGCGGACCACACCCGATTTGCCAACCTTCTCCCGGCCTGCTTCGAACTGCGGTTTAATCAGCGCGGCGATGTCGGCCGGCCGCTTCAGCAGCGCAAGCAGCGGAGGTAAAATAATTTTGAGCGAGATAAACGAGACGTCGATGCTGGCAAAGTCCGGCGCCGGCCCTTTCAAATCGGGCGGGGTCATGTAACGGAAATTGGTCCGTTCCATCACGTTAACCCGCTCGTCGTTACGCAGCGACCAGTCCAGCTGGTTGTACCCTACGTCGATAGCATAGACGTACGCTGCGCCGTTCTGCAGCGCGCAGTCGGTAAACCCTCCGGTGGACGCGCCGATATCCAGCATGGTGCGGCCGCTGAGATCGATCCCGAACTGCTTCAGCGCTTTCTCCAGCTTCAATCCGCCCCGGCTGACGTACGGGTGGACATTCCCTTTTACCTTCAGGACCGCCGCCCGGGATACTTTCATCCCGGCTTTCTCGATCCGTTCTTCGTCAGCCAGGACGAGGCCGGCCATAATCGCCGCCTTCGCCTTCTCCCGGCTCTCATAAAATCCCTGCTCCACAAGCAGGACGTCAATCCGTTCTTTGCCTTGTTCCATCTTCATCTCCCAGTTGACCGTTAAATAATACCTAGCTGCAAAAATCAGGCCTATAGCTGCGGTTTACGGTCCCGCTTAACGCTCAGAACGCTCACAGGTCAGACCGCCGCTCCAGGCTCGGTCCTATTCCTCAGGAGGAGCTGGTCGTCTTGCCGTAGGGATAAGCGTGCACTGCCATCATCGATTTGATGCGCCCGCACAGCGCTTCTACCGTGAGTCCTGTCTGCGCCCGCTGTTCCTTAATCGATCCATGCTCCACAAAAATATCCGGCACGCCCATCAGCTGAATCTGCGGATTCATGCCATGCTCGGCAAAAAACTCCAGCACCGCTCCGCCCAGTCCGCCGGCCTGACTTCCTTCTTCCAGCACAATCATCCGGGTGCCTGTGCGGCCCAGCTCCAGCAGCATCGCGTCATCCATCGGCTTCAGGAACCGCGCGTTCACGACCCCAAGCTGGATGCCTTCACGCTTCAGCTGCTCGGCCGCCTCTTCCGCAACCTGCACCATCGGGCCGCAAGCGATCACGGCATATTCGTCGCCCGCACGCAGGCGCTCCCAGCTGCCGATCGGAATGCTGCGGAGCTCGCTGTCCAGTTCCACGCCCGTACCATTGATCCGGGGATAGCGGTAAGCGATTGGCCCGTCGTTGTAGTCGAGCGCTGTCTTCATCATATGCCGCAGCTCGTTTTCGTCTTTTGGCATCATCAAAACCATATTCGGAATGTGGCGCATAAAAGCGATGTCGTAAACGCCCTGATGCGTCTCCCCGTCGGCTCCGACGAAACCCGCGCGGTCGATGGCAAACATTACGTTGGCGTTATGCCGGGCGATATCGTGCACAATCTGGTCGTACGCCCGCTGCATAAAGGTGGAATACACTGCAAACACCGGCTTCATGCCTTCCATCGCCAGTGCAGCGCACAGCGTTGCGGCATGCTGTTCCGCGATCCCGACATCGATCATCCGGTCCGGGAACACCTTGGCGAACGGGAACAATCCTGACCCGCCCGGCATTGCCGGCGTAACGGCGATCAGACGTTTGTCGGCATAACCAAGCTCGATCAGCGTTTGGCCGAACACCTCGGTGTACATCGGGTTCCCGACAGCCTTCAGCACCTGTCCGGATTCGATTTTGTAAGGGGTGATGCCGTGCCACTTGTACGAGTCGGCTTCCGCCGGCTTGTAGCCTTTGCCTTTGGTCGTCAGCACATGCACCAGCACAGGCCCCTGCACATTGTCCGCCTGATGGAACGTGTCGATCATTTTCTCCACATCGTGTCCGTCCACCGGTCCCAGGTACGTAAAGCCCAGCTCCTCGAACAGAACACCCGGCACCATCATATATTTCAGACTGTCCTTCATCCGCTCCGCCGTCTTGGCCAGCTTGCCGCCAATGGCCGGGATCTTCTTCAGCAGCCCTTCCACTTCATCTTTGGCCCGCAGGTAATGGCGGTCGGACCGGATTTTACTTAAGTAGTTGTGCATGGCCCCGACGTTCGGAGCGATGGACATTTCATTATCGTTCAAAATAACCATCAGCTTGCGCTTCTCGTGCCCGATATGATTCAGCGCTTCAAAAGCCATGCCGCCGGTCAGCGCCCCGTCGCCGATCACGGCGATGACCTTGTTGTCTTCGCCTTTCAGATCGCGCGCCAACGCCATTCCCATTGCCGCTGACAGCGAAGTGCTGCTGTGGCCGGCTTCCCAGACGTCATGTTCGCTTTCGCTGCGTTTCACGAAACCGCACAGGCCGTTCAGCTTGCGCAGCGAATCGAACCGGTCCTGGCGGCCCGTCAAAATTTTGTGTACGTAAGCCTGGTGGCCCACGTCGAATATAAACTTATCCCGGGGGCTGTCATAGCAGTAATGCAGGGCCAGCGTGAGTTCCACCACTCCCAGATTGGATGCGAGATGACCTCCCGTAACGGACAGCTTCTCGATCAGAAACTGGCGGATCTCCTCCGCCAACGTGTTCAGGTCCCCGACCGACAGCGATTTCAGTTGCTCAGGATCATGTATTGATGGAAGCAGCACGTTGATTCCCCGCTTTCCTCGTTGTTGTTAAAAAAGACTATAGCCTACATTATAACATAATCCGCTTTTCGGAAGAAAACAAAGCGAGGCGATTCGTCAATGATCGCATCGTCCAAGCCCAGTGAGCATGCATTGAGTGAATGCGCTCTGCAAGCGCGCAACAGTGATTGAGCATCAGTGTTCATGCAACAATCAGCATACATCAGCAATTACCTCTCTGAGAGCGCTTCTGCGAGCGTGCATCAGAGATTGCGCATCAGTGATCGCTCCTCGGAGATTGTGCATCAATGATTAGCGAGTAAGTGACTGTGCATCAGTACTCATGCATCAGTACTCATGCATCATTAACCACGCATCTGCAATCACGCATCTGCAATCACACCTCAGTGATCGCGCGCCATAAGATAATCCGCAATTTCAACCAGCCTCGATATATCCTTGAAGCCGCCCTCCATCACCGCATGCTGCGCTTCCCGCGTCAAGCCCCGCACTTCCTCTTTGGACGCATCAAGTCCGATAAAATACGGGTATGTCACTTTCTGCTGCTGCACGTCGCTGCCCGTCTTTTTGCCGAGCTTGCTTTCGTCGCCGATCAGATCGAGAATGTCGTCCTGAATCTGAAATGCAAGCCCCAGATTCATACCGAACGTGCGCAGCGCTTCCAGCTGGCGGTCGTCCGCACCCGCGATCCGGCCGCCGGCCATCAGCGAAAATACGATCAGGTCACCCGTCTTATGCAGATGAATATAGCGCAGGCGGTCCAAGTCAGTTTCTCCCTGCTCGCCTTCCATATCGGCCACCTGGCCGCCGACCATTCCGCGCGGTCCTGCCATTTCGGCCAGATCCTCTACGATCGACAGCACACGTTCGGCCGGCACTCCATGCTGGCGGGATGCCTGGACCACCATGTAAAACGCGTGGGTCAGCAGTCCGTCTCCGGCAAGAATAGCGGTCGCTTCCCCATACACTTTGTGGTTAGTCAGCTTGCCGCGCCGGTAATCGTCGTTATCCATCGCCGGCAGATCGTCGTGAATAAGCGAGTAGGTATGCACCATCTCGATCGCGCAGGCGACGGGCAACGCCGCTTCCCGGCTGCCGCCAAGCGCTTCGCAGGCGGCAACAACCAGCAGCGGACGCAGCCGTTTGCCGCCGGCCATCAGCGAGTAGCTCATGCTCTCGCGCAGGCTCTGCGGCACCTCCCAGTGGCTGGGAAACAGGGCGGACAGCTCATTATGGACCGCTTCGCCTACTTCCGCCATATAAGCGGCAAAATCCGGACGCCCGGACGAACCCGCGTTATCCGAGACTTGCATCGCCGTCTCCCTCCAGCGGAGCGCCATACGGTTTGCGGCGAAGCTCTCCGTCTTCTTCTACGATCATTTCGATCTTGCGTTCCACTTGTTCCAGCTTCGCTCCGCACAGCTGCGACAGCTGCATTCCCTGCTGGAACAAATCGATTGCTTTTTCCAGCGGCACGTCGCCGTGCTCCAGCTCGCGGACGATGGCCTCCAGCCGGTCCATCGCCTGCTCGAAATCAAGCTCCGTTTCCTTCGTCATCGCGCGTCGCCTCCTCCTTCATCTCCCATACCTGGCAGTTCATCTGTCCGTCATTCAGCTTGACGACCACAACATCGCCCAGCTGTACATCTTCCAGCGATTTGATCAGTTTCTGTTCCTGTTCGTCATACACCAGGCTGTATCCCCTGGCCATGACCTTCAGCGGGCTGAGCGCGTCCAATTGGCGCACCTCGGCAGTAAAACGCGTCTTCGCGCTGCGCAAAATCGCCTCCATCGCGCTCCCCAGCTCCCGCCGGGCATCGTCCGCCCGGCGGCGGGCCGCTACGGCCTGCTCGCGCGGTCCCACGCGCAGCAGCCCGTGATGCGCCGCGGCGCGGCGCTCCTTCGCGCGTGCGGCGCGAAGCCCGGCGGCGCTCTCCAGCCGCTGCCGCAGCATGTCCAGCCGCTGCGCGTGCGGCTGCAGGCTGCGGCGCGGGCGGGTGAGCGCCGGCGAGCGCTGCAGCATCGCGAGCCGCTCGCGGCCGCGCTGGGCGCGCCGGCGGAGGCTCTGCCGCAGCCGCTCCTCGAGCTGGCGCAGCCGGTGCTTCAGCTCACCGGCATGCGGCACGGCGAGCTCCGCAGCGGCGGTGGGCGTTGCGGCCCGAAGGTCGGCGGCAAAATCCGCGATCGTGAAGTCGGTCTCGTGGCCTACGGCCGAGATGACCGGAATCCGCGATCCCGCGATTGCCCTTGCGACGGCCTCCTCGTTAAACGCCCACAGCTCCTCCAGGGAGCCGCCGCCGCGCCCGACGATAAGCACGTCGGCTTCGCCGAGCTCGTTCAGCTGCCGGATCGCCTTGACGATGGAAGGCGCCGCGCCTTTACCCTGTACCAGGACAGGGTAAAGCGTCACTTCCACCTGAGGATACCGGCGCTGCAGCGTAATCAAAATATCGCGCACCGCCGCCCCCGTCGGCGAGGTTACCACGCCGACCCGCCGCGGGTACGCGGGCAGCGGGCGTTTGCGCTCGGGCGCAAACAACCCTTCCACTTCCAGCTTCCGCTTAAGCTGTTCATACGCCAGATACAAGCTGCCGATCCCGTCCGGCTGCATATGCGTGGCGTAGAACTGGTATTGCCCGTCCCGTTCGTAGACGGTTACATTGCCCCGGGCGATAACCTTCGCGCCCTCTTTTGGCACAAACGGCAGCCCGCGGTTATGCGAGGCGAACATGATTGCTTTGATCCGGCTTGATTCGTCCTTCAGCGTAAAATACATATGGCCGCTGCCATGATGGGTAAAATTGGAGATTTCTCCGCGGATCCATACGTCTGACAGCAGTCCGTCCGAATCCAGTTTCATCCGGATATATCGGTTCAGATCCTTGATCGAATAGACCTGCCGCTGATCCCGCATCGGAATGTTACTCCAATCCGCGCAGACGCTTGGCGGCGGTCAGCGTGTTTTTGATCAGCATGGTGATGGTCATTGGTCCAACCCCGCCCGGAACCGGCGTGATATAACCGGCGACTTCACGGGCGCTCTCAAAATCAACGTCCCCCGCGAGCTTGCCGTTGTCCAGACGGTTCATGCCGACATCGATGACGACAGCGCCCGGCTTCACATAAGAGGCGTCGATAAAGTTGGCCCGGCCGATCGCCACCACAAGAATATCCGCCTGGCGGGCGAGCTCGGCCATGTTCGCCGTGCGGGAGTGGCACATCGTAACCGTCGCATGTTCCCGCTGAAGCAGAAGCGACACCGGTTTGCCGACGATGTTGCTGCGGCCGATGACGACGGCGTGCTTGCCGGCCATGTCGATTCCGGTCCGTTTGATCAGCTCGATCACGCCGGCCGGCGTGCAGGGAAGCAGGCTGTCGTCGCCGATCATCAGGTTTCCGACGTTGACCGGATGGAAGCCGTCCACATCTTTTTCCGCGGCGATGGCGTCGATCACAGCTTTTTCGTTGATATGCTTGGGCAGCGGAAGCTGCACCAGAATCCCGTCGATGCTCGCGTCCCCGTTCAGCCGGTGAACCAGCGCCAGCAGCTCCTCCTGTGTCGTTTCCGCGGCCAAACGGTGCACTTCCGAATACAGGCCCAAATCCTGACAAGCTTTCTCTTTGTTCCGTACATACACCTGCGAAGCGGGATCTTCACCCACGAGGACGACGGCCAGACCCGGTGTCGCTCCCCGGCGCGTAAGCTCTGCGACCTCTACCGCGATCGCAGCACGAATTTCCTCCGAAACTTGTTTACCGCTGATCAAAGCTGCTGTCATGACCTTCTCTCCCCCTGAATAGTAATAATATAGTGTCCTCCCGATATGGGCGGGAAGGATTCCCCTTAAGGTTTGATGCACATTATACGGTTGGTCGGTTTACTTCGAAGCGTTTCCTTTAAGCTGCTCCAGGTCCTGGATCATTTTGCCGAGTACGCCGTTGACGAACTTGCCGGAATCTTCGGTGCCAAAATGCTTGGCGAGTTCAATCGCTTCATTGACGGCCACTTTGGCCGGCACATCGCTGGTGTAAATCATCTCGTATGCGGCCAGCCGGAGCACCTGGCGGTCCACCCGGGACAGGCGGCTGATCTGCCATCCTTTTAAATAATGCTCCAGCATATCATCAATGGCGACCTTGGCCTCCCAAACTCCGTTCACCAGCGACAAAACATAGGTTTTGGCTTCGGGCCCGCCGCTGATCACGCGGTCCGTCTCGTTTTCATCCAGAGCTTCCTCCAGCAGCATATCCACCGCTTCTCCGGCTTCAACTTCATTCATTTCCATTTGGTACAAGCTCTGTACCACGATTTCCCTTGCGACACGTCTTTTCATGTGCGCCTCCTTCGCTTTCCTGATCCGAACCGGCGTTAACGGCTTATGATCTTCTGTTAGTATAAAAGGTTTGACCCCCAAATAATCCTGCAAAACAAAAACTTTGTCCTATATAGATTGAACTTTAGAAGGACAGGTGAAGCAGAGCTGTCACTGCAGCGAATTCGTGACTTCCGGTTGCTGTTATTTTCGGAGTTCAACGGTAGTGCGTATAGACTGAACGAAAGACGTACAGGTGGGGCGGGACTGCCACTGCGGCGAATTTGGGACTTCCGGTTGCTGTTATTTTCAGAGTTCTTGATTGGTATATAAGTTAGCGGGAGAACTCCGAAAATAAAGGCAATCGCGTTCGCTCCTCCATCTCCAAATTCCCTCCGTGCCATCCCCGCCATCCTGTAATCCTAGAATTCAGTCTGGATAGAACCCAGAACTCCGAAAATAAGGCTTACGCTGCCGCTCCACAATTCTAAATAACCTCCATGCCTGCTCCTCTTTCCTGTCATTCAATCTTTCAGTCTACAGTAACGGATATTCACGGCATCGCGGGCAGGTCCAGCCAGGTCCCGGCAAATAAAAAAACCGCGTATCTTTTTTCCGGGGCGATGCCTGGTCTTCTGCCGTTATCGCCGCCGGAATAAGATATCGCGGTTCATCTAAAGTCGCGCCAGCGGTCCGTAAGGCGCCGCCACACCGCGCCCCACTGAAAATCGGGGGCAGGGGGCTCGTCCTTCCGTTTGCCGAGCGAATATCCAATGAACACTACCAGTGCAAAGAACAGCATATCCCAAAAACCGCTAATCAGATAAACCAGACCGAGCACCAGGCCAAACGCCACCCCGGCGATCCGTCCCCCGTGACTTTCCCACAGCGCCTTCCAGTTCATCGGGAAATTCACCTCTATTCCACCCGGCTCTTAAAGCTGGGAGCCTGTGCGACATTCGCGATATAGACGGATACATCCGCTACCGGAATACCGGTTGTCTCCTGTACAAATTCATGCACCTGCCGCTGCACTTCACCGGTCAAAACCGGCAGCGAATGCTCTCCGTCCACGACGGCCCGGATCATAATCTCCAGTCCCGCCTGCGAGACGCGGATGCGCGACCGGAGATCTCTTACGCCTTTCACCCGCGCTGCGGCTTTGAGGCTGAGATTTTCGATTGTCTCCATGGAGATCTGAATATCCCCGTATTCGGTGCGCTGGTCCACAGAAGGGGCTGCGGCGGTACGGCCGCGGCGCAGCGACACATACAGAAACCGCAGGCTGAGAAGCAGCAGCAGTACGGCAACCGTTATGCCGACAATCAGCTGGGTGGTTCTGTCCGGGAACTGCAGGCTGCTGTCCGGGATGGAATCGGTAAGAACTAGAATGTATAGGACGGTAAGTGTACCAACCGCAAGACTGTATAAAAACAGCAGGATCCTGTCAACAATTCTGGCCACGATACGAAAGCAACCTCCCTTAAATTAGACTAAACCCTCGACATACAGTCGGGGGTTTAAGCATGGGGTTCCGGTGTTTATTTCACGCGGCCGGCCGCGTCGGGCTCTTCGGCTCGTTCGGCGTTCTTGAACTGCACGTCGTGAATCTGCACATTCACTTCCACAACGGTAAGTCCGGTCATCGTCTCGATCGAGCGTTTGACGTTGCGCTGAATTTCGGACGCCACTTCGGGCAGGCGGTAGCCGTATTCAATAATGACGGACACATCCACGGCGGCTTCCCGCTGGCCGACTTCGACTTTTACGCCCTTGGACAGGTTCTTGCGGCCAAGCAGCTCCACGATCCCTCCGGCGAATCCGCCGCTCATGCCTGCGACGCCTTTAACCTCCACCGTCGCAAGACCGGCAATTACTTCAATCACTTCCGGAGCGATCTGGATTTCTCCGATCTCGGTCCGCTCGAATTCCGTCGGCAGTGTACTCATCTTTTGCCTCCACACCTTTCAATGGTCATGTACCAAGCGCTGCTTGCACGTTTCTTATTAAACATACTATATCATTTGCCGTAGTTTATGACAAACAAGCCCAATCTGTCCTAAATTTCATTTTCTTCAAGGAACTTGATGTCAAAATTGCCGTCCAGGAAAACCGGATGCTCCAGCAGCTTCTGATGGAACGGAATGGTCGTATGTATGCCTTCTACGGCAAATTCGGCCAAAGCGCGTTTCATCTTGGCGACGGCTTCGCGGCGCGTTGGCGCCCACACGATCAGCTTCGCGATCATGGAATCGTAGAACGGCGAAATCATGTAGCCCGGGTAAGCAGCGCTGTCTACCCGCACTCCAGGACCGCCGGGAGGCAGGTAAAAGCTGATTTTGCCCGGCGACGGCATAAACCCTTTGGCCGGATCTTCCGCGTTAATCCGGCATTCGATCGACCAGCCGTTCATCACGATATCCTCCTGCTTGAAGGACAGCGGATGACCTTCGGCGACGGAGATCATTTCCTTAATCAGATCCACGCCGGTTACAAGCTCCGTTACCGGATGCTCCACCTGAATCCGGGTGTTCATCTCCATGAAATAAAATTGTCCGTCAGGTCCAAGCAGAAACTCCAGCGTTCCCGCTCCCGAATAGTTGACGGCGAGCGCGGCCCGTACGGCGGCCTCGCCCATCGCCTCACGGATCTCCGGACTAAGCACCGGGCAGGGCGCTTCTTCGACCAGCTTCTGGCGGCGGCGCTGCACGGAGCAGTCGCGTTCGCCTAAATGGACGACGTTGCCGTGATTGTCGGCGATAATCTGGATCTCGACATGTTTCATGCCGGTCAGATACTTCTCCAGGTAAACGCCTGGATTGCCGAACGCTTTCTCCGCTTCCTGCTGGGCGGCGGTGATCTGGCGGATCAGGTCTTCTTCGTTCTCTGCGATCCGGATGCCTTTGCCGCCTCCGCCCGCTGTGGCCTTAACGATAATCGGATAACCGATATCGCGGCCCAGCATCACCGCTTCCTCGACATCGCCGATCAGACCGTCGGAGCCGGGAATAACCGGAACGCCGGCCTTCTTCATTGTATCCTTCGCGACAGCCTTGTCCCCCATCCGGTTAATGGCGTCCGGCGATGGGCCGATAAATGTAATGTTGCAGGACTCGCAAATTTCGGCGAAATCCGCATTCTCGGCCAGGAATCCATAACCGGGATGGATGGCGTCGCATTCGGTAAGCGTTGCCACGCTCATAATATTCGTAAAGTTCAGATAGCTGTCCTTGGAAGCCATCGGTCCGATGCAATAAGCTTCATCTGCCAGCCGGACATGCAGCGAATCGCGGTCCGGCTCGGAATAGACCGCCACGGTGGCGATGTTCATCTCGCGGCAGGCACGGATGATGCGCACCGCGATTTCGCCCCGGTTGGCAACCAGCACTTTTTGAATGTTCATGCGTTTCCTCCTAAACGTTCTGTCAGGCCCGGCACGCTTGTCTCGGCCGGATTCGTCCGGCAGGCCCGGCTGCGGCTGCGTCAAGCAGCAAGCGCCGGCCAGCGGCCGGTTATTCCGGTTTGACCAGGAACAGCGGCTGTCCGTATTCCACCAATTGGCCGTTCTCGGCCAGCACGGAGACGATTTCGCCCCGGACTTCCGCTTCCAGCTCATTCATCAGCTTCATCGCTTCAATGATGCAGACGGTGGTCTTCTCGTTCACGCGGTCGCCAACGCCGACAAAAGGCGGGCTGTCCGGTGAAGCGGCGGTGTAGAACGTTCCTACCATAGGGGAGACGATTTTATGTAGAGAACCCTCTGCGGCGGATGCGGGCGGCTGCGCCCCTGCCGCTCCTGCGCCTTCTACCGGCGCTTGAACCTGCGGGGGAGGTGTCTGTTGCTGCTGCGGGACCGGCGTAAATGGATAGGAATAGACGGCCGAAGGGGCTTGCGGACTGTCCGCTCCCTGCCGGTTCGGCTTGCGGATCGCCAGCTTCATGCCTTCGCTGTCAATCTCCAGCTCGTGCACGGAGGTGGTCTGGTCGAGCAATTCGATCAATTCCTTTATCTCGTTTAACTTGAACATGCATCGGTTCACTCCTTCAGCTTTCTCTCGAAACCGCTTCGGGCGGATAACTTTATGTATTATATCACAAACGCGCGAAATGGAAAGAGCCCGGGACAACCCGAGCACTTTCGCCATTTTCCGCGCTTGTCCGCCCGCTACGGACGACCCTCCCCGCGCCTATTCGGTTGATTACTGCTTCGAGACGTATTGCACGCTGATCTGGTTTTGGGCGACGCTGAGTTCTTTCATTACCAGGTCAACGATGCCTACCGCCTGCTTCACATCCAGTTTGTCGCTGCGTACGACCACTTTGTAGCTGTTGCCGTTTTCTTCCTTCACGATCGCTTCACCATACTTCTGCTGAAGCTGTTCTTCGATACCGGTGATTTTGGATTCCTTTTCTTCAAGGGAGCGGAGTTTCTCCTGCGCGGCCGCGTTGTCTTCCGGCGTTTTGCTCATATCGTTGATGGCGGCGAGCAGGTCGTTTTGTTCCTTCAGGTTTTTCTGCTCGCGGTCCAGCAGATAATCCGAAAACATGCTGCTGTAAGAAGCGCTTTGGGACTCCACTTCCTTCAGAACGGCTGCGTCGTCTTTAGCCATATCGGATTCGGGAGCGGCGGCTGTTTGGCCTTCCGCAGCCTCCCCGGTTTTCGGTTCCTCTTTGGCGGAAGCCGTCTGTTCTCCGCCGGCTGCGTTATCCTCGGGTTTCGCTGCTGTCTCTTTGCCATCCTGTGCAGCGGCGGTATCCTTGCCTGCGTTATCCTTAGCTGTATCCTTGCCTGCCGCCTCTTTATCCGAAGAGGCGGTTTTCTCTCCGGCTGCCGGATCGGCCGTTTGGTTCTCTCCGCCTGCAGCCATCTGTTCTCCAGTTGCTCCTGCGGCGTCTGTCGTGTTCGGGGCAGCAGTTCCCGTTTCTTGTCCGGCATTCTGTACGACTTGGCCGTCTGTGACGACTTCGTTTACAACGATGCCGTCCTCTTCTGACACCGTTACTGCCCCGGGTGTTGTATTTTCCGCCTGGATCGCCGTATCCACCGCCGTCTTGGGACCGGAGTCCTCCGTAAACAGATAGTAAGCGGACAGCACGACCATCAAGCTCAGCATGGAAACCAACCAGATTGTCTGTCTTTTGCCGTTCATCGTTACTTCCTCCTTCTATTCTTCAATAATAAATACTACTCCTGCTTGCGCGGCACGACGGAGATGCGGTACTCGGGCACGTTCAGCCCTTTCTCCACCGCCTGTGTGATCAGGGTACGCACCGTTTGGTTTTCGGCCCCTTTGGCCACGACAAGCACCCCCCTTACCTGCGGTTTAATGCGTTTGGTTACAATTGGTGTTTCATTGCCGGACTGCGAGTAGGTGACGATTTCCCCGTCCCGCGTGTACTGCGTCGTATGGCGCTTGCCCCCGCTGGCGTCCGTTTCTTCGCTAAGCTGCTGGGAGTCATTCATATTGCGCTGCACTACCAGTTCTTCCGTCGAGTCCACCGTTACCATAATATCCACGGTTCCGACACCGACGATCTTCTCCAGGATTTCTTTAGTGCGCTGCTCCATCGCCTGCTCAATTCCGTCAAAGGTTCCCGAGGGTGTCTGCTCGCCTCCCTGGCCTTGTCCCAGCGTTTCCTGTGCGGATACGCCGCCGGGCGGCTCCCGCCCCGTAGTGCCGGTGTCGAGCTTCTTCACATGCACGAAGGAATTGAACAAAATAATCGCCGCGCCCAGCAGTCCCAGAATGATCAGCCAGCGGAACGTCTGCTTCCGGCCGGGACTGTCCGAGCCTCCGCCGGCCCACTGCTCCAGTTTTTTCAGCCATTTACCCAAGGCCTTGTCCCTCCTAAGTCAACATATGCTTGTCTATCCCCCGTTATTCCTCTCCAAAAGTCTTTGCTGCGCCATCCGACACCTGAATTTGTCCGTCCGTCAACCCCCAGGCCGCTTCAAGCGCCTTTACAACCGCAGTCCGGCGGTTTGCGTCCGCCGCATCCTGCTCCGCCGCCTCCGCTGATGCGGGGAGCGCCCGGTCATCCGGCCCGCTTTCTCCCGCCGGCGCGCCGCCGACTTCAATGACCACCGGCTCCACCGGCCGGATCCCAGGCTGCCCGGTTTCGGGAGCATCGTCCGGCCCGCCATTCGGCTTCGCCGGATTAGCGCGAAACGTGACATGCACCGTTTCAATGACGGGCACGATCTCTCCCCGGCCGCCGCTTTCGGGCTCCGCCTTCAGCTTGACCTCGACATCGGCCGGCTCTTCTCCCGTCTGCGCACGGATTTGCGCTTTCATCTGCTTGGCAGCCTCCATAGCGACCAGCTCCAGGCTCTCCGTCTGGCGGGCAGCCTCAATCCGCTGGCCCTCCGCCATGATTTTGGCCAGTTCCTCGTCCGCTGCCTTTTCCGGGCCGCCAAGCCCCATTGCGGCGCTAAGCTCCGCGGCCGCGTCGCCTTTGAGCAGGGAGACGACCGGACTGAGCAGGGTCAGCAGAATGAGCAGGCTCAGGACAAGCCGGACATACCGCTCCATCGAACGGCTCGGCAGCAGCAGGTCCACAAAAGCGGCAAGCAGCACGATGATGACGATTTCTCTCAGCCATCCGCCCAGCCAGGCCATTCTCCTCCCCCTCCTCTCGTCATCTCATCATGACGGTGACATTGCCCGCCGTGAGCATGATGGTAACCGCCAGAAAAAACATCAGCGATACGGCAGCCAGCGCAGCGAACACATACAGCATGCTTTTGCCTATCGTGGACAAGCAGGATACAATCGGCGTTTCTCCCAGCGGCTGCATCACAGCCGCGGCCACATTATAGATCAGAGCGAGCACCAGAATCTTGATGGCCGGGAAGGCGCATAAAAACAAGATGATAATAACGCCCGACAGCCCGATCGCGTTTTTGACCAGCAGCGACGCGGTAATCACCGTGTCGGTGGCGTCCGCAAACATTTTGCCGACCACCGGCACAAAGTTGCCTGTAATGTATTTCGCCGCCCGGATGGTCACGCCGTCGGTCACCGAGCTGGTGATCCCCCTGACGGAAATGACGCCCAGAAAAACGGTAAACAGCACACCGAGCACGCCCATGCCGACTTTTCGCAGCAATCCCGCAAGCTGGGTCAACTTGTACTTGTCCGAGATGTCGCTGACGAGATGCAGCACTGCCGAAAAAAACAGAAGCGGGAATATCACGCGGTGGATCATGCCGCCAATCGTATGGATCATAAACACAATTAACGGGTGGGTCACCGATACGGTCAAAATGCCGCCCATCGAAGCCAGCAGCGCAAACAGCAGCGGAATCATCGCAAGCATAAATTCGACCATCCGGTCGATTGCCTCTTTGGCATACCCGACGGCGACATTAAAGCTGTTAACGGCGATGACGAGCACCACCAGATAACAGATTGTGTACGCCACCTTGCTGACCGTTTTTCGCTCAAAAGCAGTCTGCAGCGTCTCCAGCACCATGCTCAGCACGCTGATCATGACAATCGTGACCAGGAGTTTACCGTTAAAAAGCACCTCATGCCACATGTAGGCGCCGAGACCGGAGAGCGCATCCCGCAGGCTGAAGCCTTTGCCGCCCACCAGCATTTCCGCCAGGCTTGGCGGCGCCCCCTCCGGGAAAAAACCGCCATATTCCTTCATCAGCCGGTTCCAGTACGTTTCGACCTGATCTTTGGGCAGCGCGTCGACCTGCTCCTTCACCCACTGATCCACCGGAGAAGCGGAAGCGCCCTTTGCCTCTGCCTCTGAAAACGGGAAGAACAGCAGGACAATCAGGAATAGTGCCGCCAAAAGCTTCGGGGGCCGGAACACTTTTCGCATGAACGTCACTCCTTTCTTTTTTTCCGTTATCCGGCGGATTTTCCTTACCCCTCAATGCGATTCCCAGCTGCCCTTCGCAGCATCGTGCGGCGGGCTATTGCCGCCTTTCCTTCCGCGGCGTTTTGCGGTGTCCTGCAGCTTCAAGACATTCATTTCCCCTGCACGTTAGGCCGGCAGCAGCTTCAGCACCGTTTCAATGATGATGCCGATGATCGGCACAGCCAGCACCATGATCAGGACTTTGCCCGCAAGCTCGATTTTTGACGCAATCGATTCCTGGCCCGCATCCCGCACCACCTGTGCGCCGAATTCCGCGATATAGGCGATGCCGATGATTTTGAACACGGTCTTCAGATAGACCAGCTTCATGCCCGACGACTCCGCCAGCCGTTCCAGCGTGGAGACAACCATGCCGATTTTATCGATCAGGAACAGAAAGATCAGAATCCCCGTGCCCGCTGTCAGCAAAAAAGCAAACATCGGCTTCTGCTCTTTCAGCACCAGAATAAGTACGGTCGCGATCAGCCCTACGCCCACAACCTGTATGATCTCCATGGCGAACCTACTGGAACAGGAAAATCGACTTGATTTCCTGCAGCAGCCCGTCCAGCATGCGGATGACCATGAACAGCACGACGACAAATCCGATGACGGTCACCCAGTGGGCGATGTCTTCTTTTCCCATCTGCTTGAGCACCGTGTGGATCATGGCGATGATGATGCCGATCCCGGCGATCTGGAAGATCGCGTTGACTTCTATATTCATTTATGGCACCTCGCTAAAGGATCAAAATGACGATCAGTGCGCCAAGCAGCAGACCGAGATTTTTGCTCATGCGTTCATATTTGACCTGATCTTCCCGCGCGGCCGCTTCCTCCTGCTTCAGCTGCTGGACCGCAAGCAGGATATGGTTCACCTGATCCTGGCGGCTGCTCGTCCCCAGCGAACAGCTGAGCTGGCGGACCGCTTCACGTTCGGCAGCTTTCATGCTCGTCCCGCCCCAGTGCTTCTCCAGCGCGTCGCCGACCGCTTCCTCCGCGGTCCGCTCCTGCGGCGGCTCCATCTGCGCCGCCGCTTCAGCCAGCAGCCGCCGGAGCGGCTCACGCGACTGGGACGCGATGCGCTTCAGCGCGTCCGGCAGCGGCGTGTAGCCGTACTGAATTTCGGTTTCCAGCCGCTGCAGCGCTCCAATCAGCCCCCGGATCTGGCGCGGACGGTCGGCATACTGCGCCGCCCGCTGATAACCCGCCAGCGTCGCCGCCGCGAGAATCAGCATCGCTCCCAGCAGCTTAAGCACGGACGCCGCCTCCTTTGTCGCCTGGGGTCACAAGCAGCAGCGCCCGCCGCTGCCCGTCCAATATGCGGAAGGACAGTCCCGCCTCGGTGCGGTTCAGCAGGCAATACCGCTCGAACAGCCGGTGCTCCATCAGCTGCCCAAGTCCCGGGCGGCGGCTCAGCTCGGCCGCTTCCCGGCCGTGGGCCGTCGCGATAACCGAAATCCCGGCATGGAGCGCTTCGGCAACCGCGTCGGCGTCTTCCGGGCGTCCGATTTCGTCTACGATGAGCACATCGGGCGACAGGGAGCGGATCATCATCATCATGCCTTCCACCTTCGGGCAGCCGTCCAGCACGTCCGTCCGCGGCCCGACATCAAAGGTTGGCACGCCTTTGCGGCAGCCGGCGATTTCGGAACGTTCATCAACAATCCCTACCTTGAAGCCGGGTCTGCTCTCCCGCCGGCCTTGTCCGCCGGCGGACAGCTGGCGGGCCAGATCGCGGATAAGCGTCGTTTTGCCTTGCTGCGGCGGCGAGAGGATTAGAGTGTGCAGCACACGGCCTTTTCCCGGCTCCAGCAGATAAGGCAGAATGCCGTCGGCGACACCCTTGATCTCCCTAGCGATCCGGACATTAAAGCCGGCGATGTCGCGCAGATGCTGGACGCCTCCGCCGCTAAGCACAGTCCGTCCGGCCAGTCCGATCCGGTGGCCGCCGGGCACGGTGACGAAGCCCTTGCGCAGTTCCTCTTCCATCGTGTACAGCGAATGATTGCTGATAAAATCGAGCAGACGCCTGCTGTCCTCCCGGTCGGGCTTGTACGCCTGTTCCGGATCGTCGGTAAGCCCGCCCTCCGGGGTGACGAAATGGTATCGGCCCGCCGCGTTGATTTCGAGCGCCCGCTCCTCGCGGATGCGCACTTCCTCGGCCATATCCCGGATAGAGGCGGGGAGACGGGACAGCGGGAGCCTGATTTTTTCCGGAAACAAAGATAACCAGTCATTCGGCATCAAAACACGCCCCCCAAGTTGTCCTGTGATTCGGTTTATTCCATATTTATGCCTGTCCGGACGGATTATGTCTGCGAATCTATCAAGATTTGAGAATCCCGATTAAGAGACAGCTGACGCCGCACGCGATCCATGCAATTTTGCCCCAGGAGAGGTCGTGCGCCATGCCTGTCAGTCCAATCGCCGTCGTAGCGACCAGCACCGTGGGACCGACCAGCGCCAGGGTGGAATTCACGGCAAGCGCTTTGTCCACCTGGTTCAGCCGGAGCATGATCAGGGCTGCTGTAATTTCCACGCTTCCGGATAAAATCCGAAGGATTGCCATCCAGCTTACGTACTTGTCCAATCCGTTTTCACTCCTTTTCCCCGCCGCCCCGGCCCTCTGGCAGACTCTCTATCAAAAGGCAGACCGGCGGCAGTTCGTTTGTATAATGGATATGCGGACAGCCATTCATTTAGACAACCTATCGGAAGAAGCATAGAATCCTTATGGAAATCGCCTCCAGATCGCGAAAAACGCCGTATATACCCTGCTAAGCGCTCCTAACCGGCTTACAACATTGGACAGGCCCGGCGTGAGCGAAATCACGGCAAAAGAATCGATAAAAAAATATCATCAATGTGATAAAATATATTTTTGGTTGGCAGAGTACAGAACTCATAGAAAAGAAGGGATCATAGTCATGGGTATTGGCCGTATCGTGGTGCCGCAGCGTATGGAAAATGTGGTAAATCGGGGGCGGGAAGTCGTCGTTATCATTTTTTCCGCACTGCTGGTTGCCTGCGGACTGAAGCTGTTCCTTGTGCCCCATCAGCTGCTCAGCGGCGGGGTGGCGGGTCTGGCTTCGGTGCTCGGTTATTTAACGAACCCGAAGTACATTTCGCTTTACTATTTTCTTATCAATCTACCGATCATAATCTGGGGTCTGGCTGCGGTGGGCCGCAAGTATATCCTGCTGAGCCTGCTGTCCGTCGGATGCACTACCTGGTTCCTGACGGTCATACCGGCTGTAAAGGTAACCAGCGACCCGATTCTGGCTGGGATCTTCGGCGGGGTAATTATTGCCGGGGGGATTGGATTTTCGCTGCGTGCTGGAGGTTCTTCCGGCGGCTTCGATATTCTGGGGTCCATTATCTCGCGTAAAAGAGACATCCCGATGGGAAATGTGCTGTTCGTCATGGACGGACTCGTGATCTTGACTTTGGGCTTCTTCAAAAGCTGGGATCTCGCGCTGTACGCCATGCTGTGTACCTTCGTGAAAGGCCGGGTGGTCGATATGATCCATATCCGGCATGTGAAACTGACCTGCTTTATTGTGACCAAAGAACGCAGCAGCATGCTGGAACGCCTGAACAAGCTGCCGCACGGTGTAACGGTGGTCGATGCCGAAGGCGGATACAGCCATGAAGGCAACGCCATGCTGATGACCGTAACGACACGCTATGAGCTGACAGAGCTGCGGCGGGCGATTCAGGAAATCGATCCGCACGCTTTTGTGAATGTGCTGGAGACGGTCGAAATTATGGGCCGGTTCCGAAGGCTCGCCTGATGGTGGGTTTCGATAGGATATGGATATTGCGGGCGGAACGGCCAGCGAACAATACAGGGTAACACAAAGCCGGCCGGTCGGGGATAATTTGCTCCCTGACCGGCCGGCTTTGTGTTTATGCTATATCCTTATGCGAACCTTCGCGTACAGTAGTGCTGATGAAAGTCCTGGCCAGCGTACGCGCTGGCTCTGTTATCTGCGGTCCTGAGGTCCGCCGACAAACGCCTGCTCGTCGGTGTCCAGGTTATAAGCGGTATGCAGCGCACGGATGACGGTCTGCAGGTTGCCGGAGTCGATCACACACGATACCTTAATTTCCGACGTGCTGACCATCTTGATGCTTACGCCCTGCTCGGAGATCACTTCGAACATCTGCGCAGCCACACCCGGATGGCTGACCATGCCTGCGCCAACAATCGATACCTTGACCAGGTTATCCTCGGAGGTGACTTCACGGTAAGGCAGTTCACCGCGGATCTGCTCGATCACCTGCTTGGCGCGGTCCAGATCTTCCAGCGATACGGTAAAGGAGAAGTCCGCTTCTCCGTTCATCACACCGCTTTGTACGATAATATCGACATTGACGCTTTCATCGGCCAGCTTGCCGAATACCTGGGCTAACACACCTGGAATATCGGCTACGCCCAAAATGCTGATCCGCGCCACGTTCTTATCGTACGCGATCCCGCTTACCACTACGCCCTGCTCCATGCTTGCCTCCTCCTTCACTACCGTTCCTTCATTATGGTTAAAGCTCGACCGGACCACCAGCTTGACTTGATACTGTTTGGCGTACTCCACCGCGCGCGGATGCAGCACGGCTGCGCCCAGATTGGCCAGCTCGAGCATTTCGTCGTACGAGATCGCCTGCAGCTTGCGGGCGCATTTCACAATCCGGGGATCTGTGGAGTAGATACCGTCCACGTCCGTATAAATTTCGCAGACATCGGCTTTGATGGCTGCAGCCAGCGCTACGGCCGTCGTATCCGACCCGCCGCGGCCCAGCGTGGTAATCTCTCCGTCGATCGTCATGCCTTGGAAACCGGCGACAATCACAATGCTGTCCCGTTCGAGTGCTTCGAGCACACGGCGGGGTACAATTTCGGTAATGCGGGCGCGTCCATGCACCTCATCTGTGCGGAAGCCCGCCTGCCAGCCGGTGTAAGACACGGCCGTGCGGCCGATCGCATGCAGCGCCACAGAAAGCATCGCAATGGAGATTTGTTCTCCGGTTGTCATCAGCATATCCATTTCCCGCGCGGGCGGGGAGGCGTTCAGCTGCTTCGCCTGGTCGATCAGATCGTCCGTCGTATCCCCCATCGCCGAGACGACCACGACGCAGCGGTGACCTTCATCCTGCTTGTCGGCAATGCGTCTGGCTACACGCTGCATCCGCTCGATATCCCCAACGGAGCTGCCTCCAAATTTCATGACATAAAGTGACAAAGCCTCATTCACTCCCAACTTCAGTCTATGTAGTCTATTTTCGGTTTCCCGCTTTAAACAAGTATAATACGAAATGCGGGATTGCGCTAAAGTTTTATTTTGGACGGTAAAAGAACCGCCCGGTAATTTCTGCTCCGGGCGGTTCCGCCGCATTAATAGGAATGAATTTTTACACCAAGGCACAAGTTCTATGTCTAGACATGAGTTCTACGCCGCCATCTTCCGGCATGCCTCCGCGCAGGCGTAGCAGGCGTCCGCACATTCTTTGCAGTGCGCGGCTTCATGTTTGGCGCATTCGTCGCCGCAGGCTTGGCACATATCTGCGCAGGCGCGGCAAATGTCCTTGGCATAGGCCGCGCCAATCTGCATGGTCTTGGCCGCGAACTCGCACAGCTCCGCACATTCGCGGTCCAGCCGGATACAATCCCGCATCATCTCCAAATGCTCCTCCTCCAGGCAGGCGCGGTAACACAAATTACATGCGGTCATACATCGCAGGCATGCCTCAATGCAGGCCTGCATTTCAGGAGTAAGGGCGGCGGACAAGGACTTAGTGTTCGAATGAGAATGGTTCATGTGAAACTCTCCTTTCGACTCTAATGTTGGTATTCCCCTTATCCATATACCCCCTCACCGTATATTGCAAACCTTTTTACGCGTTTGTTCCCCGGATGTTCACTTCTTCAACACTCAAATATACAGCAAAAAGGCTTGTCCGCCCGCAGGAGTTACTGCGGCGGACAAGCCTGATTTCTTCCGGCACGTTATGGTGCCGATCGCTGTTAATCCTTACGCGCGGGAGATGTATTTGCCTTCCCGCGTGTCGATCAGCAGCACGTCGTTTTCGTTGATGAACAGCGGAACCTGAACGTTAAGGCCGGTTTCCAGCTTCGCGTTTTTCGTTGCGCCCTGCGCGGTGTTGCCTTTTACGCCCGGCTCGGTTTCTACAACCTTCAGCTCCACGCTTGTCGGCAGGTTGATGCCGAGAATTTCGCCCTGATAGCTGACGATGTTCACCGTCATGTTTTCTCTCAGGAAGTTCAGTTCCCATTCCAGCTGATCCTGGTCAAGGCTGAACTGGTCATAGGTCTCATTGTCCATGAACACATGCTCTTGTCCGCTTGCATACAGATACTGTACGCCGCGGTTTTCGATTTGGGCGCGTCCAATGTTCTCGCCTGCGCGGAACGTGCGCTCGGTTGTGTTGCCGTTGCGGAGATTCTTCAGCTTGGTGCGAACGAATGCCGCGCCTTTACCTGGTTTTACGTGCTGGAATTCGATAACCGTAAAGATATCGCCTTCCACCTCTACGGTCAAGCCTGTTTTCAAATCGTTAACTGAAATCAATGCAAATCCCTCCTGGATCGATAGTTCGACGGGCGGCCCGTTCACCGGTCGCCGAAGCGAGAGCCTATGAGAACATTTAACCTTCCCGGCTATAAATGATGCAAAATGCTTTAGAAGGGCCGGCAAAAATTCCGGCCCTCATAAAACAGAATTACAGTACCGTGTACTCCTTCGACGAATGCGTCAGAAGAGAAATGCCGTTCTCCGTGATAACAACGTCGTCCTCAATCCGCACGCCGCCGATACCCGGCAAATAAATCCCCGGCTCCACCGTAATCACCATGCCCGGCTGCATTACATCGCCGCTAAGCCTGGATACGCGCGGCTCCTCATGCACTTCCATGCCAAGGCCGTGGCCCAGGCTGTGGCCGAAGTATTCGCCGTAACCGTAGCGGGTGATGATATCCCGCGCCAGCGCGTCGCATTCGCGTCCGGTCATTCCCGGCTTGATGTTCTCCAGCGAATAGAGCTGGGCTTCAAGCACAATGTCGTAAATTTCCTTCAGCTTCGGATTCGGCTGTCCAAGCGCAATTGTACGCGTCAGATCGGAGCAGTACCCGTCGAGAAGCGCCCCGAAGTCGAAGGTTACAAATTCGTTCCCCTGGATCACGCGGCTGCTTGCTACGCCGTGCGGCAGCGCCGACCGTTCTCCCGATGCGACAATCGTATCGAAAGACGACCCGGTCGCCCCATGGCTCCGCATGTAAAACTCCATTTCGAGGTTGACGTCCTGCTCGGTCATTCCCGGTTTGATCACATTCAGAATGTGACGGAATGTCGCATCCGCAAGCTCGCCCGCGCGGCGCATTGTTTTCAGTTCTTCTTCGCTCTTGAACTTCCGCAAATCCTCGACTGCGCCGGATACCGGCACCAGTTCGGCGGATTTCAGGGCTTCCGCATAAGCGGCATGCGCGCTGAACGTAACGTGATCCTGTTCAAAACCGACACGCGCATTTCCCTTCGGAAGCAGTTCTTGTACCGTTTCGATAAACTTGGGTCCGTGCTGGACGACGGTCCATCCGGCCGCCTGCTCGGAAGCCTGTTCCATATACCGGAAATCGGTTAAAAAATATTGGTTGTCCATTGTCAGCAGGACATACCCCGACGAGCCGGTAAAACCGGTCAGGTAACGGCGGTTGATATCGCTGGTCACCAGCAACGCATCCAGTCCGTTGTCCTGCAGTACGCCGCGCAGCTTGTTCACGCGATCGCTCATATCCATTTCCCCTCTCGAAAATAGCCACATGCTATTTTAACACAACGCTATCGCCCTTGAGAAGCACCCCGGCATTCCAAGTACGCGCATCCGCCAAAAAGAACGGCCGCTTTTTTGCTTGCATGAATCCTTGCGTGAATCCTTGCATGAATCCTTGCGTGATTCCTCGCACGAATCCTCACACGGAATTAATGCTGTGCCCCCATTCCCTTGACGAGGAATCGCTTATGCCATTTTCATCTGACGGTCCCGCTTTCGCTCGTCCGTATATTCGAACGCCGTCGTATATCCGATAAACATTCCCCACAGCAAAAATACGCAAAAATCCGTGACGGCGGAATCCCAGTCCAGTTTGAACGGCGGGAGCAGCAAAAACAGGCGTGAACAAGCCAAATAAAGCACGGACCACCACAACACGCCATACACCAAGCCCGGCAGCGGCCCTTTCAGCCTCCGGAACAGCAGCGCATACAGCAGCGCCGACAGGATGGAAAACACGATAAAAAACAGATAACCCGTTAAATGGCCTTCCGCTTTTACCAAAAAGTCATGCTTGAAAAACGGCTCTGCCAAAAAACCGGGCACCACCTTTGTAAATTTCAGACTGTACAAGATCCAGCGGACCCCGCCCCAAATCAGACCTGCAAAAAATCCGAGCTCCAGAGCGAATAAGACCACATTGGTATTCCGCTTCGGCTGGTATTTGTTCGACATTGTTGTCTCAGCGCCTCTCTTCGATAGGGTCTCTTACTGCCGCAACATCTTCCATATGTGTAGTATGCGCAGCGGAGGCTGAATCTAACTGGTAAACCGTTCAAAAATTCGTTACAATGAAAATAGCAATCAATAATTTAACAATACGGGAAGGTGAAAGGGTTGTCCCAAAATACTCCCAGTTACGGCGGCCAGGCTGTCATCGAGGGCGTGATGTTCGGCGGCAAGCATATCAACGTAACAGCCGTACGGCGGAAGAATCAGGAAATCACATTTTTGGAGGTTCCCCGGAGCGACAAGACTTGGGTGCGGAAGCTGCGCAAGGTTCCCCTGCTTCGCGGCCTCGTAAGCATTATAGATGCAAGCGCCAAAGGCTCGAAGCACTTGAATTACTCGGCGGAAGCTTACGCGGAAGACGAGCTGGAGCCCGAAGAACGCGCCAAGCTGGCGCAGGACGGCGGCAAGAAGAAAGAGGAAGGCTGGAGCCTGGGCATGATGCTGGGCGTCGCGGTGATGGGGATTTTGTCTTTTTTATTCGGCAAAGTAGTCTTCACACTAGTACCGGTCTTCGTTGAGAACTTCTTATTTAAGAATGTATTCGATCATTATATTGCGCATAATCTGGTGGAAGGCGTAATCAAGCTCATACTGCTGCTTGTCTATTTATGGGCCATCTCGCAGACCCCCGTCATCAAACGCCTGTTCCAGTACCACGGCGCGGAGCACAAAGTTATCAGCGCATTTGAAGCCGGCGAGGAATTGACGGTCCGCAACGTGCAGAAGTACAGCCGCCTGCACTACCGCTGCGGCAGCAGTTTTATGATGCTGACAGTTGTGCTTGGGGTTATTATTTATTCTCTTGTCCCTTGGGATACTCTATGGGAACGCGTCATTCAGCGGCTGGTGCTGCTGCCGGTGGTTATCGGCGTTTCGTTTGAAGTTCTGAAGGGCACAAATGCCGTCAAAGAAGTTCCGGTGCTGCGTTATCTTGGTTATCCCGGACTTTGGCTGCAGCTCCTGACGACCAAAGAACCTAACGACGAGCAGGTCGAAGTGTCGATCGCTTCGTTCAATCGGATGCGTGAACTGGATGCGCAGATTGAAGCAAGCGGTTATGTAGAACAGCCTGTGAACGGTATTCTCGATCCTGTAAAGGGGTGAAGAGCTTATGGTTAAACAGCGCCTGATCCTTGGGATCGCGCTTTTGCTGGGAGCGGTCGGATTATTCAGCGTGATTGCAAAAGACGGCTTTTGGTCACCTCAAGGACTTGCTGTTCCGGTTATCCTGATTGCAGTTGTGTTTTTACTGTATAAATTTCCGCCCCGCAAGTTTGCGGCCCGCATCGGCCGGGGAACGCCTAAGATCAAGCCTTCGCGCAAGACGCAGGCCAAGGTGAGCGGAATACGCAAGAGCCAGAGCACGCCGGCCAAGTCCCGCAAGCAGTACCCGTTCCAGGTCATTGAAGGCAGCAAAGGCAAAAATGACGATGAACAGCTTCCGAAATATCATTAGCCTCAAAGTTCGGCCTCCGCTCCCGCAAGGGATGCGGAGGTTTTTTTATAAGACGGAGTCCGGTTATCCCCGCCAATTTGCAAAAAAGTGCTCGCCCGCCTCATACCCCGCTGCATACAGCGCCTCCCCCAGCTCCGGCGGCAGCTCGAATTGGGTGGTCCCGACACCCAGCGACGGGATTTTGACCGTACGTTTGAATTTTTCCCGCTCGATATAACGTTCATCATGCGCCGACAGCATCGTCCCTACGAGAGCTGACAGCATACTGAAAGGACCCGTAATCCGGTGCGGCTCCGGTTTTGCCCGGCCGATCAGCTGGAACCCCACGGTCGGTATCACTCGTTGCCCCGTTACGGCCGGTTTTTCTTCTTGCTCAAACAGCCAAAGCGGAAAGTTGCTCAGCAGCCCCCCGTCCACAATGTAGACGAATTGGTCGGCAAACCGCCTGCCGCGCGCCGCCTCGCCATTCAGCCGGATCACGGCCGGATCAAAAAAATACGGGATACTGCAGCTCATCCGTACCGCTTTTGCCACCTGAAACCGATCCGGTTCCAGTCCATACCGCTTCAGATCGTCGGGGAGAACCAGCAGCCGCCCGTTCGTAATGTCGGAGGCAATGATGCGCAGGCTGCCCCGCGGAAGGTCCCCAAATTTGACAATTCCTTTTTTGCCCAACCATTCGCGAATCCATTGTTCCAGCGCGTCACCCGAGTACAGCCCTTTTTTAATTAACACGCGTAGTGCCGGCCCGACATAACGGGTATTGTAAATGGGCGCCCGCTGCAAAAAGGAGGAAAAAGACGTATGCCGGATGATATCCGCCATCTCCGTGCCCGTATAGCCAGCCGCCAGAAGTGAAGCAACAATGGAACCGGAGGAGGTTCCGGCCACCTTCACAAACCGCCTGCCTGCCTGCTCCGCCGCCCGTACCGCACCAGCCAGCGCAATCCCTTTGATCCCGCCGCCTTCAAATACCGCGTTGATTTCCATAACAAACAACCCCCGCACCCATAGATTTACTGCTTATCTATGAGCGCGGGGGCGGATTCATGCCACAGGGACAACCTACTGCTTATAATAAAAAGTTAACAGTCCGGCCAGATTGCCCGGGTTGCGGACGGTCAGGTCGGCTGCGCGGAACATGATGCTGCCTTCCACTTCGGGATATTTTTCATTATATTTGAGCTGATTGATAATCTGCTCCCCGCTCTGCCATTCCGCAGACTGTTTGACGTCGCCAACCTTGTAGGCGCCCTGCCCGATATAAAGCTTCACGCCGCTGCCCTTGACTTCTTTAACCCACCAATCTACGAGCTTGTCGTAACGTGCCTGGGAAAAAGACAAACTCCAATACACCTGCGGCGCAATATAGTCGATCCACTGCTCCGATATCCAGGTGCGCGTATCCGCGTACATGCTGTCATATGCCGTAACCCCGGCCGCCGTATCCGAACCGGTCGAATCCGTCTTGACGTTACGCCATACCCCAAAAGGGCTGATGCCATAGCTGACTTTAGGTTTCGCGCTATGCACCGCCCCCCCTAAATCCTTGACAAAACGGTTGATGTTATCCCGCCGCCAGTCCGCTTTGGAGGCGATTCCCGACGGATTGTAGGTCCGGAACGCGTTGTCGTCGGCAAATGTCACGTTTGAAGGGTAAAAATAATCGTCCAGATGCACACCGTCCACATCATAGCCGTTTACGACTTCCATCACCGTGTCGATGATATGCTGGCGGGCTTCCGGGACGCCAGGGTTAAGATACAGCTTGCCTTCCGCGTTTACCGTCCACTCCGGATGGGCCACGGCGACATGGTTGGCCGCAAGGCCTGTCGTCTTGCCGTCCAGCGTCGCCCGGAACGGGTTAAACCAGGCGTGGAACTGCATGCCGCGTTTATGAGCCGCATCGACCATGTAGGCGAGCGGATCATAGCCTGGGTCCTTGCCCTGCGTGCCGGTCAGCACCTTAGACCACGGGACGATCCGGGATGGATACAGGCTGTCGCCGGATGGGCGGACCTGCACAAAAACCGCATTAAAGCCGATCGCTTTCAGTTTGTCCAGCAGGCTGTCGAACTCGGCTTTTTGTTTTGCCGCGTTGCCTGCCGATCCGGTCGACGGCCAGTCCAAATTGTAGACTGTGGAAATCCAGACGCCCTTCATGGGTTTCGCTGTTGTTTGACCCGGAGCCGGCACTGACGGTATGGAAGGCGCCGAAGGCGCAGGTACCGTTGGAGAGGGCACCGTTGGAGCTGGCACCGTCGGAGCGGGCACCGATGGCACGCTGGGCTGATCCGGGACCGGAACTTCAGGGCCTACAGCGGTGGTACTGAGGGAAATATGCTGTGCAGCCTGGTTCCAGTCGACCAGCAGGCCAAGATTTTCACTGACAAAACGGATGGGGACCATAACCCTGCCCTGCCGCACCTGCACAGAGCTGTCCAATGCTACGTTTTTTCCGTCCACCTGTGCGTTACCGGCTCCGCTTTTCAGCTTCAGCACCGTGCCGTTTTGTGTAATTGTCGCCGTTTTGGCGCCTTGATCCCAGGAGACCGAAGCACCCAGTCCTTTACTGATGACGCCGGCTGGAACCATCGTTACATTTTTTGCGGTCAAATAAGGCGACACGTCGCTTTCCAATGTCTGCCCGTCCAAATCAATCGTAATCGTCTTCGGCGCCGCCGAGGCGCCCGGAGCGGCCAGCATCAAACACATTATCATCGCCAGCATCCCCGTCAACCATTGTCTTGCTTTCATTTTCGTCCTCCCCGGGTGAATTCATAACCTACTGTTAGGACGAAAAAAATGGCAAAAGGTTGCGCCGGGATAAGATATCATTTTCCCCATAAAATAAAAAAACCCCGTCAGCCGGGGTGTTGGCACGTTGTATTGGACGCATGCCGCTGTCCGCGTTCACTTCTGGTTTCACGCGTCGCCCTGCATGTCCTCGTGCACTTGGGATAGAGCGCGCACGCGCTCTTCGTCGCGGCGGAAATACTCCACCAGCGTTTCGATCCGGGTAATGGAATCCCAGCTCAGGTGATGTTCGATGCCTTCGACATCCTTGTAAATGTTCTCCTCGCGTACGCCGATCAGGGTCAGGAACTCTTCCAGCAGCTGATGGCGGTCGACGAGCCGTTTTCCCATTTTCTTCCCTTTGGTGGTCAGGACAAGCCCGCGATATTTCTCATAAATCAGATATTCGTCCTTGTCCAGTTTTTGGATCATTTTAGTCACGGAAGAGGGGTGCACTTCCAATCCCTCGGCGATGTCCGAGACCCGCGCATATCCTTTCTCGTCGATGAGCTTATATATGCGCTCCAAATAATCCTCCATGCTGGGTGTTGGCATCAACTTTACCTCTTTTCTTATATTCAACCTGGCGTCTACCCTGATCCTTGCGGCTGCGGAATAGATGCGGATGTCATAAAAAAACAAACCGTCCACTTACCGAAAGCCCAGTTCGCTGAGGTGGGGACCGCCAGTAACCTTGTCTATTCATGATACATGTTTCGTCCATTCGTTGGCAAGTCTTTGGCCCTTACGGCATGTGGAACCCTGCCCTACATTCCCAGACTGGCCCGCTCTCCGATCCGGCACACTATACTATCCGGATGCCGACCGGATATCCGTACGAAAAAAGAAAAGACATTTCCAAGGAGGAGGAGGTAACCCGATGGGCACAATCGCTCCCTCAAGGCCAAAAAACGCACCAAGAAGCACCGGCTTGTTCGTTCCGGAGCTGGTCTATTTTGAGCCAGCTGCGCTGGACTATCCAAAGGGCGCCCGGATTATGGAATGGGTCAAGTCCCAAGGTCTGCCTTACCGGATGACAACCTCGCATAACCGCATTACGAATTTGCCCGGCGACAGCGAGCTGGAACAGTACAAAATCGCCAAACGGACATTAGTCGTCGGTGTGCGCAAGACGCTGAAATTCGACCAGTCCAAACCTTCGGCCGACTATGCGATTCCGATCGCCACCGGCTGTATGGGACACTGCCATTACTGCTACCTGCAGACGACGCTTGGCGCAAAGCCTTACATCAGGGTGTACGTCAATACCGGTGAGATTCTGGATGCGGCCAAACAATATATCGACGAAAAAGCGCCAGACATCACGACATTCGAAGCGGCGTGTACCTCCGACCCGCTGGGCCTGGAGCACATAACCGGCTCGCTCGCCGAACTGATCACCTTTATGGCGGAGCAGCCGCTGGGCCGGCTGCGCTTTGTGACCAAATACCAGCATGTCGATCCGCTCCTGAACCTTCAGCACAACGGCCACACCCGCATCCGGTTCAGTGTCAACGCCGATTATGTCATCCGCAATTTCGAGCCGGCCACCGCCAGGTTTGAGGAACGGATTGAAGCGGCGGGTAAGGTCGCGCGGGCCGGTTATCCGTTAGGCTTTATTATTGCTCCTATCATCTGGCATGACGGCTGGGAAAAAGGTTATGCAGAGCTGCTGCGTAAGCTCTCCGACGCCCTTCCCGCCGGTACCGGCAGCGGGTTGACCTTCGAAATGATCCAGCACCGCTTCACGAAGACCGCAAAAGCGGTCATCGAAAAACGTTATCCGAAGACAAAGCTGGAAATGGACATCGAAAAACGCAAAAAAAAATGGGGCCGCTGGGGGCAAAACAAATATGTATACCCCGATGAACAGCAAACCGCCCTGCGCGAGTTCATCACAGAGCGGATTTTTGAGCATTTTCCCGAAGCGGGTATCGATTATTTCACATAAAAAACGCCATCTTCTACTTTAAAAAATCATCCATTCCGGCGTAATCTGCTGCAGCCATACCGTAATCCGGAACATCTGGTCGGTAAACAGCAGCAGCCCCATTGCCACCATCAGCGCGCCGCCAATCTTCATCAGCATCCCGGAGTACTTGAGCAGCTTCCGCGCCCCGCCTAAAAAGAAGGAAAGGGCAAAAAACGGCAGTGCAAACCCGATGCTGTAGGCGGTAATCAATGCAAACCAGGTGCCTGGTTCGGTGGCGCTCAGCGCGATAATCGCCGTCAAAATGGGTCCGATGCAGGGCGACCATCCGGCGGAGAACCCGATCCCGAAGATGAATGAGCCGGCGTATCCCGCCGGCTTCCATTTGAGTCCCAGCTTGCGTTCCTTCAGCAGAAACTGCGGCTGAAACAGTCCCAGCAGAAACAACCCCATCACGATAATCAGGATGGCCGACAGCTGTCGGATCAAATCGCGTCTAGCCGTAAAAAACTCTCCGAACAAGCCGGCCCCATAACCCAGCGTGTAAAACACCGCCGAAAAACCCAAAATAAATGCCAGCGTATGGGTAAGCGTCCGGAAGCGCACCTCGCCCCGGTTTCCTCCCGCCTTCAGCTGCTGCACCGACAATCCGGTAATATAGGACAAATAAGAAGGGTACAGCGGCAGACAGCAGGGGGAAATGAAAGATGCAAGCCCCGCAGCAAAAGCAAGCCCCACGTTGATATTCGCCAAGACTTCCTCTCCTTTACTTCTCAGGCTGTAAGTCAAGGTTTGAAGAATCCGCTATAAGACGCGGCGGTTCCGATTCTGTCTTCCCCCGGGCTTCACCGGTAGGGGCAAACCATGGTGATGCATATGCAACCTTCTCGGCCCCATTGTCCGGCAGGTTAGACCGTCAACCCTCTTTTGCCGACCAGAGTCAGGCCTAGCAGGAAAATCAGCAGCAGCACAATCGTTGCCCCAGGCGCCAGATTCCAGACGCCGGCGATGACCAGCCCGGCCACGACCGCAATTTCCGCGACGACAACGGACAAAATAACCGAGGTCTTGAAGCTGCGGGCCAGCAGCAGGCTGATTGCGACCGGTATCGTAAGCAGGGCGGAAACCAGCAGGGAGCCAACGATTTTGATGGCGCTGCTGATGACCAGAGCCGTCAGCACGGTGATCAGCATATTAAGCACCTTCACCGGCAGTCCGCTCACGCTGGCTGCGTCTTCTTCAAACGTTAGCAGGAAAAACTCCTTAAAGAACAGCAGGACTACAGTCACAACCATAACGGTCACGACGCCGACAACAATCAGATCGGTCCGGTCCAGGGTGTAGATGCTGCCGAACAAATAACTCATGACATCCGCGTTGTATCCCATCCCCAATGTAAAAAACAAGGACGCCAGCGCAACTCCGCCAGACATAATAATGGCGATCGATAGCTCGGCATAGGTCTTATACGCTTTACGCAGCTTCTCGATTGCAAACGAAGCCAGCACTGCCAGAATGAGACCAGCTCCAATCGGGTAAAATCCGGTCAGAAACCCAAACGCCACCCCGGCAATTGTAACATGCGCCAGCGTGTCGCCAATCATCGACAGACGCCGGAGCACAAGAAAAACGCCCATAAGCGGCGCCGTAATGCCAATCAGCAGGCCGCCCGCAAGCGCCCGCTGAAAGAAATCGCTGAACAATATTTCCACGCTAAGAATCTCCTATCAGGTGAGAGTGTGCTGCAGATCGCTTTCGGCGCAGTTCTGCACGTCATGCGAATGCCGCACATAAAAGTTGATTTTGCCGTTCTGCTGAACCGGTTCTTGGCCCAAGTAATTGCGGATCATCTCGATGTCATGCGACACCATCAGGAAGGTCATATGATGATGGGCATGCATATGAGTGATCAAGTCAAAAAATCCAGCCTGTGTTTCGGCGTCGATTCCAACCGTCGGCTCGTCCAGAATAAGCAGGTCCGGATGGTTGATCAGCGCCCGTGCCAGGAACACCCGCTGCTGCTGTCCGCCCGACAGCTGGCCGACCCGTTTGCCCGCAATTTCCTGAATGCGCATAACCTCCAGCGCGTCTTCGCATTTGCGCTGATGCGCCCGGGATACCCGGCGGATCAAGTTTTTGTTATTAAATAGGCCCGAGAGCACCACTTCCCGCACCGTTGCCGGGAACAGCGGGTTAAAGGCATTTTTTTGCGGAACATAACCGATCCGCTCCCAATCCTTGAAACGCCGGACCGGCTCGCCGAACAGACGGATGTCGCCGTCCGCCGCGGGCAGCAGGCCTACGATCATCTTCAGCAGCGTTGTTTTGCCCGCACCGTTCGAGCCGATAATGCCGACAAAATCGCGTTCCCGCACCGTAAGGCTTAAATCTGTAATTACCTTCTGGGTGCCATAGGAGAAGGACAGCCCTTTAATATCTATAATATGCTGGTGACAATCCAGGGATTCCGGCATCATCCGGGCGTCCCCCTTTCTTTCGCTCTTTCCCTTCTATTGTAAGGCCAGAATCAGATTTTGCAAATTTTTCTCCATCAGCGTGAAGTAGTTGTCCCCGTTTTTCTCCTGCTCCTTGGTGAGACCTTCCACCGGGTTTAACACCAGCGTATCGACGCCTGCTTCCTCCGCCAACGTCTTGGCCAAACGATCCGACACCAGTTCCTCGAAGAAAATGTACCGGATGCCTTCCTCCTTCACCATCGCCGCCAGGTTCACCAGGTCTTGTCCGCGCGGCTCCGCGTCCGGCGACAACCCCATAATCGCATGCTGGGTCAAACCGTAGTCGCGGGCCAGGTAACCAAACGCTTGATGGGACACGACAATTTCTTTGCCCGGCAGCTTGGACAGCTCGGACTGAAATTTAGCGTCAAGCGCCTTCAGCCGGCCGGACAGCTCCTGGTAACGCTGCTCATAACCGTCTTTGTGAGCAGGATCGGCTTCCACCAGACTGTTTTTGATGTTCTCGGCCATCACTATTGCCGATTTGGGGCTGACCCAGGTGTGCGGGTCTGTGTGCAGCGAACTGCTGGCAGCGGGCTCCTCCGCCGCATGGTCGGTATCCGTATGCTCTTCCGCCGCATGGTCGGCATCTGTATGCTCTTCAGCCGCATGGTCAGCGTCCGTGTGCTCCTCAGCCGCATGGTCGGCGTCCGTATGCTCCTCTGCCGCGTGATCAGCATCGGCGCCCCCATGATTATGTCCATCATCCTCGCCGGTCAGGATCAGGTCGATGCCTTTGCTGATTTCAACCGCCTGCACTTTGGAGTCGCCGTCAAGCCCCTTCAGGAAGCCCGGCACCCAGCCTTCCAGTCCGGCTCCATTATAAAAAAACAACTGAGCCTTGGACGTATTTACGATATCCTGGCTGCGCGGCGTCCAGTCATGCGGTTCTACGCCAGCCGGGAGCAGGTTGATCACATTTGCGTCTTCGCCGCCAATTTCTTTGGTGAATTCATAAATCGGATAGAAGGTGGTAATCACATTAACCTTGCCTTCCTGTATGCTTCCTCCGCCGCCGGTTCCGCAGCCCGACACCAGCAGAACGGTGATCAGGGCCGGCAGCCCCCAGCCTTTTATCCATCTACGCCAAGACTTCATTGGTTATATTCGCTCCTTAAATCGTAAAGTTTACATTAGGGATTATAATAGTAATCCTTACGATAAGTCAACTCCGCGGCACAATTCAGCCTAACAAACCAGAGATCATGAGATAAACCAACCGTTCTAACCTTTGTATGAAACTCCCATTGTCATTAACAAAAGCAAACAACCGGACCATACGTGGAAGACTCCTTCCGCCGCAAAATCCGGTTGTTATTATTGCTTTTAAGAAGCCGTCGCAGGACAGCCACGCCCGTTCCTGGGACAGCCGCACGTTCCCGTGACAGCCGTACCCGTCCCCCTGCCTGCTACTTCACAATTGCGCCGTTGGGCATGTTCTCCGGCACGGTCGCCAGTGTCAGCTGGTCGCCCATGGAAGCGGCCAAAATCATTCCCTGCGACAGCTCGCCGCGCAGCTTCACTGGCTTCAGGTTCACGACGCAGATCACTTTGCGTCCTACCAGGTCTTCGGGCGTGTAAAACTTGGCGATGCCCGAGACAACCTGCCGCTGCTCATACCCGAGATCCAGCTGCAGCTTCAGCAGCTTGTCGGCTTTTTTCACCGGTTCGGCTGCAATAACCTGTGCTACCCGCAGCTCCACCTTGGCAAAATCGTCAATCCCGATTTCTTCCTTGGCCGGCGCTTCCTGAGCCTGAACGGCTGATTCGGCCGCTGCCGGCTTGGCAGCTTCGCCCGCGGTCTCTTCGGCTGCTTTGCCGCCGCCCATTGCTTGAGCGATATAGGCTACCTCCTGCTCCACATCAAGACGCGGAAAAATCGGATTGCCTTTCACCAGCTTCGTGCCGGCCGGAATCAATCCGAAGGTGCGGCCGCTATCCCACTCCGTCAGCTCGCCCGGCTGGATGCCCAGCTGCTCCCAAATGAGCGACGGAGCTTTGGTGAGGAACGGCTGCAGCAAAATCGACGCGGTGCGCAGTCCTTCCGCCAGGTGGCGCATTACGGACGCCAGTTCTGCTTTCCGTGCTTCGTCTTTTGCCAGCACCCAAGGCTGGGTCTCGTCAATGTATTTGTTCGTCCGGCTGATAAACTGCCCGATCGCGGTCAGCGCGACGGAGAACTCCATTTTTTCCATCGCTTCTTCGACCTTCGTGTACACAGTTTGGGCAGCTGTTTTCAGCTGGCTGTCAAACGGCGTGACGTCTCCTTCATAAGCAGGCAGCTCGCCGCCAAAATATTTTTCAATCATTGCGACCGTACGGTTCAGCAGGTTCCCCAGATCGTTTGCGAGATCATAGTTGATCCGGTCGACAAAGCTCTCCGGCGTAAAAGTTCCGTCTGAGCCAAAAGGAACCTCACGCAGCAGGTAATAGCGGAGCGCGTCCAGACCATAACGGTCGATCAGCGTCACCGGGTCAACAACATTGCCTTTGGATTTGGACATCTTGCCGTCCTTCATCAGCAGCCAGCCGTGGGCAAACACTTTTTTGGGCAGCGGCTCGCCAAGCGCCATCAAAATGATCGGCCAATAAATGGTGTGGAACCGGACGATCTCTTTTCCGACAATGTGCACATCCGCCGGCCAAAACTTGTTGTACAGCGAAGGATCCTCAGAGCCGTAACCAAGCGCCGTGATATAGTTCGTCAGCGCATCGATCCAGACATAAACGACATGCTTCGGATCGCCTTTCACCTTTACGCCCCAGTCGAACGTCGTCCGCGAGACCGCGAGATCTTCGAGGCCCGGTTTGATGAAGTTGTTCAGCATCTCATTTTTGCGGGATTCCGGTAAAATAAACTCCGGGTTCTCCTCGTAATATTTCACCAGCCGGTCGGCGTATTTGCTCATCCGGAAAAAGTAGCTTTCTTCCTTCACCAATTCAACGGGATGGCCGCTGTCCGGGCTTTTTGCGCTGACAATTTCGCCTTTGACATTGCATTCCACATCAACAAGCTGTGTTTCCGTATAAAAGGTTTCATCGGGAATACTGTACCAGCCTTCGTATTCGCCTTTGTAAATGTCGCCCTGCTGCAGCAGCCGGTCAAAAATCTCCTGTACCACCTGCTTGTGCCGTTCCTCTGTCGTGCGGATAAAATCGTCGTTCGATATATCCAGCTTCCGCCACAGCTCCTGAATGCCGACGACAATATCGTCCACGAACTGCTGCGGGGTTTTGCCCGCTTCTTTGGCCTTGCGTTCGATTTTTTGGCCATGCTCGTCCGTTCCTGTCAAATAACGCACTTCATAGCCGCGGAGCCGCTTGTACCGGGCCATCGCATCGCCAGCCACCGTGGAATACGCATGCCCGATGTGCAGCTTGTCGCTCGGGTAATAAATCGGGGTTGTCAAATAAAACGTCTTGTTTTCGCTCACTGCTAACTCATCCTCTCTAGATTTGAGACGGGGAGCTTCTCCCCTTCTTCCGGTAACCATTTCATCAGGGCATACGCCAAAAAAAGCCCCCGCCCCAATATTGGGGCGGGAGCTCCAGCTCTCGCGTTACCACCCAAGTTCCCTTTGTCCTCACGGGCAAAGGCTTGATCAGTTCCCGCATCATGCGGGGAACTGTCCATTAACGCTGGATCACGCCGCGGCCTTACGCTGCAGGGCTAGTAGCCTGCGTGCTCGGCGGCGGTTCCTCCGGGACCATATTCAGCCTTACGTCCAGACCGGTTTGCAGCTGCCCCGGCTCTCTGTGCTGTTCGTTGGAAGGCTTACTCATCCGTTCTTCGGAAATATAACGTATTAGTGCAAATATAACCAAAGCGTCTCCCGCTTGTCAAGTCGGCTTCGGGGTGCCTCCTTCGGAGGGCTGCTTCCGTGGAGGGGGGACAGGGTCAAGCCCGCCGGGATGGAACGGCTGGCAGCGGGCGATCCGCCGCGCGGCCAGCCAGGAGCCATAAAGCGCACCGTGCACCTCAATCGCCTCCAGCGCATATGCGGAGCACGTTGGATAAAAGCGGCAGGTCGCCGGCTTCAGCGGCGAAATGAACTTGCGGTAAAAACGGATGGGCGCCTGTACCGCTGAGCGCGACACCTTCATCAGGACCGTCCCGCCTTGCCTGCAGCCGCTGGACCGCCCGTCCCTTCTCTGCTCTCCTCGCAGTCCTTACAATACCCGAATACTTCAAATTTATGTTTCACGACGCGAAACGCATCAGGTGCCTCAGTCATATTCATCGGACAAAAGGATATCGGGTAGGTCTTTTCGCATTGCAGACAGATCATATGATGATGATGGTGATGCTGGCTGCAGCTGACTTTGAATTTGACCCCGTCTTCAAACACAATCTGCTCCAGCACACCCAGCTCCTCCATTACCCGCAGGTTGCGGTATACGGTATCAAAGCTTAGTCCGCTGTACGTCCGGCACATGTGACTATATACGTCCTTGGCGGTCAAATAGCCGGGATTGTCGCCGAACAGCTTGGCAAGCGTCTTGCGTTGATCGGTAATTCGCAGTCCCTGACCCGACATGACGTCCAGGATTTGCTCTGTAGACAGCATTCGCTCATCTCCTAGAATCGTAAATTCGGATACGATGATTCCTCTATTAATAATGCCCCAAATCCGGGACCGAAGTCAACGCGGCAAGCAAAAGGGCGGGCACCGTCGTCCGGCGCCCGCCCTTTCATGCGATTATGAATTATTTTTTTGCAGGCAGCGGCTGGATCAGGAAGTTGACCGGCAGGTTGCTGCCCGAAGCCGCGGTGAACATAATTTCAACCGGGCCTTCAAACTCGCCGGACCGGAAGACAACGCTGTTCTGGTTCGACGTCTTGAGCGAGCCGACATTTGGCATGCCCACGACAGCGCCGTTCACCCAGACAGGGCCCATGTAATTGCCGCCGCGCGGGTTGAAAGTAATCAACGTATTTGGTGCGACGCGTTCCAGACGGATTTTGTACAGAACGCCGAAGTTGCCGGCATTGGACGCTTCCGTTCCGGCCATCGGATCGAAGCCGACCAGGTTCGGGTCATCCGCATTCGAACCCAGTACCAGACGGACTGGAGCCGTTCCGACGACGTCGTTCACTTGGATCAGACGGTTCGCATCATTGTAAGTCCCCCGGTTATGCACGCCGTCACGGTCAAGTACAGGCAGCGTGGGCAGCGTGGCGATCGGGTCTTTGGTCGAATCAATAACGATTACGTTGTAATCAACATTATAATCGCTTGTCAGGTCGGCAGTTAAAGAAATAACCTGCTGCGGCTTCAGCACCGCGTTGCTCATATCGGTCAAAATCGGGACGGTCTGTCCTGGCTGCAAGGTGATCTCGCTATATTTTTCTCCTGTTACCATAGAATTGAAATAACGTAACAATGATTGCTGGCCAGTTGCTTCCGCATAAGGGCTTGGTCCGGCAAATCCCGAGAAATTGGTTGTGATTTTGACTGGGTTCATATTATTATTGGTAGCCAAAACGTAAATCTTTTTGTTGGTCGCCGTATTATTTACATGGTGGACAAGGAATCGAGTCATTCCCATAGCCGATTCACGGTAAACAACGCCTTCTTGGTTCACTTTTTCCGGACTGTTTGCGCGGATCAGGCGAACCGGCTCGGAGGACGTATTGTAAGTCAGCTTGTTCCATGCCGGCACCTGCCCGCCGTCGAAATCAAAGCTGTCACCGATCGGCGTAAACAGCTTATAGAAATCCGCTTCGTTGTAGAGCTGCTCGCTTGTAATGTTGATGGTTTTCTCAAACGTACTTGTATGTCCATGGCCGTCGGAAACCTTGAGCTGAATGTTTACAGGACCCGGATTAAAGAAGGCCAGTGCGCGGTTTGTCCATTCATAGGTAAGCTTGTCGCCGTCGGGATCGGAGCTTTGGTCCGTCAAGGTAATCAGCTCGCCCATTTTGTATTCATCCTTGTCGGTCATAAAGCTCGCCACAGGCGGCTGGTTCGGTTGTTTGACTTCAATGGTGACGGAGAAGGGATCACTCCACTGTCCATTTGTATCCTGCACCCGGTAAGTAATGGTATAAAAGCCCGGTTGATCGTAAATTTCCTGGCGTCCTACCCACTCTTCGTTGGCAAGTTGGGTTCCGGACGGCAGGGTGTTGTTCGTGACATAGTTAACAATCGTCTGGCCTGCGTAAATATCACCGGATGGAATCGAAAACGAAGCTTTTGGCTTGCTATTTTCACCCAGTGTCATAATAATGCGTTTGTTAATGTTGTCGACCGAATATTTAATCCCCAGAGCTTGGGTAATCGAAGTTAACGGAACCATAAAAGTATTCTTAAATTGGTATGCAGGCCCTTTCATCGTTGTGGGCACACCGTTAACCGTGTAGATCTTGCTGTCCGTCTTGAAACGGAGTTCTTTACCGTCTTTCATGATAATGGTTTCTTTGGTCTGGTAGTCGTATCTGAATTGAAGTCCGACGCGCTCCACCATCGCACGAATCGCGACATAAGATACGCCGTTCTTGACCGCCATCGGTTGGCCGGCCAGATATTCTTTGCCGTTCATGTACATCTTGTTGCTGTTATACAGCAAAATCAGCTGATTCGGTCCAGCTTGGATAGCAGGCTGACCTGCAGGCTGAGAGGCCGGCTGAAGGGCCGGAGACTGGGTCTGCGCCGGAGCCATCGTACCGTCTGTTGGCAGCGGCGTAGCATTAGGATCAAATGTGCCGTCCGTAGGGACTGGCGTAGCGGACGGAACACCGGTTACCTCGCCAGGAATAGCTGTTGGGACTGGTGTAGCGGTATTTTGCTGGCCAGTGACTTGACCAGGTATTGCTGTTGCGCCGGGCGCCGCCGGCGAAGGGGTAGCTTCCGTCGAAGCGGATGGTAGTGTACTTGCGCTTGGCGCCGGGGATACCGCGGGGGCAACCGGATCAGCGAAGACCGGGACGGCCGAGACCGCTTGGGTCACCGCCAGCGCGGCAACTAATGTAAGGCGTTTGAGATTCATCGTATGACTCCTTCTGCTCCATAATGAGATCTGGTCTGTTTACACAAAACATACTATTAGACGCGCCAAGCATTAAAAAGTTTCAGAATTGTTAAGGAAAAGATAAGGACAATTTTAAAACGTTTCCCTGTACCTATTTTCCCCTCATAAACAAAAACCAAGTGAACCACATCATTCCTCAACTGACCCTCCTTTTTGCCCAGCACGCACGAATTGCCTGTTTTTATCCCTTGGCAGAACCTGCACGTCTCCCGGCCGCATACGCTTGAAGCAATCGGGGGATGTTACGGTAAAGGTCCTCCGGGCCGATCATTACTTAAACGGGAGGCGTATGAATCATGAATCATCCTAAACCTGACAATCGCAGCGACAATGTAAAACATCTGCAAAAAAACATCCACAACACCATTGAAAACTACCGGGAAGCACAGGATTATTTGAGTGAGCATGCCGATGAAATCACCGGTGCGGAAAAAAGCCAAATCGAAGCTAAAAACGAACGCCGCCTGGACAGCATCCGCGGCTTCCGGGAAGAAGTAAAAGATGAGGCGGCGTTCCAGCGCGAACAGCAGTAGTTGATAAGCACGTACAATAGTAGTTGATAAGCACGTACAGCAGTAATTGTTAAGCAGCTCTTTAAGCCTAAAACGCGCCAAGACGTTTACACTTGGGACCTGAAGCATCGCCGCACCAAAAACGGGATTCCGCTCTGGAATCCCGTTACTGATATATTTCCTATATTTTTAGCAGCCTACTGACCAATTAAAGATTCTGGCGCTTACACCAAAGCCGTCTGCTGACGTCCTTCTTCAATCAGCCGGTAGGCGCGCTGTACTTCTTTGTCCGTCGGGGAAGGAACGCCTTCCAGCTCATACGGTCTGCCGAGCATTTCCCATTTGTAAATCCCCATCTGGTGGTACGGCAAAATCTCAAATTTTTCGACCCCGTTCAGAGTGCCGATGTACCGCCCAAGGTTCAATAAATCTTCTTCCCGGTCATGGATTCCCGGTACATAAACGTGGCGGATCCACATTTTGCGTCCATGATCCGACAACCAGCGGGCGAGCTTCAAGGTACGTTCGTTTGATTTACCGGTCAGCTTGATATGTGCCTCATCATCAATATGCTTGAGATCCAGCAGCACAAGATCGGTTACATTCAGCAGATCAACGATTTTGTCTCCTTCATTGTATCCGTTGCTGTCCAAGGTTGTATGCAGGTTCCAGCGTTGTTTGACCTCTGTGAACAGCTGCTTTACGAAGTGTGCCTGAAGGGTTGGCTCGCCGCCGGATACCGTGAGTCCGCCGCCGGAAGAACGATAATAGTTCAAATAAGGTTCAATTTCGTTCAGCACTTCCTCAACGGTCATCTCTTTGCCTTCGTCGAGTGCCCAAGTATCGGGGTTGTGGCAGTATTGGCATTTCAGCAGGCAGCCCTGCATAAAGAGCACAAAACGGATACCGGGCCCGTCAACGGTACCGAAGGTTTCCAAGGAGTGAATGCGGCCTTTTATCATATGAGGTCATCCTTTCGCTATCGGTCTGAACTTCAGACACTCAAGATCCACGGCCGCTGTTCCGTCCGGCCCGATCTTCCGAAATTTAAAATTTTAACAATCCGAGTACAAGGATTTACCGCCCCAAGGTTCAGGGCGGTAATCCCCTTGATACACTATTTAAGTCGTTTAGGCGACTATATTACATTTGACCATGGAACGTACGGTTAATTACGTCCAGCTGTTGTTCGCGAGTCAGCTTGATGAAGTTAACAGCATAACCCGATACGCGGATGGTCAGCTGCGGATAGTTCTCCGGATGCTCCATCGCGTCCATCAGTTGTTCGCGGTCAAATACGTTGACGTTCAGGTGATGGCCTTTGCTGCCAAAGTATCCGTCCAGCATGGAAACCAGGTTGCTCTTCCGTACTTCAGCTTCTTTACCCAGTGCTTTTGGTACGATCGAGAAGGTGTTGGAAATACCGTCCAGGCTGTCTTCGTACGGCAGTTTAGCCACAGAGCTCAGCGAAGCCAGCGCGCCTTTTTTGTCGCGTCCATGCATCGGGTTGGCACCAGGTGCAAACGGCTCGCCTTTTTTACGTCCGTCAGGCGTAGTACCGGTCTTCTTACCGTATACAACGTTGGAAGTAATCGTCAGGATCGATTGCGTCGGCAGTGCGTTACGGTATGCGTGATGCTTGCGGATCATTGTCATGAAAGATTCTACCAGGTCTACCGCAATGCTGTCGACAGCGTCGTCGTTGTTGCCGTAGCAAGGGAATTCGCCTTCGATTTCAAAATCAACGGCAATGCCTTCTTCGTTGCGGATCGGTTTAACTTTCGCATATTTAATCGCGCTCAGGGAGTCGGTGGCTACCGACAGGCCGGCGATACCGCAAGCCATTGTGCGCAGGATGTCACGGTCATGCAGAGCCATTTCGATACGTTCGTAGGAATATTTGTCATGCATGTAGTGAATCACGTTCAGCGTGTTCATGTACAGCTTAGCCAGCCATTCCATCATCGGTTTGAAGCGTTTCATTACTTCTTCGTAGTCCAGATATTCGGACGTGATGCGCGGATATTCCGGACCAACTTGAACGCCGGATTTCTCGTCCACACCGCCGTTGATAGCATACAGCAGCGCTTTAGCCAGGTTGGCGCGTGCGCCGAAGAATTGCATTTGTTTACCGATACGCATTGCGGATACGCAGCAGGCGATACCGTAGTCGTCGCCGTAGATCGGGCGCATCAGATCGTCGTTCTCATATTGAATGGAACTGGTTTCGATCGATACTTTGGCGCAATATTTTTTGAAGCCTTCAGGCAGTTGTTCCGACCACAGTACAGTCAAGTTTGGTTCCGGAGCCGGACCCAGGTTGTACAGCGTGTGCAGGAAGCGGAAGCTGTTTTTCGTAACGCGGGTTGTTCCGTTAACGGACATACCGCCGATGGATTCCGTTACCCAAGTCGGGTCTCCGCTGAACAGATCGTTGTAGTCCGGTGTACGCAGGAATTTAACGATCCGGAGCTTCATTACGAAATGGTCAACAAGCTCTTGCGCTTGTTCTTCTGTCAGCGTGCCTTCTTCAATGTCGCGTTGTACATAGATATCAAGGAAAGACGATACGCGTCCGAGGGACATTGCCGCACCGTTTTGTTCTTTGATTGCGGCCAGGTAGCCGAAGTATACCCATTGGAACGCTTCTTTGGCAGTGTTAGCCGGTTTCGAAATATCGAAGCCGTGCATTTCGGCCATTTGCTTCAGTTCATTAAGTGCGCGGATTTGTTCCGACAGTTCTTCGCGGAGACGAATCACGTCATCCACCATCGAATCCACTTCAAGGTTGATTAGATCTTGTTTCTTCTCTTTGATCAGGAAGTCTACGCCGTACAGCGCTACGCGGCGGTAGTCGCCGATAATGCGGCCGCGGCCGTAAGCGTCCGGAAGACCAGTGATGATGCCGGCTCTGCGCGCAGCTCTCATCTCGCTTGTATATGCATCAAATACGCCTTGGTTATGCGTTTTGCGGATATTCGTAAACATGTCGACGATGCCTTGAGGAAGCTCGAAGCCGTAAGCGTTACAAGCGTCGATCATCATCTTGATGCCGCCGAAAGGCTGAATGGAACGTCTGAACGGCGCGTCAGTTTGAACGCCTACCACTTGTTCCTTGTCTTTGTCGATATAGCCAGGTTTGTGGGAAACGATGGTGGATACCGTATTAACGTCCACATCCCACACGCCGCCTTTTTCTCTTTCTTCCTTGCTCAGCTGGGAGATGATCTTCCACAGCTCGTTCGTGTTGTTAGTAGGACCGACCAGGAACGATTCGTCGCCTTCGTACGGTTTGATGTTCTGTTCAATAAAATCGTTAACGTTAACTTTCTTGGACCATTTACCCTTCTTGAAGCCGCGCCATCCGGATTTCACATCTTGTACTTCTCTTTCAACCACCGACATTTAAAATCCCTCCATCTATATTTAGTAGAGAACGCGGGCTTGAAGGTTGATCCCGTGTCTCGCGATCCCAAGAGGCTGTTTGTTCAAATTTTCACAATTAGTAATGAACTCTTTGGGACCTTGTTGCTATATAAACATTTTAGTTTATTTTCTGAAAAAGCACTGTGACAAATATCACCTTTTCGGTGATATTTGTCACTTCTATCCAGTCCCAAAGCGTCCACTCTTTATTTAATTACCCATTTATTACATTTTTAGTTGTCAAAGCGGCCGTAGAATGCGTTCCGGTATACATCGGCCAGTTCACTAACCAGCGGAAGCTTCGGATTGGCGGTCGTGCACTGATCTTCAAATGCGCGGTCAGCCAAGTAGTCGACGCGGGATTCGAAGTCGGCTGGATCGAAGCCGAGCTGTTGGAACGATTCCTCGATGCCAAGCTTTTTGTTCATCTCGCGGATCGCATTGATCAGGCTGTTGACGCCTTCTTCGGTCGTGCGGGCCGGCAGTCCCAGAATACGTGCGATCTCGGCATACCGCTCGTCAGCTACAAAGTGGTTGTATTTCGGGAACGAAGCGAACTTCGTCGGTTTTTTCGCATTGTAGCGGATAACGTGCGGCATCAGGATGGCGTTGGTACGTCCATGAGCCGTATGGTATTGACCGCCCCATTTGTGCGCCAAGCTGTGGTTGATGCCCAGGAATGCATTGGCAAAAGCCATACCTGCAAGCGTCGAGGCATTGTGCATTTTCTCGCGGGCAACTTTGTCGCCGGTCAGCGCGGATTTCTCCAGGTACTGGAAGACCAGTTGGATTGCTTTGATTGCAAGACCATCCGTGTAGTCGCTCGCCATAACGGAAACATAAGCTTCGATCGCATGAGTCAATACGTCCATACCGGTGTCGGCAACTGCGGTCTTCGGCAGGCTGTATACAAATACCGGGTCGATAATCGCTACATCCGGTGTCAGTTCGTAGTCAGCCAGCGGGTATTTCGTGTTGTTACCGGCAGTTTTGTCAGTAATTACTGCAAAAGAGGTTACTTCAGAACCCGTACCCGAAGTTGTCGGAATGGCTACGAATTTAGCTTTGTTGCCGAGTTTAGGATACTTGTAAACCCGTTTGCGGATATCCATGAATTTTTGTTTCAGGTTGTTGAAATCAACGTCCGGATGTTCGTAGAACAGCCACATGCCTTTCGCAGCATCCATTGGCGAACCGCCGCCCAGTGCGATAATGCAGTCCGGCTGGAACCGGTTCATCATGGCCGTGCCTCTTTCAACGGTAGTGGTCGAAGGATCCGGTTCAACTTCCGAGAAGACTTCGATTGCTACAGGAGTTTGACGCTGGCGGAGATAATGTTCAACGCGCTCCACATAACCCAGCTTCACCATCATCGGGTCGGTAATGATTGCAACACGTGTGATATCCGGCATTTTGGCCAGGTACTGCGTCGAGTCTTTTTCGAAATAGATTTTATCCGGCACTTTAAACCATTGCATATTCACGGTACGACGATTCACCCTTTTCACGTTGATCAGGTTAATGGCAGTCACGTTCTGCGATACGGAGTTGCGGCCATACGATCCGCAGCCCAGCGTCAGCGAAGGAATGTTCGTGTTGTAAATATCGCCGATTGCGCCATGGGTCGACGGCGAATTTACGAGAATACGTCCGGTTTGCAGGCGGTTCGAGAATTTCATAATAACTTCTTCGTTGTTCGAGTGGATCGCCGAGCTGTGTCCCATACCGCCGAATTCAACGATTTGCGCAGCGCGCTCGATGCCTTGGTCGGCATTTTTCACTTTGTAGCAGGCAAGCACCGGGCTCAGTTTTTCAGCGGAGAGCGGATATTTCGGGCCTACGCCTTCCAGTTCGGCTACCAGAATTTTTGTTCCGGCAGGAACTTGGATACCGCACATTTCAGCGATCTTCGTAGCGGATTGACCGACGATTGCCGGGTTAACCGCACATTTCTCTACATTCATTGCGCCGGATGTCAGCTTCGCAGCTTCCTCTTTGTTGACGAAGTAACAGCCGTTTGCGATCATTTTCTTCTTCACTTGGTCAAAAATCGCTTCTTCTATAATAACAGCCTGCTCGGATGCGCAGATCATGCCGTTGTCAAAGGTCTTCGACAGGATGATGTCCGTTACGGCCTGGTCGATATCCGCACTCTTCTCAATGAAGGCAGGCACGTTGCCAGGGCCTACGCCGAGAGCCGGTTTGCCGCAGCTGTAAGCCGCTTTGACCATTGCCGATCCGCCTGTTGCGAGAATCAGCGCTACGTCCGGATTGTTCATCAGGGCGTTGGTTTTATCCATCGTCGGCATTTCAATCCATTGGATGCAGTTCTCAGGCGCGCCGGCTTTGACGGCTGCATCGTGCAGGATCTTGGCGGCTGCCGCACTGCACTCTTGCGCGGATGGATGGAAACCGAATATAATAGGATTACGCGTCTTGGCTGCAATCAACGCTTTGAACATCGTGGTGGATGTCGGGTTGGTTACCGGTGTGATGCCCATTACGATACCGACCGGTTCAGCTATCTTCTGGAAGCTGTCGTAAGGGTTGTCTTCAATGACGCCTACAGTTTTGTCATATTTAATACCGTGCCAGATATACTCAGTGGCGAAGATGTTTTTGGTGATCTTGTCTTCGTATACGCCGCGGCCGGTTTCTTCAACTGCGAGCTTGGCCAGATACATGTGTTTGTCGAGTCCTGCCAGTGCCATGGCATGAACGATATTGTTCACTTGTTCCTGGTCGAGCTGCATGAATTCTTCAGCGGCTTTCTTAGCTTTATCAACTAATGTCTGAACATATTCTTCTGCGGTAGGCTGCTTTACTTGGGCGGGCACTTCATTCTTAACTGCCATCTTCCCTCGTCCTCCTGTCAATTTATGTTTGTTTTTCTCTACACGTTGATCATAACACATCTATGTCGTCTTGCATAGTGAATTATTTCACAAACTATAAAATTTTTTTGATTTATTTTCAAAGCGCTTTCATTTCCAGCGTGCTGCATTCCATGCTAAAGAGCCCCCGAAAGCAATCCGGAGGCTCGATATGTTCAGATGTGTTCGCTTGAGGTTAAATCTGTCAGCATGTTCAGGAGAGCTAAACTAACGAGTGGTTAAGGAGCCTTCAGGCTTTGAGGCTCTTTAAAGGCAAGCAGCCGGCCGTTAGCCTGTATGATAATCATTCCGCTTTCGGATAGCGTCCGGCCGAATTCGCTTCCCCTTGCCTCCAGCTTTAGTACAGGCTCAGCCTTAGCAAGGCTGATTGCTATGACACTTCCATCCGTAAGCGCAGCATACAATCCCCGGCCGATCAGTTCAAAACGGGCAATCGGCAGATCGAGCCCAGTCGAGTAGGACACCGTCATTTTGTCGGCCAGCTTAACCCCATACAGTGAATACCCGTCAATAAAAAGAATCCGTCCTTCATGCGGTCCGGCCGCATATTGCAGGTTTTTCCCCACACCTTGGGGGGTATAAAGCTCGGGCTTTGTCTTGGACGGATCTGCTTTTAACGGATAGGCATACACCTTGGACCCGGTTATGATATACAACTTGCCGTCGGCAACCAACGCTTCTCCGCCCCCGCCGCCGGGTTCAAGTTTGGAAACGTCGATTTTTTCCGGATTATAGGCCGTCGATTGAAGCACCTTGCCCGTCTTCATATCAAGCGTATCCAGCGTCGTCAGCGGAAGCTGCTCCAGCAAAGTACTTTGTCTCTGCACAATCGCCTTGCCGCCATCTACATAAATGGGCAAAGCTTGATTGGAGTTACGCCAAATCGATTTTCCCGTCTTCCCGTTAAAGGCATGAAGAACGGTATAGGAATAAGCGCCCGATTCATACCCCTCGGCTAAGACAGTATCCCCGTCCAAGAGAAGCGGTCCCTGAATCGGCCACTCGTAATTGTCGGTCCACAGCAGTTTGCCGTCCTTTACATTTAACGCTTTTAGATCTCCATTTGCAGCGACGATAATCCGCTCTGTGTTAACGGCCACCTGCCCAATATCGCTAAGTTTGACCGCAGATGTCCACAAAACTTTGCCGCTGCCCGCATCAAAGGCACTCACTTTTCCTCCGGACGATGCCGTGTACACCCGATTTTGCGCTACCGTGATCACCCGGCTCAGCCCGCTGCCCGATTTCCAGACGGTTTTCCCCGTTTTGGCATTGACTGCAAGCAGCTGGCCTTTTTTCAGAGTAAAGATCTTGCCTCCTGCTGCTGCCGCATATACGGGATCGCTGCTTTTCTGGTTTTGTTTATCGATGTCCAATGTCCAAAATGGCTTTATCACCGGGACTTTTTCGGACAACCCCCAGTTGCTTCCTATGAATGTGGTGCGCGGAGCAGCATTGGCAGTTTCTGCTGATAAAGAAAGAGGCATGGCCAACACCGCTGCCGCTATCATTCCGTATATCCATTGCTTTCGTTTCATCTAACATCGCCTCCCGACTGATTGGTCTTTTGATTAGACGCGTGATCTGGTAAAAAGTTTCAGCTCCGTTGTAAGGCCAATTCATGTTCATAAAGCCGTTTAAACAACTGCAAACCCCTACCTCAAACAAAACAAGAAAAAACAGCCGGACGGCTGCTTTTTCGCGTCATTGCTATTTATGATTCCGAAACTTTTAAATTACGCAAACCCGTTGCATCTCAGCCACGAAGCGCAGGCGCCGCTCCAGGTCTTGACATGGGCGTCATCCTCCGCGAGACCAAGGCCGTGCCGTCCGTGTTCATACACATGCAGATCAAAGGCAATCCCCTGCCGTCTCAGCGCCCCAGCGAGCAGCAGGCTGTTCTCAACCGGAACTGAAGCGTCATCCGACGTGTGCCACAAAAAGACGGGCGGGGTTGCCTGCTTCACGTTCCGTTCGGTGCTCATTAATTCCACCAATTCGGGATCCGGCTGCTCGCCCAGCAGGTTCTGCCTGGAGCCTGCGTGAGCGTAGGGATCCAGCATGGAAATCACCGGGTAACACAAAATCATCAAATCCGGCCGGCTGGAATGGCGCTCAACCGGGTCGTTCGCCCGCGCATCGCCGCCGTCAAAATGAACTCCGGTCGTGGAAGCGAGGTGCCCGCCAGCCGAAAAGCCGAGAATCCCCACCCGTTCCGGATCGATCCGGAACATCTCCGCGTACCGTCTGACGGTACGGATGGCGCGCTGCGCATCAAGAACCGGCGCTGGATACTGGTAGGGCGCCACGCGGTACCGCAGCACAAACGCGGAAATGCCAAGCGTATTCAGCCATAACGCCACCGGCTCCCCTTCATGACCCGCTCTTCCGCCATATCCTCCGCCTGGACATACAATAACAGCGGGGTTGTTCTCCCCGTCAACGAGATACGGCGTGATCGCCGGACAATCTTCATCTTCTGCGCCTTTGGCGCCTGGCGCTCCGCCCGGCCACAGCAATAACGTCTCCATTGCCACATCTTCATCCCCTTAAAATGCCGAAAAACGGTGATTATCTTCTGTATCTCTCACCTTCCCCGGTAATGATCTTTCAGCAGGGAAGACTTCTCTCCAACTCCATCCTTAAGTCTACCAAGCGTGGAATGGACATGCAATCCTAGTGCAAGAAACCTCACTGAAAAACACTCGTTTGAAGTGAAAATAATCACAATGTTAAAAATTCGACACTTTTTCCCGCTTTTCTATTAACCATTAAGAGGAATTTCGGGTTATAATTAATTTAAAAATTTATTGAAAAACTGAGGGAATAAAGGGGATATCGATTATGAACGAATACACCAATGTTATCGAAGCCCATGGCAATACGAACTGTTTCTCGGAACAGAACTTCAACCGGCTTCTTGTTACAATGAAGGATCGTGTCATTCCGGAAGGCTCGCATTTGTTCTGGGAAGGCGACTATTCGGATAAACTGTTCTACATCCGCCGCGGCCGGGTCAAACTGACCAAATCAACCGATGAAGGCAAAGAGCTCATTCTGTATATGTACCAAGCGGGAGACATGGTAGGTCAAGCCGACCCTTTCTTCAGCACAAAACACAGCTTCACCGCCGAAGTCATCGAGGATAGTGAAGTGGGCGTCATTGAACAAAAGGACCTGGAGATTCTGATCTGCCAGCACTGCGATTTTGCCATTGATTTCATGAAGTGGATGGGGATTCATCACCGTCTGACCCAAACCAAATTCCGGGATCTGATGATGTACGGCAAGCCGGGCGCACTCTGCTCGACCCTGATCCGTCTCAGCAACACGTATGGCGAGAAAAACGGAGATTCCATTCTGATTAACAAAAAGATCACGCATACCGACCTTTCGAATATGATCGGAGCCACGCGCGAAAGCGTCAACCGCATGCTTAGCGATCTGCGCAAAAAAGACGCCGTGGAATACGAAAACGGCATGATTGTGATCAAGGATTTGGGCATGCTGCAGGATATCTGCCACTGCGAACTGTGTCCAAACGAGATTTGCCGAATCTAACCGGACCTTTTCTAATTTATACCCTTTATTCTCCTCTTTGAATCATATCGAACCGCAAAAAGTTAGGCGTCCTTCGGGACGTCTTTTTTTGATGGGTGCATGCCGCAACATAAAAAAATAGGTCAGCCAGAAATCTCTGGCTGACCTAATTATACGAAAAGCCGCCCCACGCCTTCCGGCAATGGAGCAGCCTCTTGAGATAACCGCTTGTTAACCCTTTAAAAAAGGTTCCTATTCGCTTAGCCGCGGCAATCAGCCGCGTTTGGGTCCGCGTACCGGCGAGATCAGCCAATAGATCATGCCGACAAATACGCCGCCGCCGATAATGTTGCCCAAGGTGACGGGAATCATGTTGTGCAGCCAGCCGGCCAGCGAAATGGTCTCCGGGTGATTTGGCAGCAGCAGCGCCACGCTCAGCAGCGTCATGTTCGCCACACTATGCTCGTAGCCGCTGGCGATAAAGGCAAGCAGACACCACCAGATGAGCATCAGCTTCGCTCCTTCGCTTTTGGCGCGGGAGGACATCCAGATCGCCAGGCAGACCAGCCAGTTACACAATATGCCGCGGAAAAACAGCTCCGAAAAAGGCAGCGACATTTTTTTGGCGGAGGCGGCAAACAGCAGGTGTTCGGGAGGAGCCGCTTTGAACAAGCCCGTTCCCTGGATCAGCAGCGCCAGCAGTACCGCCCCGGCCAGGTTGCCGAAAAAGACGACAACCCAGTTCTTCAGGGTATCCCCAACCGTCGTGCGTCCCGACAAGGTACTAATCGTAAAAAACATGTTATTTCCGGTGAACAGCTCCGAGCCGGCGAAAATAACCAGCGTCAGCGCAATGCCGAATGTGCCGCCCATCACCAGCGGCTGGAAGGGAGATTTGGCCGCCGCCAGCGGCGCTCCCAGGGTAAAGATCAAAATAATGCCGATTCCGACATAAGCACCGGCCAGCAGCGCCGCCAGAATATACCTGGGCAAGCTTTCGTTCATTTTATCGCGTTTGGCGACAGCGGCCTGCGCGATGTTTTCCACGCTCTCCGTAAACATCCGACTTCCTCCGTCTCTAGATCAAATAAAAGCGTTGCTACAGTTCTACAATAACTTCGCCGCCGTCCAGCATAACCGGGAACGTAGCGACACGACCCTCGTCAGGCGCCTGTACTTCACCTGTCGTCAAATCGATTTTCCAGTCGTACAGCGGATCGTATAAATAATGTCCTGACACGATTCCTTCGGCAAGCGGACCGCCTTTAGGGTGCGGATTTTTGTTCTCTACAGCGAAAAACCGTCCGTCGGAGAGGCGGAACACCGCAAGGTGTCGTCCGCCTGCTTCCACTGCCCGCCCGATCTGGGGCAGAAAATCTCCGGCATGGCCTAGCGCATAACGTACTTTCGTGGTCTCCATCATGGATCTCTCCTTTGCTTATCTCTCAAAATTAGGCTTTGAGTTCCTGGAACAGAGCTTCGCTTGTCGGCTCGTCGTTCAGCATTTTTTTCCACGGATCGTTAACCTGTGCAAGCGCGAATTCGATTCGCTGCGCCAGCGCTTTGCGCTCCGACTCGTTGCCGAGAATCACTTCCTGGATGTGGGCCAGACCCATACGCTCCACCCACTCCGAGGTGCGCTCCAGATAGTTGCCAGTTTCACGGTAGTACTGCATGACAGCGGAGCAGATTTCGATCAACTCGGCATCGGTTTTCACTTTGCAGAACGAATCCGCAATCCGAGGCTTGATCCCGCCGTTGCCGCCGATAAAGATTTCCCAGCCGCCGTCGTTGCCGACGATGCCGATATCTTTGGTGCAGGATTCCGCACAGTTCCGCGGACAGCCGTTGACAGCCATTTTAAATTTCGCCGGGAAGTCAAGCCGTTCGTACTTGCGTTCCAGCAGCGCGCCCATTCCCATCGAGTCCTGGGTGCCGAAGCGGCAGAACTGCGAGCCTACGCAGGTCTTGACGGTACGGAGCGATTTTGCGTAAGCATAGCCTGACGGCATATCGAGTTCGGCCCAGACTTTAGGGACGTCTTCTTTTTTGACGCCGATCAGGTCAAGACGCTGGCCGCCGGTTACTTTTACCACTTTCACATCGTACTTCAGGGATACGTCTGCAATTTTCTTCAGGTCTTCCGGTGTCGTTACCCCGCCGTACATCCGCGGAACAACCGTAAACGTGCCGTCTTTCTGGATGTTAGCGCTGAGCCGCTCGTTGACAAACCGCGATTCTTTTTCATCTTCGTGCGTATCCGGGTTCAGCATGCCAAGATAGTAGTTGACCGCCGGACGGCACTTCGAGCAGCCTTCTTCCTGCTTCCAGCCCAATACGTTCATGACTTCCTTCGTCGTTTTCAAGCCTTTGGCTTGAATTTCGGCCACGATCTCATCCCGGCTAAGCGTTGTACAGCCGCAGATTCCCTGTTTGGCGGACTGCTTGAATCCGTCGCCGAGGACATACTGCAGAATCTGCTCCACAACCGGCTTACAGCCGCCGCAGGAACGGGTAGCGCCCGTGCAGGCTTTAATTTCGTCCACCGTAGTTAAACCTTGGTTCTGAATCACGTCAACAATCGTCTTTTTCGTCACGCCGTTACAGCCGCAGACAATCTCTTCATCCGCCATCGTTTCAACGGAAGCCTGCTTTTTCTCTCCGCCGCCGCAGCAGCCTGTGCCCATGACCTGTGCGTAGATTTCGTCGGTCATTTGCGCGCCCTGCTTCACCAGCTTCTGAAGGGAGGCCGATTCGGTTACATCCCCGAACAGCACTGCGCCCACGATGGTGTTGCCGCGCAGCAGGATTTTTTTGTAGGTTTTCTTCCATTCGTCTTTGGACGAAATGACCGTATGCTCTGGAGTATCCAGGAACTCGCCGGCGGAAAATACGTCCACACCTGAAATTTTCAGCTTGGTCGATACAATTGAACCTTCGTACGGTTCCGTCGGAACACCGCACAGATGTTTTGCCAGCACAAATCCTTGTTCAAACAGCGGTGCAACCAGACCGTAACATTGGCCGCGGTGCTCGACGCATTCCCCAACGGCGTAAATATCTTCCATAGAAGTGCGCATGAAGTCATCTACGACGATTCCCCGGTTAACTTCCAGTCCGCTTTCGCGGGCCAGCTGGGTGTTCGGTTTGATGCCGACCGCCATTACGACGAACTGTGCTTCAAGCTCGGTGCCGTCGCTGAACTGGAGTCCTTCAACACGGCTGCCGCCGGTCAAAGCGACCGTCTGTTTGCCCATTGCAAACTTCACGCCCTGCCGTTCCAGCTCCGCCTGCAGCATCGAAGCCGCGTTGCGGTCGAGCTGCCGCTCCATCAAATCCTCCATCAGGTGAACAACCGTGACGTCCATTCCGAGGTTAACCAACCCTTTGGCCGCTTCCAGTCCGAGGAGTCCTCCGCCGATTACCGCAGCCTTGCGGTACGACTTCGCCGCTTCAAGCATTTGCTCACAGTCCGCAATATCACGGAACCCGACTACGCCTTCTTTATCGCTTCCCGGTATCGGCAGGATAAAGGAGTTCGAACCGGTGGCAACAATGACCTTGTCATAATCCGCCGTAATTCCGCCTTCCGCGATGACCTGTTTGTTCTCGTGATCAATCCGGAGAGCTGGCGTACCGGTATGCAGTGTAATGCCGTTTTCGCGGTACCAGTTCAAATCGTTCAAAATGATGTCGTCGATCGTCTTGCTGCCTTCCAGCACATAGGACAACATAATCCGGTTGTAGTTAGGGTGCGGTTCGCTACCGAACACCGTGATGTCATAGGCTCTGTCAAGCTTCAATATCTGCTCCAATGTACCGACCCCTGCCATGCCGTTCCCGATCAGTACCAGTTTTTTTCGATTCGCTGTCATAGCTAATTGCCTCCTCGAAGCTGTTACTTTGTCTTGTTGACTAAATTATACAATTTAAATTTTAAACACCTTTGTGATTGTAATCACAACAAATGTGAATATTTTCACAACTTTTCCGAACAAAACTCCCTTTTGGCCGCATGCCGAACAGCCCCACCTCGGTAGGGCTGTTGAGATCTGTTACGGCTATGTTCCCGAAAGACTCCTTACCGCCGCAGCGACAACACAAGTTCAACTTCATCCTGCGCCTTCAGCTTCATGTCCATTCCGGCACGCGTCAGCAGCTTCCCGTTGGCTTTGATTTTCCATATTTCCTCGGAAGCAGGCGCGTAGTCTTTAACCGAAGCTACTGACCATCCGTCTTTCTCCAGCTCCACCATGCCGCTGTCCAGCAGCAAATCTCTGACCGATATGCCGTCTTCATAAGGCAGAACATACGAATGATTCAGCTCCCGCCGGGTGGTTCCCCCGTTCACCACAAGGATGGAAAAAAGCTTGTCTTTATACGCTTCGGCAAGCTCCGCGGACAGAATGTAATGGGCATTGCGCGGCACGGGTTTGCCCCAGTCTGCCGTCTTCAGCGGATCCCCGCTGTCGCTGGAGCGGATCACCCAGCTCAGCTCCGGACACAAGGTTACACCGGCCACGCTGGATACCGCCTGCCCGTCATCCGCAAAAACCACATCCCCTTCGCTCTCCAGCAGCTCGCGCACCGTCATTCCTGAACGGTACACGTTTACCGTCTTGTCCGGAAATCCGGTCAGCGGGCTGCCGTTCACCTGCAGCGACAGCTGCGGGCCGCCGGATACGTCGGCATGAACAGGAGCCAGGGCTTCAGTTTCGTTTCCGCAGCCGGCAAGCATTCCCGCCAATAGAAAAATCAATACGTAATTGCGCCATAAAAGGGCTTTCTTCATTAAACTCACCTGCCTATCCCGCCCGGCGGGCCGTCACGTACAAACCGGCCGGAACTGATGAAGCGGCAGAGAGTCCATGATCATTCTCCCGGGCTCCTATACCGCTGCTTCTAGGATAACCCAAGCCCCCTGCTGTTCTCAAATATATCTTGGAAACAGCACATTGTTTTCGAGATGAACATGCTCAAAGGTCATCCCTTCAAGCTCCTCCAGCCGGGCATAAGTCAGACGGTACGTCGTGCATGCGCCTTCCGGCGTCGTAAAGTCATTGGTCACGCTGCGGATTTGACGCAGCAGCTCGCCTGCCTGGTCATGCTCGTCTTCCAGTTCGTTCAGCGCAGCCTGAACATCCTGTACGCCTTCAGCGCTTCCCAACCGGTCCAGTTCGAGCAGCATCGGAAACTGCTGTTCTTCTTCTTTCGCCGTATGCTCCAGCAGTTCTTTTTTCAGCGAAGAAAAGAGGGCATGCAGCTCGGCCAAATGAGGGGAATCGCCGCCGTGAACGCGGAAGACCTTGGTCACATTTTGCTGAATGAGCGGCAGCTCTTCCCGCAAATAACGGTGGTGTTTGTTCACGATATGATCAATCAGCTCCGGCGTGGAAGCTTCCGTCCAGCGGAGATCTTCTTCCAGCACCGGGTATTCTTCCAGCAGCCGGTAAAGCTCTTGAATAACCGCATCCTTATCCAGACCGCGCTCCTCGGCCGCGGTTCCCAGCGGTTTGGCGCCGCCGCAGCAGAAGTCGATCCGGTTTGCTTTGAAATAATCGGCCGATTTCGGGAACTGCAGCACGATGTCCCGGACCGCCGCTTCACTATGAAATAAAGGTTGTTGAGTCGCCATGGGTAGGCCTCCTTGAGTGGTGAAGTTTCTTCTCTTTCACCTTACTCCCGCCTGCCCGCTGGCCTTGTGATTCAAGTCACTGCAAATCCATCGCTTTATTGAACGAAGGCCTGCATATAGGTCCGCCCGCCATCCGGCTGCTTCACATACGGCCCAAGTCCGGCAAAATGAGCACGCTCCAGCACCACGCCCGTCATCCAGCGGCCTTCGGTCCAAGCGCCGTCCCGCCGCAGCGCGATTGTCGGAGCGTTCACCCACTCCTGGCTGATCCGCACCCCGCCGCCGTCAAAAGTGATGCACGGCCGGGTATGCCCGGGCTCTCCAACATAAGTCGGCACAATATAGGACGCTACCGTCTCCAGTTCCTCGCCGTCCAGAAACAGCTCACCGCCCAGCAGCGGATGGAACCGGAGCAGATTGTCGAAAAGCGACCAGACGGCCGCCTGCAGCACAAGACCCGGTTTGCCGGTGCGGACGCGGTCTGCCGGGATGTGCGGCACGGCACCCGCTGCGCCTGCAGCCTCCGCAGCCCTCGAAGCCCCCGCAGCTCCGCTCCCTAGAGGCGGAGAATAGACCTCATAGCCGATACAGCGCCAGCCCTGCGGCCCCTGAACCCATTTTTGCATGAGCGGGATTGAGGTTTCGCCGCTGTACAGCGCGGACAGCTCCGCATAAGGCACGCCGATCCAGGCGTCCCACAGACTTACGGGAAGATGCGTTTCCAGCATCGCCGCCACCTTTCCGAAGATCCGGTGAACACGGACGGATGCCTGCTCCAGTTCGGCTACATCCTTTTTCGCATAAGGGATCTCATTGGAAAATACAGGGGTTGTCATTCCATCGCCTCCTTCGCGGACTCCGCGGCTTGGCGGAGCGTCTCCATGTTACGTTATGCGGTAAAGTTACGAACGGCGTCTGCTGCATGCGGGATCGCAGCAAAATCAGAGTTCTGATCTTCGAAAGAAAACGCTTTCAGATAATTAGTGTCGTATTTTTTCTATTATATTACATAGGGGAAGACGCTTTGCAACCCTTTTTTCGGGAATTCCGCAAAAAAATACCCTTCCGCTCCGCGCCTAGCGAAGACAGAAGGGTGCAGTTTGAGATCATTTGGTGACCCACATTTCGGCCCAGCTCTGAATCTGCTTCATGACCGGCTCCAGGGCGCGGCCTTTTTCGGTCAGTTCGTATTCGATCCGCACCGGGGTTTCGGGATAAACATGACGGACGAGAATGCCTTCCGCCTCCAGGTCCTTCATTCGTTCGGACAGCATTTTGTCGCTCATTGAAGGAATAAGTCCGGAAATATCCTTAAACCGCTTCGGCCCGCTCATCAGACTTTGTATAATCAGACCGTTCCACCGTTTGCCAAGAAAAGAAAAGGCCGTTTCAAACCGGGGACACATCGTCATCTGATGTTCTTCCATTTCGATTCACCTCTTGTGGTATGCGCATTTACGCATGATTCGATGCGGACAGTTTTGTCAGGGAGACTGAAAGATCTGAGCAACGAGGGCTGAAATCGCGCCGGTATCTCCTTGAAACAAGCCGCCGTATCGAATGCTGCATAATGACGTAGTAAAAACTTACGTTTAGTTAGTATATATAATTTTAGCATATTTTAACCGTTCTGAATATGATATTTCGCAAAAACGATAAAAATGTCTCTGCTGTCCGCCTGGCGTTTAAGGCTTGGGCCGCCGGGAAATGGCATTCGTCACCACAAACGCGAGGTCGTCGTTGCCGTACAGCGACAGCACGCCAAGCACTGTATCGTCGGAGATATCGCCCGCTTCCTCTTTGGACACCGTCAATTCCAGCGCATGACGGAGCGCCTCGTTGTCTCCCTGCCCCGGATAAGCGCTCCGGTACAGCTCCTCCGGGTCGAACCCGTTGTTCACGCACCACTGGGCGAACACGAGGATCATCATTTCTTCCTCCCGGCGGTAGCTCTCCACAATTTGTTCTTCCACCGCTTTGCGGTATTCTTTGTCATCCATGCAAACAATCCTTTCCGCCGAGCTCATCGGCCAATCTGTGTGCAGGCAGCACCCGCCCCGCGCTTACCGTGCAATCCTCCGGGCGGTCGATGCACGCCAAAAAGTGATTAACGGCTCCCTCAAACCCTCTCCGCCGCTGCACTGTGTCCCAGCTTCCGAAGCGCAAGGTACGCGGGGCGCCGTCCCGCTCGTACAGCACGGCGTTCTCCATATCGACGACTTCGGCCGAACGGCCACTGCCGTGGAGCTCCAGCTTCTCCATGTCGGCTCCCGCATCACGCGCCATGGCGAACATTCCATTGATGCCGGGCATGGAAACCATCCCTTGGGCTCTGAGCAGCCGCCCGCCGCCGGTATTCAGCAGGCTGCCGTGCAGCTGGTCGTAATCTCCACCGCCGAGCCACAGCAGCAGGTCCAGCATATGGATCAGATCGTCGTGAACCGTCTCCCTGGCGTTCAGCGTCTGCAGCTTCGTCCGGTGTTTGACAGCTGAGGCGAATCCGGCGCCGCCTGCGGCGTCCAGCCATTTTTTTGCTTCCATATACATCGGGGCGAACCGCCGGTTAAAACCTACGGCAAGCAGCACCTGCCGTTTCTCCGCCAGCTCGGCCATCCGCTGCGAAGCAGCATAGTCATAGGACAGCGGCTTGTCTACATAAACAGCCAGCCCCCGCTCCAGACAGCGGGTGACGATGGACTCGTGGGTCGGCGTCGGGCTGTGCACAAAAACTGCGTCAAGTCCCCAGCCCAACAGCTCATCCAGATTCGTTGTGCCTCGGGGGAACCGGTATTCCTGGACCGTCCGCTGGACGGTATGGTCCGAGGCGCTCAGCACGCCGCACACCTCCGCTTCAGGATGGGCCGATAAAAACGGAAGATACACCTTCCGGGCGATGTCGCCTAGACCAATCAAAGCCACTTTTTTGCGCAACCACAACACCCCTTATCTCTATTCTGTTATGTCCGGCACTTCCGCAGGGGATTTATGGCCCGCCGCTTACTTCTGTTACGCGTTGTCTTGAATACTCCACGTTGGTCTGTTTCCGGTTGTCCATCGGCCGGGTTAGCGCTCTATCCTGTTGGAGATGCGTCACGCACCTATCTTATCGGCCATCGTATGAAGTTATTATACCTTGTCCTGGACGATTGAAAAATAAATTCCGCACCGGAAACAAATGCAAACGAATTTGCCAACCGGCCCCATTCACTTTACAATTCGACATAACAGCTTGCATGGCCTGTGAACCGGGCCGGACAGAAAGGATTCGATTTCATGAAAAAATGGCTGGTCCTCCTGCTGTATGCCGCCCTGCTCGGCGCCGCTTTCGCCTATCGGCATGAACTGATGAACTGGCTGAAGGACGGCAGCCATCTTTCGCTGTCCTTTGCGGCAGCCATGCTGCTCGCCATATTTCCCGTTTTGCCTTACAAAGCCGTCATCGGATTTTTTGGCTTTGCTTACGGGACGGGGGCTGGCGCGCTGATCACCTGGTCCGCAACCACGCTGGCGGCCGCCTTGATGTTCGGCGCGGTGCGCTTTGGCTTCCGCGGCAAAGCCGAGGCGTACCTGACCACGGTGCGCGGGCTGGGCACCTTTACGGCTGCCGTGCGGAAGCGGCCGTTTGCTGCTGTCGTTGCAGCGCGCCTGCTGCCCGTCATTCCCCAGGCCGCCGTCAATGCTTACGCCGGAGCCGCAGGCCTGCCGTTTGGCAGCTTTATGGCCGCTACAGCCGTTGGCAAAATCCCGGGTATTTTTGTGTTTGCCTTTCTTGGCGGCAACCTCAGTACCCGGCCACGGGCGGCCGTGTTGGCGCTGCTGATCTACGCAGCAGTGCTAGGAGCCTGCGCGCTAACCTTGCGCCGGCGGCCGGCGGATGCTGGCGGCAAAAACGATGCATAAGCGGCCCAAGACGGGCAAAATCACGGAGCAAACCGGCTGCCCGCGTGTTGCGGGCGAAATAGATACCTATGCAGATGTGGGTTGATATGCACGGGCCGATACACATGATATGTTCGGGGGAAACCGCGTTACAAGCGGATTGCCGGTTGGTTTAGCGGGTACATTTAAGTAGAGACTGCTTAATTGTGTGTTATGCGTGGGGGCATGCTAATGGACGACCTGCAGGCGGCTGACTGACTGGCGTGACCCGGATGATTGTTTTATAATTAGATTGTGATCTATTTAATTGCCTTGCAGAATTGGAGGGTTTATAATGTCCGATTTACATTCTCAAGATAAATCAAACCGCACGGAACTTGCCACGTTCGCCGGCGGCTGCTTCTGGTGCATGGTCAGCCCTTTTGAAGAGCTGCCCGGCATTATCCGCGTTGTCTCCGGCTACACCGGCGGACATACCGAAAATCCGACTTATGAAGAAGTGTGCTCGGAAACGACCGGACATGCCGAAGCGGTGCAGATTACGTTTAATCCGGATATTTTCCCGTACAGCAAACTTCTGGAACTGTTCTGGCAAAATATCGACCCGACCGATGCGGGCGGCCAGTTTTTTGACCGGGGCAGCTCGTACCGGACCGCCATTTTCACGCACACGGAAGAACAGCGGAAGGAAGCGGAAGCCTCGAAACAGGCTCTGGCGGCCAGCGGCCGGTTCACCAAGCCGATTGTGACCGAAATTGTGCCGGCGACAACCTTTTACCCTGCGGAGACCTATCACCAGGACTATCACCACAAGAACCCGGCGCATTACAAACGCTACCGCAAAGGCTCCGGCCGGGATGCTTTTATTGAGCAGCACTGGTCGGGCAATGTCGACAAAAGCGGTCTGAAAGAACGCCTTACGCCGCTCCAATACGAGGTCACCCAGAATAATGCGACGGAGCCCGCGTTCCGGAACGAATTTTGGGACCATCACGGAGAAGGCCTTTATGTGGATATCGTCTCCGGCGAACCACTGTTCAGCTCGCGGGACAAATACGACTCCGGCTGCGGCTGGCCCAGCTTTACCCGTCCGATCCGCGACTACGTCATTAAGGAAAAAACCGATCTGAGCCACTTTATGGTGCGTACGGAAGTGCGGAGCAAAGAAGCCGATTCCCATCTGGGCCATGTGTTTAACGACGGTCCCGGCGAAAACGGGCTGCGTTACTGCATCAATTCGGCCGCCTTGCGTTTTGTTCCGGTTGAGGACTTGGAAAAAGAAGGCTACGGCGAATACAAGGTGCTGTTCGAGTAGACAAGGCATATTGGCGGGCGAGTTCGGCGGAAAAGCGGTTAGCCCTGCGAAAAGGCAGCCCTGAGACATCCAGAGGAAGAGGGTATGTTTATTAGACCTTCCACAATTAACGTTGGATGCAATTAAGCAAACACAACGCCTCTATGCATAACAAAAGGGATTGATCCGTGCCGGTCCGGCGCAGGGTCGATCCTTTTTTTGCTGTCAGACTCTGCTGTAAAGATTGAAGACCATACCTTCTCCGTAACTCAGGTCAGGAACGGAATCTCCTCCCAAGTAGACAAGCTGGTTGGGGGACTTTATTCACTTGGCGAAAAGCAGTTATACAATGAGACAACTAAAGATAAATTTGCAGCTAATCATTTGGGCATTCCCTGTATTTTTCTATTTTCTCCTGAAAAAAACACAGCAAAGACCGGTCCCCACTAGGAACCGGTCTTTGACCTGCGCAGTTATTCATATACAATTTCACATATCGTCAGCTATCCTATTCTGCAAAAAGATTCCCGTACCCTTACGGCTTAACCGGAGGCTCGCCGTCACGCCCGTTCAAGGGACCCGGCTGATCGGTCCCCCGCTTCTCTGCCGGCGAGTCGGTACCTGCCGTTGTATCGGTACCCGCCGCTGAGCCGGTGCCCGCCGGTGTACCGGTACCCGCCGCTGGGCCAGTGCCCGCCGGTGTGCCAGTGCCTGCCCCTGGGCCGGTGCCCGGCTCCCCTGGCTGTCCTGCCCCGGAGGGGTCGCCAGCACCATCCGCAGTGCCCGCTGGGACGGGCAGACCGGGCGCTGAACCGGACGATCCGGGCGAGCCTCCAGGCGAGGGCGCAGCCGACGGCGGAACGTCCGAAGCGAACGGACGCCCCGGATCACCCGTAGGCGGCGGACCTGCCGGGCCGGAAGTGCTGAACGGGCCGTTGCCGTACGGACCGTGTATGTTCCGGCCGGCTGCGTTCCGGCTGCCCCCTTTCCGGGGGCTGCGCGGCATCCGCCGGCGGAACACGCGGGCAACAAGCCAGACGACGGCGCCGGTTACCAGCAGCGGAAGCAGCCAGGCCAGCGCCACGACCAGCCACTGCAGCCCAGTCCACAAGGCCCGGAGACTGCCGCTCAGCGCGTCGCCCGCCCGCTGCATCAGCGGCCCAGAGGCGGCCGGGTCGCCCGCAAACATCTCTTCGCTTTCATAAAGATCGAGCTGCACGGTCGAGAAAGCAACATTCTGGTCAATATAGCGCATCCTGCCTTTGAGCCGTTCAATCTCTTCCTGAATCTGCCCCAGCTCATTGGCGAACGATACCAGATCGGCCGCTTTTGTCGCTTTGTTCATGAATTCAATATACTGGGATTCCAGCAGTTCTTTCGCCTTCAGCCGGGCTTCCAGATCTACATATTCTTCAGAAACATCTTGACCCTGGATATTGCGTCTCAGCGAAGCATGCTCCACCTGCTCCAGCCGGTCGAGGAAGGAAGCGAAGCCCGCCGCGGGGATTTTGGCAACCAGCGTTCCGCCCTGTTCCCGCTGCGACAGGTTCTCCGAGAATTCCACGATGTAGCCGCCGGCCTGCGTAACCTCCCGGCGCACCTCATCCTCCGCTTTGCCGTAATCTTTAACCTCCATCGAGAGGTTCGCGCGGTAAATCAGCTTCTTGTTCAGCCCTGCCGCCGAGGCGTCGCCTGCCGCGAATCCCGCTCCTTGTCCGGATGCCGCCTTATCCGCATCCGGCGGTGCCGTGCCCCCTCCGCCCGCAGGTTCGGGTGCTTGGTTGCCCGCCGGTTTGTTATCTGCACTGCTGTCAGACTTGCTATTGGCGGCGCTTCCTTCCAAGCCAAGCTGATCGGCTGCACCTCCGTTCATTTCTGTTACTACTGCCGCTTCCGAAGCCGAATCCGAATTGGTCCTGACGGCATCATTTGAAGCGCTTCCGCATCCGGTAAGCAGCATAACCAATACGATCAACCCGCAGATTCCTTGACCCCACTTTCGCATGAGTACCCCTCCAGCTATTAGCTTTTTGAGCGCCGGCTGCGGATCTATCGGTCTATGCGCCGCCGCTTTCGGTTATTGACGTTTCCAGGGGCTGGAAAGTTGCATAGGCATGCGGAAAGATACCCGGCAACCCAAATCGGTTTGCCGGGTAAAATATCAAGTCCCCTATTCAAGCACGCTCGGGTTCAACTTCTGCAGACCGATGGTCCTGTTCTGGCTGCCCCAGCTCCCCAGACCGCCAGTCCTGTTCCTGCTGTCCCAGCTTCCGCCGGCTGCGTTCCGCGGCTTCAACCATAGCCGCAAGCGCCGCTTCCGTCTCCGGCCATCCCCGTGTTTTCAACCCGCAGTCGGGATTGATCCAAAACAGCTCGGGCCGCAGAACCCGAAGCGCCCGGTCAATGTACGCGGTCATCTCTTCCGCGGAAGGGACTCTAGGGCTGTGAATATCATAGACGCCAAGGCCGATGCCGTTCTCGTAGCCCTGCTCCTCAAAGCTGGAGATCAGTTCGCCGTGGCTGCGCGAGCTTTCAATTGAAATGACGTCTGCGTCCATTGCCCGGATCGGCTCCAGCATGTCGGAGAACTCGCAGTAGCACATATGCGTGTGAATTTGTGTCTCCGGTGAGACGCCGCCCGCCGCGATCCGGAAAGCCCGGATGGCCCAGTCCAGATAATGCGCCTGCTGCTCACTTTTCAGCGGCAGTCCTTCCCGGACCGCAGGTTCGTCAATCTGAATCATCCCGATGCCCGCTTCCTCCAGCGCCAGCACTTCCTGTCTGAGCGCCGCCGCAATCTGATACGTCACCGTCTCGGCCGCCAGATCGTCACGGACGAACGACCAGTTGAGGATCGTAACCGGTCCGGTCAGCATCCCTTTAACCGGGCGCCGGGTAAGCGACTGGGCATACACGCTCTCTTCCACGGTCATGGGCGATGTATACGCAACGTCGGCGTAAATAACGGGCGGCTTCACGCACCGGGAACCGTAGGACTGCACCCAGCCGTCCGTAGTGAATACGAAACCCGCCAGCTTTTCGCCAAAAAATTCCACCATATCGGTCCGCTCAAATTCGCCGTGAACCAGCACGTCCAGTCCAAGCTTCTCCTGAATCTCCACCGCATCCCGGATCTGGCCGCGGATAAATTCACGGTAGCGCGCTTCGCTCCATACGCCAAGCCGCCAGCTTTGTCTTGCTTTGCGCACCTCGGCCGTCTGCGGGAAGCTGCCGATCGTCGTTGTCGGCAGCAGCGGCAGCCGCCAGCGCGCCGCTTGCAGCTTCGCGCGTTCCGCAAAGCCCAGCGCTCTTGGAGCAGCCAGCGCCTCCACACCGCGCAGCGTCTCGGCAACGTCGCCGCGGCTGCGCTCTGGCAGGCTGCGGAAGGCGGACAAGGCCTGCTCTGCTTCCGCAATCTCCGCTGCCACGGCAGCCCGCCCTTCTCTAAGCCCCCGGCCGATCACTGCCAGCTCCTCCAGCTTCTCCTCGGCAAAAGCCAACGCGCCCCGGATTTCCGCCTTCAGCTTCCGTTCTTTTTTTGCCGTGACCGGTACATGGATTAGGCTGCAGGATGGCTGGAGCAGCAGCTTGCCAGACGGTACCAGCCCGGACAGCCGCTCTACCAGCTCCAGCTTTGCTCCAAGCTCCGACCGCCAAATATTGCGGCCGTCCACAATCCCGGCGGCCAGCGCAAGTCCGTCCGGCCAGCCGTACCGTTCGATCCATTCCAGCGAAGCGCCTCCGTCATGCACAAAGTCAAGACCGATGCCCGCGACAGGCAGCCGGGTCAACTCGTTCAGCGGCGCTGCGGCTTCAAAATAGGTCTGCAGCAGAAGACGCAGTCCTGGAGCCGCCTGGCTCAGCTCGCTGTAAATCTCCTGCAGCAGCTCCAGTTCGCCTGCATCCAGCCCCGTTACAATGGCCGGTTCATCGATCTGGACCCAATCCGCGCCTTCCCGCTCCAGCTCCTTCAGCATTTCCGCATAAGCGGGAAGGAAGCGGCGCGCCGTCTCGGCCAGCCGGCCGGCTTCTATGCCGCGGGACAGCTTGAGGAAGGTGAACAAACCGATGACCACCGGTTTGCCGATGATTCCAAGCTCCTCTTTTGCTAACCGGAACGCCTCAAGCGGCTTATTTTTTTTCAATTCGGGAGCGCGGCCGCCGATCTCCGGGACAATGTAATGGTAGTTGGTGTTGAACCATTTTTTCATCGAGCACGCCGGTGTTGATCCGCTGCCCCGTGCCATCTCGAAATACAGCTTCAGGCTGACCTCTCCCCCGTCATACGCATAACGCGCGGGAACGATCCCGAACATGGCGGCCGTATCCAGCATCAGATCATACAGCGTGAAATCCCCTACTGGAATCAGTTCGACGCCCAGCTCCTGCTGGCGGCTCAAATGTGCCAGCTGAATCCGCCGCATCTCCGCCCGGAAATCAGGTTCCTCCGTTTTGCCTGCCCAAAATGACTCTAACGCTTTTTTCCACTCCCGGCTTGCGCCAATCCGCGGATAACCCAGGTTGCTGACGATAACTTGCGGTGTACTCATCACATTTCCTCCTTGTTATACGAATAAATTCAATATTCAACTAATCCACTTAAAAAACTTGGTTTAAATCGCGCGCCGATTCCCGCCGCCGCCTTACAAGACGTTATGTACAAAAAGACGCCCTTGCCGTTCGCCTCAGCGGGGACAAGAGCGCCGTGCACCGGCATTTGCGCGTCCCGCTGTGAAGGAGTTGATTTCAGCTACCGTCATCTTACAGGAAGCTCAGCTCAATCACAATAGAATCGCGGCCATACCGTTATATCGAAATCCGATAGCCGGTTAGAAGAAAATGATATAAACCGCCGCAGCCAGCACAATCCGGTATATGGCGAACGGCGTCAGCTTGATCCGGTTGATCAGTTTCAGGAAAAAGCGGATGGACAGCAGCGCAAACACAAACGCGCTGATAAAACCTGCGATAAAAAAGGGCAGCGCATCCGCGGTAAAATACTCCCAGTTCTTCACCAGCGAAATCAGGCTGGCTCCCGCCATAATCGGAACCGCCATAATAAACGTAAAGTCGGCTGCGGCGCGGTGGCTGAGCCCAAGCAGGACGCCGCCTGAAATCGTCGAACCGGACCGGGAGAAGCCCGGCCAGAGCGAAAAGCACTGGACCAATCCGATCATAAAAGCCTGGCGGTATGTAATCTGGTCGACGCTCTCCGCCCTCGGTTTTTTGGGGGCAAACCGGTCCGCAATAATCATAAGAATCGCCCCAAGCACAAGGCCGATAATCACGGTCGTCGCCGAAAACAGATGCTCGTCAATGTAATCTTCAAACAGCACGCCGAGAATACCGGCCGGGATCAAACCAACGATAACCTGGCCAAGCTTCAGCCGTCCGCCGCTGTGCGTTTCCGGCGTGCCGGAGGTTTCCTGCTTGAGTTCAGTGCTGCTGTATTTTTTCAGGCCAAGCAGATCCAAAAACCGCTTGTAAAAAACGATTACAACAGCGAGTATCGAACCTAACTGAATGACAACTTTAAACGTATTTGCTGCATATTTGCCCAGAAAATCCTGCGATTTCAACCACAAGTCGTCGACGAGTATCATATGTCCTGTGGAGGAGACCGGAGCAAATTCGGTTAAACCTTCCACCAGTCCTAAAAAGATAGCTTTGATAATATTAATGATTTCCATTGCCTGGGCCTCCTGTCTGCGTTGGTTAACCGGATTTTCCGGCTTTTTGCTGCTGCGTGTAATCGCGGGTTATTTGAGTTTTCTTGGGGTTGCTTAGGCCACACCCGCTGGCTTCAGCTTACTTCGCCATCCCCCAGTTTACTCGGGATTGGTTCGGGTTACTTTCAACCTACTCCAGGCTACGCCTGATTGGCGTTCTTTTTGCGTCTGCGGAAGTACAGATAAGCTACTGCAAGCAGGGCTGCCGCGATAATGGCGTAAAAGACGTTGGAATACCCGTCCATGAAATGGGTGATTTCCTCCCAGTTCTCACCGAGCGCTGCGCCGATCACAACCAAAATGACATTCCAGATCAGCGTACCGACGGTTGTGTAGAGCATGAACAGACCAAACTTCATCCGGGCCATACCGGCCGGCACCGAAATCAGGCTGCGGATCAGCGGTACCATACGGCAGAACAGCACCGTCCAGTAGCCGTATTTTTCAAACCAGCGCTCTGCCTTGCGCAGATCGTCCTTGCTGACGCGCAGCACGCGGCCCCAGCGGTCGATGATTTTTTCGAGCCGGTTGACGTCCAGCAGCCTGCCAATGCCGTACAAAATAATTGCTCCAATCAAAGAGCCGATGGTGGCCGCGATGACCACGCCTGGAACCGTCAAATTTGAGGTCGTCGTCATGAATCCGCCAAAAGGTAAAATAACCTCCGACGGGATCGGCGGAAACACATTTTCAAGCGCCAGCATCGCGGCGATCCCCACGTATCCGAATTGTTCCATGAAATCCGTTATCCAGCTTTTCATAAGTACCTCCTATCCTTGTTTAAGCAAATTCCGCAAATACCGCCGGCGGATCAGCAGAAAATACAGTACCTGGGCCGTCAGGAACCCAAACAGCACCCCTCCGGTCTCAAACGCGATCGACAGGTAGAACAGGCGCTGCAGCGCGGCGAACGCGAACAGGCTGTGCACGATGGCAAGAACAACCGGGACAAAAAACAGCAGCGCCAGCTGCAGCGACACGACGCGGGACAGCTCCCGTCCGGTAAGCCCAAGCCGGGTTAAAGTAAAATACCGTTCCCGGTCCGCGTCCAGATCCATGTACAGCCGGTAATAAAGAAAGCTGCCTGCTGCCATAAAAAACACCGTGCCGACCAGCAGCGCCGCAAACAGCATCGTGCTGTACCGGGTGTGCTGGACGTCAAACAGCGTGCCGCTCACCGCCAGCGAATAACCGGCTTTGGACTCGTACGGCTGTTTGCCGTCTTTAGCCAGCGATTCGGCAAGTCCGCTCGTCTGCCGGAAATCGTGGACATAAAACGCGGTATAACGTTCGGTCCGCTCCGCCTCCACTGCTTGAAAAAAAGCGTCGGAGACCACAAGCCCGGTAAAATCGCCGCCGTCACGGCCGTCCATCTCGGGCAGCACGTATTCGGGGATCGCGACCTGCCCGGTGTATCCCGTCTCGCGCAGCGTCAGGGAACCGCTATGCAGCCGGTATTCCGTCAGGAACCGGTCTTTTATGAGACTGTTGTCCCGCTGCGAACCAATCATGACCCGCCCTTCCCCGTCTGCAAGCGGAGGTTCATTCGCGGGCATACCCGCCCATGCAAGCAGCTGGCGGTAGGAGGACTCGGACAGCAGCGGCAGCTGCATAAGACGGTCCTTCCCTGTAGAAGACATGACATCCGCAAACTTGATGTCGGCTTCTAGCGTCTCATAGGCCAACCCTTTGTTCTTCAGCTCGCTGCGGATGGTATCCAGGCGGCGGTTCGTGGCGGCGGCAGGCTCGCCCGCTTTGGCCAGATAGCCGATGGCCGCCGGATAATCCAGCGTGAGCCGCCCGGCAAGGGTATGGATCGAGGCAAACATGCCCACTGACGTAAACGATACAGCCGACACAATTGTCACCGTAAAAAACATCCGGGCATAGTCCTTCCACCGGTCGGCCAAACCCGACAGCACGATCAGCGGCGCCTTCCGCCAATACACTTTCCTGCGCCGCTGCAGCAGCTCAGCCGCATACACGCTGAGATGCGTGTAGAACAGATACGTTCCGGCGAGTGTAATCAGCACGACCGGCACCATCCGGACCGGTACGGCTGCGGCTTTGGCTGTCGCCGACAATACGTAAGCCGTCAGCAGCAGCACCGCTGAAGCCGCGGCGCCTGCGCGCGATGCGCCTGCCGCCGGTCCGCTCCGGTGCCGGCCCTGAACCAGCCCCAAGGCTGGCGTCCGCTCCGCCCAGCGGAAGGCCAGCGCGGAGATTGGCGCAAACAGAAACGCAAACAATACCGCGGTCAACCCCGCCGCCCGCCAAGGCACGTAAAACGGCAAAACCGGCAGATCAATCCATTCCGCAAAGATCATCAGGAACAGCTTGCCAAGCAATAGACCCGCTCCAAGCCCGGTCACAATCGAGCCGGTGCCGATCAGCATGTTCTCCATAAACAGCATTTGCTTCAGCTGCCGCGGCGTCATCCCCTGGGTCAGCAGAATGCCGATTTCGCGGCGGCGGGACTGCAGGAATGAAGCGACCGAAAACAGCACAAACAGCCAGCAGAACAGATAGACGATTCCAACCGCCGCCGACAGCGTCTGCTTCGCCACCCTTCCAACCACATCGCCGTCAGACAGCTCAGGGTGAAAAATCAGCAGGGCGCACAAAAAGCAGACCATTACCGAAAACGCGCTGCTCAGGTAAAAGGCGGCGTACTTCCGGAGGCTGCGCGTCACATTCTTAATAGCGAGCCGCCGCAGTGTCATGACCGGCCCCTCCGATCAATGACAGCATGTCGATAATATTCGCAAAAAAAGCCATCCGGTTGTCCCCACGGTACATCTCATTTACAAATCGTCCGTCTTTAATAAAAATGACGCGGCTGCAAAAGCTTGCCGCCACAGGGTCGTGGGTCGCCATGAGCAGCGTCGCGCCATCCTCCTGGTTAAGATCCTCCAGGAGGCGCATGATGCCCTCGGCTGAACCCGAGTCGAGACTGCCGGTCGGCTCGTCGGCCAGGATCAGCGCCGGGCGGTGGATGACCGCGCGGGCGATGGCGGCCGTCTGCTGCTGTCCGCCGGACAGCTCATAGGGGCGTTTGGCGAGCAGAGGCGTAAGACCCAGCCGATCCGCCAGCTCCCCGAGCCGGCGTTCCATCTCCCGGACCGGTGTTCCGGCCAGTGCGAGCGGAAGAATGATATTTTCTTCGATAGTCATCGAATCCAGCAGTTGAAACTGCTGGAACACAAAGCCGAGCCGGTGGCGCCTGAACAGCGCTTTGTTTTCACTGCTGAGCAGGGCCGGATTCTGGCCGTTAATCAGCAGCTCGCCCGATGTCGGCTCGTCCGCGGTGGAGATCAGGTTGAGCAGCGTTGTTTTTCCGCTGCCTGAAGGGCCCATAATTCCGACAAATTCGCCCTTCTCCACCCGAAAGCGGATCGGCTTCAACGCCTGTGTGGAGACAAGGCCTTCATAAATTTTGGACAAATGGTTCACTTCCAGCACAGTCAACGTTCTGCCGCTCCTTTCACCGGGTTTGATCGTTTTCATTATACAGAAGGATACACACTGCCAACAATTTCTGAAACTTACAGCTACCTTACAGGTTTGTAAGCCGGGAAAGGTTGACAAGGGGAGATCGCCTGAGGGGAGGTTACTACGTGAGTTTGACAATGGAAAGTTCCAATGGGTGGTTGGTAGTGGAGGAAAGAAGTTGCCAATGGGAGGTTGGCCATGGAGGAACGGTGTCCGCCGAACGGCCAAAACCTAAAAAACCCGAAGCGCTGCGCTCCGGGACCGTAAGCGTATTTTATTTTGCAGAGATAACTGATAAACCATACTAAAACAAAATCCGCACCGTAGTTCCTTTCCCCATCTCCGATTCAATTTCGACCTCATGCCCAAGCTTGCCGCAAATCTGCTTCACCAGGTACAGCCCCATGCCCGTCGATTCCTGATAACTGCGTCCGTTCACCCCGGTAAAAAAGGCGTCAAATACCCGGGGCAGGTCGCCGGACGGAATACCGATGCCCTCATCCCGCACCTCCAGCAACGTTCTGCCGTTCCGCTCGCCGCCGGTAAAGCGGATGTTCCGTCCAGGCTCCGCCGTGTAGCGCACCGCGTTGGTGATCAGTTGGGATAGCACAAAGGACAGCCATTTTTCGTCGGATACGACGTTCAGCTCTGGCGGAACTTCTATTGCGGGATATACCTTGGAGCGGATGAACAGCCGTTTCTGCTCGGAAGCGACCGACCGGACCACCTGCTCCAGCCCAAGCCGCTCCACATACAAATCATGCTCAAACGTATCGAGCCTTGCGGCATACAGCACCGTTTCCAGCCCTTTTTTCATCCGGTCGAGCTCGTCCGCGATGGCGCTGAAGGGAGGGCCGTCTTTGTCCTGAATCATCAGGTGGATCACCGACAGCGGCGTTTTCATCTGATGCACCCACTGATTGATAAAATGAATATGCTCCTCCAGCTTGCTGCGGTAATTGTGCAGGTCGTTTTTGTAGAGCCGGGAGGTCGCGGTGAGCAGCCGGCGCAGGCTATCAGCAAGCGGCGAGCGCTGAGCCGGGCCTCCTTCATCCAGTGACTCCGGCGCCTTCTCCATCCGTCTATAAAACGAACGGTTGGTCGCGTACCGGTACACCAGATAACCGGCCAGCAGCGCTCCGCTCAAAATTGCCGCGTATAGATTGACTGACAAATCTTGGTGCCCGTCCAGCCTGTACACAAGCGTCACAGTCGCAAGCTGGGCCAGATACACCCAAATCAGCGGCTGCTGCTCACGGAAAAACAGCTTCATTCTGTCTCCCCCCAGTTCAGCGTCAGGCGGTAGCCTTGTCCCCTGACCGTCTGCAGGCCGTCTTCGATGCCGAGCTGGGCCAGCTTTTTGCGCACTCGCGCCATATAAACGTTCAGCGTGTTGTCGTCCACAAAAGCCTGGTCGTCCCAAATCTTCTCCAGCAGCCGGTCCCGGCTGACCACCGTCTCCGCCCGCTGCAGCAGCTCGTCCAGAATTTTGACCTCCGTCAGGCTAAGCTCCAGCCGTTCTCCGCCCCGTGTCAGCTGCAGCCGCTCCGTATCCAGCAGCAATCCCCCTACGGTTACAGTGCGGTCGGAGCCTTGAGCCGCGTATGAGCCGTACGCTCTGCGCAGCTGGCTTTTGATTTTGGCCGCCACGATCTCGTAGTCGAACGGCTTCGTCACATAGTCGTCTGCTCCGTTTTCCAGCGCCATAACCTGGTCCATTTTGCCGTCACGCGCGGAGATAAACAAAACCGGACAAGTGGATACGGTCCGAATTTGTCTGCACCAGTAATATCCGTCATATTTAGGCAGGTTGATATCCAGCAGCACGAGGTGAGGATCAAATGCCGCAAATTCCTCCCTCACCCGGTCAAACTGCTCTACACTCCGTGTCTCATATCCGAATTTATGCAAATAATCCTGAAGCAGCCGGACCAGCGTCCGGTCGTCTTCCACGATAAAAATTTTGAACATACCCTCATTCCCCCGAAATCCGTCTTCTTACGGCTTGCCCCTACTATAAACAGCGGGCACGGGCAACGTCAAATCCCCCTCCGTACCCGAAGGGGGATGGTTTAGCATTTGGTATGCACACGCGGTGTAATAAGGATTCAAAAAGTGCTGCGATATAGAGCGGCTCGGGCCGTTTAGGCGCATATCACTCCAGGCGCGGGCGGCTTATTTCCCGTCCAGCAGATTGCCGAGACCGCCGAGAATGCTGCCTTCTTCTTTTCTGCCTGATCCGCCTGCGGCGGACAGCACCTTGTCGGCCAGCCGGCTGAACGGCAGTGACTGCACCCATACCTTGCCCGGCCCGCGCAGTGTAGCGAAGAACAGGCCTTCGCCGCCAAACAGCGCGCTTTTTACACCTTTCACCATTTCAATATTGTAATCTACAGAGGAGGTCATCGCCACGAGACAGCCGGTATCCAGCCGGATCACTTCGCCGGGCTGCAGCGTCCGCTCCAGCACCAGACCGCCGGCGTGAACAAACGCCAGTCCGTCACCCTCCAGCTTCTGCATAATAAAGCCTTCTCCGCCGAAAAAGCCCACGCCCAGCTTCCGCTGGAACTCAATGCCAACCGAGACGCCTTTGGCCGCGCACAGGAACGAGTCCTTTTGACAGATAATTTTGCCTCCGTATTGGTACAAATCCATGGGGATAATCCGTCCCGCGTAAGGGGCGGCAAAGGTAACACTCCGCTTGCCATGGTGGCCGCCGTGCGTAAATACGGTCATAAACAGGCTTTCACCAGTCAACAGCCGTTTGCCCGCGCCCATCAGCTTGCCCATCAGTCCGCCGCCGCCGCTTGGACCGCTGCCGTCGCCAAAAATCGTTTCCATTTTGATCTCGGGGTCCATCATCATAAAGCTGCCCGCTTCGGCTACGACACTTTCGCTTGGATCGAGCTGAATCTCAACACACTGCATTTCTTCGCCCAGAATTGTGTAATCAATTTCATGCGCGTTCATTAGGTTATCCTCCCCGTGATCATTCCTCTAAAGTATGTACATTGCCTATCTTGCGGCACCTGAATCGACTGCCGGTATCTGCATTATATCAGGAAAAATCTTGTTCTAGAAAGAAGAATTACTGAGCCGGAGTCGTGACCGGCAGGGTGACATAGAAGCATGCTTTTTTCGTCTCGTTCATCATATCCGCCTATGGATCCGCTTTTCCAGGAAGAGACTGATCAATAGATATCTGATCGGTTTTCCACTAGTCCTGCACATTGTATAACAAGTCAATTCTAAACTTTGACGAAAAGGTGCTGAATAAGACACAATTTATCATTTTTCGATTTTAATAGTAAATATTCCCTAATTCTGATAAACTGGTCCTGTTTATTATTGTTAATGGAGGAGTAAGGAAATGAAAATTAAGCCTATAGGCCTAACAGCATCTTGTGTATTTCTAGCTTTTTCTGCTTTGGTAGGTTGTACCTCATCATCAAGTGACTCAACTCAAACAAAACAAAATTTTGCTTCCGCAACAAGTGTACCTACCTCTAAAACAACAAGCCAGGATAAGAAACAAAGTGAAAAAGATAAGATACTAAAAGAAGCAGAAAGTTTTCTTAAATCCTACGGAACAAACTACTGGAATACAGAAAGATCGAAGGAAACAGCCGATGCTATACGCGAATTATCTAAACAATATGATGGGGAGCAAAAGACTGACATTCTCGCATTAATTGAATTTATCGAAAAAGAAGACATTAAAAAAGCTAGCCTGATTTTCAGCGAACTTGGAGGAATTCTTCCTACATTTAGAGCTAATAATTTACCATCAAGCGTGCCTTCCTCCTCACCATCGCCAATACCTTCGCCATCTCCAACATCTAAGCCCGAACCTGAAAAACCAATTGTAATAAACGGGACAGGAGACACCGCAACAGAATTTTTTTCACTTCATTCAGGATTTGCCGTCATTGAGGCATCCGACACAGGTGACTCCAATTTCATAGTTCACATATTAGACGAATCAGGGGAATATGAAGACTCTGTAGTTAACGAGATTGGGCCTTATAAAGGGAAAAGTATAGTTGTAATTCCGAAGGATGGGGAGTACTTACTTAACCTGCAGTCTGAAGGAAAATGGAAGTTCTCTATCTCTCAGTCAGTGCCCGAGAACATTTCAACTGCTCCTACAAAGATAAGCGGAAAAGGAAATGATGTCGTGTTTGTAAATCTTCAATCAAAACTCACACGATTCAGTTTTAAACATACGGGAGAATCGAACTTTATAGTTCGCTTAAATGAGGAGAGTTCATTAGTTAATGAAATTGGAAACTATACCGGATCTGTTGCTGAAACTATAGAATATGATGGTCCGCATGTATTTTCCATTCAGGCCGATGGGCAATGGAGTATAGATATTAAGTGAAAGAACTCCCTTCCAAGTATGGAGGCCACTGAAAAACTAGCCTTTTTAGAAAAAGTACAAACACATATCAAAAAGACGACACCCATTCGGAGGAACCGAATCGGTGTCGTCTTTTTCTCAGATCAACAACGCTAATACATTCCTGCTGATATTTGCGCATTATGACATGCTGGCTTTGCGCTTCTCGAGTTCCACGGCTACGGCGGCGCGGGCTGCACGGCGCGTTTTCGGCGCAGCAGGGCGCTTGCCGTAAGAAGTCGTAAGCGTAATGATTTGTCCGGCAACGGCGACGGCCATCACGGTGTACAGCGTTTCTTTTAGCGGCATATACAGAAGCGAAATTCCCAAGACGACAACATCCATCAGGAAGACAACGGTGCCGACCTTGATTCCCTTCCATTCACTGATCAGCAGCGACAAAATATCGTCGCCGCCGCTTGCGCCGCCGGCCCGAAGCACCAGACCAAGTCCAAGACCGGTCAGCAGTCCGGAAAGAAGCGCAGCCACGGCCAGATTGTCACGCAGATCGACGACAAGCGGCGAATAGCGTTCCATCAGTCCGTAGAAGACGGTGAAGGCTCCGGCGGAGATGAAGGTGTTCAGAACAAACGCCTTGCCTTTCAGCCAGAGGGCAATCAGCAGTACCGGAAGATCCAGCAGCAGAACCGTCAGTGAAGGAGACAGCCCGAGAACATACTTGCCCAGGAGGGACAAGCCTACAAATCCGCCCTCGGTTAGATGGTTCTGATAGTTGATGTGATAATAAGCAAATGACAGCAGAAACGTTCCAAACAAAATAATCGACAGTTGTTTCAGCGGCATCGTCGGGACGCCGGTTTTCGTTCTCATACAGATTCCCCTTATCGTATTGGCGGGCTAGACGTCCCACCAGCCGCTACGACGGGAAGAACCTGAGTTGGTCCTTCGCATATCTTTCCCTTCCTTCGTAGTGGCGGTAGTAGTCCTAGCGACAGCACGCACCATCTACGGGGAAGCTAAGTATAAGAGAGATCATAACGTTTCCAGATCGTCCTTTGGGGATTCGTCCTTCGGGGACTCATGGTATCCTGATCCTTTCTTTTATTGGATAAGTTCCAATACTATTATACCACGCCGAACGATATTTCTAAACAGGCAAGAATCCGGCCGGGATTCTTTTCTTCTGTAATAGTGTATTTCGTCCGGGGACGTCCCATTCCAAAGGGTTTACGAAGGCGCGCGAAGCAGCCGGTTAACCGTCTCCCGGCGGACACCGATCAGCTGTCCAATTTCCTCCTGGGTTAGCATTTCCGTCAGCGGTACGCCGTGCGAATATTCGTTCATCCAGCGCGTGAGCAGCTCCAGCCGTTCCCCCGGCGTGCCTGCGGTCAAATGGTCGATGCGAGTCTGCATAAAACGCACCTTCTCCTGCAGCAGCATCGCAATCTCCAGCGCTTTGCCGGGTTCCTCCTGCAGCTGGCGGTACCATTCGGCGGCGGGAATCGTCTCCACCTCGCTCCGGACCATTGCGGTCGCCGTACCATGTGTTTCTTTTGGCGTAATCAGGGAATGATGGGGAACCGTCTCCCCCGGATACAAAATGTTGAACAGCACCATATTGCCGTTCTCATGAAGTCTGGTCACCTTAAACAGCCCGCTTTTCACATGATACAGCGTGTGGCAAGCGTCCCCCTGGCGAAACAGAACCTCCCCTTTGTGCAACATCATAACGCCCTCTCCTTTACTCCGTACATGAACAGGCGGATCAAGCCCGTCTATCCATTATACAAAAAGAAACCCGGCCTGCGAAAGAAGCACGCGGGTTACCGGATTTTTTGGCATGTAGGAATTCCCTCCGGTCCGCCTAGGGCGGCCATGGAGGTTCTGTCATAGATTATGGTAACGACACCAATCTGTGAAGCGGGTGAAGCTATGGCACGCAAAAAACAACCGGCCAACAAGCAAAAAGATGAGCTTAGTGCCGATGACTACGCCATTTTAGGCGCTGCTCTAACCACACTTGGCGACTTCTTCGCTTTATTGGCGCTGGTGAAGGCCAGAAACGAAGAAGAAGATGACGGGAGCGGATCCGGCTGAGGCAAAGCAAGTCCGTAGGAAGTCCGTAGGAAGTCCGTAGGAAGTCCGCAGGAAGTCCGCAGGAGGTCCGCGGGACTCCGGAAGGTCCGTTCTCCGCTAGAACCGCCCGCCGTTCATCCTCTTATTCCAGAGGGAGTGCGCCATGCTGCACGAACGCCGCCTCTGCGCCGCTCTGCTCTCGCTCCTTCAGCTCCGCCAGCACCAGAATCCGGCCGTGTTCCACCTGCTCCGCGTATCGTTTGGCATCCTCTTCGGGAATGCCCATGCCGATAAGCGTGACCGACACGCCGTCTTCACCTTTTGCTCCGCCGATCCACGCGCCGGCCAGTCTGGCGGCTCCGCCTCCCGCGGCGGAGACCCGTTCCGGCTCCAGGTCCAAGGCGGCGGCCAGCGCTTTGGCGGTGCCGAACAAGCCTTCGCTCGCGAGTCCCTCTTCGGCCTCGCCGAGTTCATTTTCCCGTGCGATCTCGTTTACCGCCAGCCTATGTTTGGATACGACGGCGATGCGTTTTTTATCAACCCCGGCTTCCTTCAAGGCCTCTACCGCAAGGCTCGCGTCCGATTCATGTCCAAATAATCCTGCCATCAGTTTCGCCATTTGTGCGCCCTCCTCTTCTCCTGCCGTTCCTGCAATATAAAGTTATTAACCCGATTTGGAGGTTTCGACCGCTCTATTTCATACGGTCAGGTTATAAACACAAAATCGAGTTTACTATACTTGTAGGCCGTTTCGATACATAAACAAAGTTGAATAGGGAGGGACCGCCATGCTTATGCAGCATAAATATTTTCGGACCAGCCTGGGAATTATCGCCTTCCTGCTTATCCTTTATCTCGGTTCAAAAGTAATGTTCCTGTTCCGGCCAGTCTGGTCGGTGATCAATCTGCTGATTGTGCCGATGATGCTTGGGGGATTTTTTTATTACCTGCTTCGGCCGCTCGTCGATTTCCTGGAAAAACGCAAACTGAACCGGATGCTTTCCATTCTGCTGATCTATCTCGTATTTGCTGGACTGATCGCCCTTTTTGCCGTGCTGGTGTGGCCGACGCTGCGGGAGCAGGTTGAGAATTTTGTCCGGAACGCACCGTTTCTCGTACGGGACCTGCAGGAGCAGTTCAACAGCCTTAGACAAAATCCGTCCTTTGAGCGGTTTCTCGGACAGGAGTCCGATCTGTCGACCCGCATATACGCCTACTTGAACAATGCGGTGACCTGGGTAACGGACTCGATGAGCAATCTGATCGGCGTGATCTCAAATATTTTTATCGTACTTGCCACGCTGCCGATTATCCTGTACTACATGCTGAAAGACGGGCATAAACTCCCGCCTATCCTCTTGGGCCTGCTGCCCCGCCGGTTCAAAAAAGAAGGGCTGGAGACGCTGAAGGAAATCGACAGCGCGCTGAGCAGCTTTATTGTAACCCGGGTGCTGTTGAATGTGGCGCTGGGCGTGCTGCTTTATATCGGTTTTTTAATTATCGGACTGCCTTATTCCCTGCTGCTCGCACTGATCTCCATTCCGCTGAACTTCATTCCGTATGTAGGTTCCATTCTGGCCGCTATTCCGGTTGTCATTGTCGGATTCATCGAATCGCCGATGACTGCCTTGTGGTCGGTGGTTGTAATTTTTATTGCGCAGCAAATCCAGGACAACCTGCTGTCTCCAATTGTATATGGGCGGTCCCTGGACGTGCATCCGCTAACAACAGTGGTGCTTGTATTGGTGGGCGGCGATTTTTACGGCATTGTCGGTGTCCTGATTGCGCTGCCGGTCTATATGATCCTCAAAATTACCTTCATGCATGTATACGAACGGATCATTGCCGAAAAAGAGGAAGAAGCCGCGGGCTGAGGTTTGGTTATCTGTGGCCAGTGTACCACAGCACGCGATACCCAGGTCTTTCCGGACTCAGAGGACGTTATTTCTGAAATTCCTGGGTTTTTGGGTTGCCTTGCGGACTACAGATCCGTTATTCGTACCGAAAACATCCAAACGATGGATTTTCCGCTTAAATAAGGGAATCTGAGTCCGTCACTTTGCCAAAACACGGAATAATCAGCAAATAAGGGAATCTGAGTCCGCCACTTTGCCAAAATACGGAACATCAGCAAATAAACAGAGGGAGGCCTTCTGAGTCGGTGAGAAAGTCAAAGAGGAGGTCAATGTTGAGCTGCTTCAAAAGGCCTCCAAAGTTTGAAAAATTGAGACGGTGTTCAGGCAGGGAATGTTGCTGTAACAACAGAGTTACGCACCTTTCTAGTTGGCATGGTTGGTCGCATTACCATGATACCAAACAAGTGAGGTGTTTTTTGTCCATACAAGTAAATCCATTGAATTTTTCTTGCTCACCCAAGGGTCTATGTCAATTTTCTACATAGACTGAATCATTGAATGACAGGAAAGAGGAAACACAAGCGGAGGCAATGTGGAGATGGAGGAGCGAACGCGTTTGCCTCCCTCCTTATGTTTTAGTTTTCTTGCTTTATTTTCGGAGTTCTCCCGTTAACGGAGAGGAGACTTCCAGTCAAAAACTCCGATAATAACAGCGGGCCGGAAGTCTCCAATTGGCCGCAGTGGAGGCTCCGCCCCACCTGTCCTTCTTTAATTCAATCTATATAGCTGCGAAAGTTGAGTAGTTAACTTTCAGTTAGCTCAACAGTTAAACGGTTCCTCCGCAGATCGCGGCGGGGCCGTTTTTTTGTGGGGAGATAAAGTTGCTGGGAGGCTGGGTTTGACCGGTTTGGAGTTGAGTTGGGTTGGGTTGGGTTGGGTTGGGTTGGGTTGGGTTGGGTTGGGTTGGGTTGGGTTGGGT
>NZ_JBHOFD010000006.1:0-216785 GCF_046543445.1 Paenibacillus nanchangensis
TACCGGTGGGATGTGCTATGCGAAGCCTGGAAACGGGTGAAAGCGAATAAGGGAGCTGCGGGAGTAGATGCTGTGACACTCGCTGAAATCGAGAAACAAGGAGTGACGAGATTTCTCAAAAGCTGTGAGCGAGAACTGAAAGAAGGCAGCTACCATCCGCCGCCGGTACGGCGGCACTACATCCCGAAGAAAGACGGGAAGCCAAGACCGCTAGGCATCCCCACCGTGCGAGACCGAGTGGTGCAGATGGCAACCAAACTGGTGATTGAACCCATCTTTGAAGCCGATTTTAAAGAAGTCTCCTTCGGATTTCGTCCGAAACGAAGTGCCAAAGGAGCGCTGGAGCGAATCCGGAAGGCCTGCAATCGCAAAGGAAATTGGGTAGTCGACGTCGATATCCAAGGCTACTTCGACAATATGAATCAAGAGAAGCTTATGAAGTTGGTACAGATGCGTATCAATGACAGGCGGGTTTTGAAGCTCATACGGAAGTGGCTGGGGGCGGGAGTGATGGAAGAAGGAAACGTACGGCGCTCCGATTTAGGTACACCCCAAGGTGGCGTTATCTCTCCACTGCTGGCGAATATCTATTTGAACTACTTTGACCGGTTATGGGGGAAACACGGGAGTAAGTTGGGAGAACTGACGAGGTATGCAGACGACTTTGTTGTGGTCTGTAAAACCAAAAAGGATGCGGAACATGCATATGAACTCATCCGCAGAATTCTGGAACGTCTGGAATTAACCTTACACCCGACCAAAACCCGCATTGTGGGCATGTGGACAGGAGACGAGGGCTTCGACTTCTTAGGAATGCACCACCGAAAAACGAAAGCAGAAACCTCTCAAGGGAGGGTGTACTATACCACCCAGCAGTGGCTAACGAAGAAGACAGAGGAACGTATCCGAGGCGTGGTCAAAGACAGATTAGCACCGCCCGGCATGCGCTGGAAATCGTTTGAGGAACATGTGGAATGGCTCAATCCAAAGATACAGGGATGGAGAAATTATTACTACACGAACTACAGCCAAAAGAGGTTAGCGAAGCTGGATTGGTATATTTTGCAGCGATTCACCCGGTGGTATGCAAAGAAGAGACAACGCAGGAATTGGAAAAGTTCCATGTCTGAGATGAAGCATATTGCCCAAATGCATGGACTTAAAACGCTATTGTAATCTGCATGCCCATGAATGACGAACATCGGAAAGCCGTATGAGGGAAAACCTCACGTACGGTTTGATGAGGAGGGGCTGGCGAGCCAGCCCTTTACTCTAGCGTGCCCAGAGGCACGCATTATCTAGCCCAACTGATTTGAATGGAATCCCAGACTCGGCAGTGAGGTTGTAAGAGTTTGCTTTGCATTTTATCGGCATATCGGGCATAAGGACAGTTTAGAAACGGCTCCTCTGTTTAATTATAAGCTTATAATCCAGATACAGAGGAGAGGAATCCATGACATATGACTGTATTATTGTCGGCGGAGGAATTGCCGGACTGCAAGCCGCGATTCAGCTTGGGAGATATTCGGCTTACCGTGTACTTGTCATCAACTCCGGGCGTGGACGTTCCGGCTTATGCCGCAGCTACCATAACCTGCTAGGCTGGCCGGACGGCGTATCAGGTGGCGAACTGCGCCGGATAGGCAAAAGCCAGGCAGAAGGATATGGAGTCCAATTTATAGAGGACAAAGTAATTGGTGCGGAGCGGGATGGGGAGCACCTCCGCCTTACGGGGAACAGCGGGGCGGTATATACCTGTAAGACGCTGCTGCTAGCAACCGGAGTTATGGACCGGTTCCCTCCTTTGACCGGACTGGAGGTTACTTTAGGGCGCAGCGTTTACGTCTGCCCTGATTGCGACGGGTATGAAATTGAAGGCCGCAAAACGGTGGTGCTGGGTGCGGGAGATGCCGGCGCTGCAATGGCGTTTATTTTAAGAGACCGAACGGAGAAGTTAACCTATATCAATCATGAACGGACGCCGATTTCGCCGGAAAATCTGCAGCGTCTGAAGGAACAGCAGATCCGTCTCATTGAAACGCCGATTGTTTCTATAGAAGAGCAGAACGACGGAATGATTAAAGCCGTGCGTCTGACTGATGGACAAAGTTTTGCAGTAGAAAGGGGATTTATCGCCTTTGGCGGCAATCCGGTTTATTCCGAACTGGCCGACCAGCTTGGGGCCAAGCTGCATCATAACCGCCACGTGGAAGCCAACCCGCGTTCCATGATGACCAGTGTGGACAATGTGTGGGTGGCAGGCGATCTGGGCGTTCATGCCGAGCAGGCTACAGTGGCTATGGGCGAAGGGGCGATTGCAGCCATCTGGATTCACAAAACGCTGAAGCAGTGGGAGAACCGGCCAGCTTGGCGGGGGCTTCAGAACAAGTGACGACAGGTAGCCGCATGATCCGACCAAATATGATAAAATAGTCGAAAAAGGACAAAAGATGGTGGAGAACTGTGACGATGGATACCGAAACTTTGCGCCGGAAACTGGAACAGCTTACGGGAAGACAGACGGGTATCAAGCAGTTAGGCAAACAGCAGTCCGCCTCCCTGTTCGGGAGTGATTGGGAAACCAAGGAAGAGCCAGTTGTGTATGAAGGACAGCTGGCTATCCCCCTTTTTCAAGCGGAGGGGAAAATCACCGTTTTATTAATGGATATGCAAGGGCTTACGGAAGTAGAGATCCGGTTGATCCGGTTTGCGGCATCGGGGCACGCAGCATCGCTGGCACTAACCGGAATTAAGGAAGAAGGGGAAGCGGAGGCCGCCCAATTGAAGCAGTGGCTGCAGCTGCAGCTGGAGCAGGAAAGGGAGAATGCTGAAATTCCCGATGAGCTTCCTATTAAAAGCCGGCTTTTTTCGGAAATGATTCCCTTCCTCCTGGTAAGCGAAAATGTACATACTCAACATATGACTTACGCCGCGTTAATGAAGCTGTTGCGCAGCTACTTTGACCGGGAAGTGCTGCTTATTCCCCTTCAGGACAAAGAATGGCTGATACTCGCCCGAAAAGAGCTGCTCACCGGAGGAGATGAAAAGGAAGAAGGCGAAGACAGCGATCAGGAGCTGTTGGCACAGACAGGGATGGGACTGCAGGAACTGATTGCAAGCGAGTGGGTTGGCGTGTTTCATCTCGCCGCTGCACAGGAAATTGTACCGGTTAAGGGGCTGCCGGGAACGGTTAATCTGCTTCGCGAGACGATTACGCTGGGGCGGATCTTCCAAGTTGGCTCCTACATTCATCTCCCATGGGATCTCCATCTGGAGCGCTTAGTCAACAGTATTCCGGACGCCAAACGCGGACCGCTGCTCCACCAGATTGGCGATTTCTCCGCCGTGTTCGGGGACAAGGAAATGCTGCTGACGCTGGAGACGTTTTTTGAGATGGACTGTAATGTCAGCGAAACGGCTAAGAAGCTGTATATCCACCGCAATACGCTGCTTTACCGGCTGGATAAAATCAAGCAGGAGACCGGCGCTGATGTCCGGAGCTTTGGGGATGCGGCTATTGTGAAGCTGACCATGCTATTGTATAAATTGACGAAAAGGAAATAGGTTTTTTGTGAACGTTACAAATAGTCAGGGACTGACTGCTAGTGTAAGATAGGACTATAAGTTATTCATTCGATTCTACCAAACGATTCGAGGAGGAACATACAATGGCAGGCGTACGTTTAGAGCACATTTACAAAAAATACCCGGGTTCCGATAAAGCAACCGTCGTTGATATTAATCTTGATATTAAAGACCGTGAGTTTCTGGTACTGGTAGGACCTTCCGGCTGCGGTAAGTCCACAACACTGCGTATGATCGCAGGTCTTGAAGAAATCTCCGAAGGCAAACTGTACATTGGCGACCGCGTCGTAAACGACGTAGCACCTAAAGACCGCGATATCGCGATGGTGTTCCAGTCCTACGCCCTGTACCCGCACATGAGCGTGTATCAGAACATGGCATTTGGTCTGAAACTCCGCAAAGTAAAGAAAGACGAGATCGACAAGAAAGTACGCGAAGCTGCCAAAATCCTCGACATCGAGCATTTGCTTGAGCGCAAACCGAAAGCCCTTTCCGGTGGTCAACGTCAGCGGGTCGCACTCGGACGCGCCATTGTCCGCGATCCTCAAGTCTTCCTGATGGACGAACCGCTCTCCAACTTGGACGCCAAGCTGCGCGGTCAAATGCGCGCTGAAATCACGAAGCTGGTTAAGCGCCTCGAAACCACTTGTATCTACGTAACGCATGACCAGACGGAAGCCATGACGATGGGCGACCGTATCGTAGTTATGCAGGACGGCATCATTCAACAAGCCGCTTCCCCGGAAGAGCTGTACAACAACCCGGAAAACCTGTTTGTTGCAGGTTTCATCGGATCGCCGACAATGAACTTCGTCAACGGTACGCTGGCTGAAGTTAACGGTTCCGTTCGCTTCCGCGCCGAGAATCTGGATGTTGAAGTACCAGGCGGCAAAGCACAAACTATCAAGAGCAAAGGCTTCATCGGTAAAGAAGTCATCATGGGCGTACGTCCTGAAGACATTCATGAAGAGCCGGTATTCCTGGAAGCTTCCCCGAACACGATCTTTACCGCACTGGTAGACGTTACGGAGAACCTGGGTCACGAAATGCTGCTGTACCTGAGCGGCCTTGGCAAAGACACCGTCATTGCCCGTGTAGACGGACGTTCGACAACCCGCGAAGGCAGCAAGCCGAAGCTGGCAATCGACATGAACAAAGTCCACTTCTTCGACAAAGAATCCGAACTGAACATTCTGCTCGGATAATTCATAGCAGTAAGCATTTTCGAAAAGCCGCCTGACAGGCGGCTTTTTTTGACATATAAACAGGTATACAGCAGTGAATTAACTTTAACGCCTAAATTTGCTCTGAGGACACAGCTGAAAACTTGGGGCTTTTTCAGGTTTGACTGCGGCTTGGGAACCAGGCCCGGCGATTGCAATCATAGGCGATTTCCATTAAGATAGCAGGAGAATTACATACGGAAGCAGTGCACCATCAAGCAACAACAGCGCTTGCGGCTTGCGGCAAATACCGCTGGGGATGAAAGGAAGAAATGAGATGGCCAAAAAGGTTAGAGTAGCAGAACTGGTACAGCATTTTCAACTGGAGGTTATCTCCGGCAGGGAAGGACTCAAACGTAACGTAACAGTGGATGACTTGAACCGTCCGGGTCTTGAAATGGCCGGTTACTTTGAATATTATGCGGAAGACCGGGTGCAGCTGCTCGGCAAAACCGAGCTGGCATTTTACTCCATGCTGCCCGAAGAGGACCGGAAGGACCGGATGCGGCGCATCTGCGACGACAAGACGCCATGTATCGTCGTCACCCGCGGACTGGATGTACCGCATGAACTGATTGAGGTCAGCAACGAGAAGCAGCTGCCTATATTGCGCACATCGATGGCGACAACTATTTTTTCGAGCCGTTTGACCAGCTTTCTTGAAGGCCGGCTGGCTCCGACCGCAACCATTCATGGCGTATTGTGTGATGTGTATGGGGTAGGGATGCTGATCACAGGCAGCAGCGGCATCGGCAAAAGTGAAACAGCACTGGAACTCGTCAAACGCGGCCACCGGTTGATCGCAGACGATGCGGTGGAGATTCGCCAGACTTCCGATAATCAGCTGCATGGCACGGCACCCGAGCTGATTCGCCATCTGTTGGAGATCCGCGGTGTCGGAATTATCAACGTCATGACGCTGTTTGGTGCAGGCGCTATCCGTAACCACAAACGGATTACGCTGGTTGTACGCCTCGAAGCCTGGCAGCAGGACAAACAATACGACCGGCTTGGTCTGGATGAGGAAACCACCCGCATTATTGATACCGATATTCCACTCGTCACGATTCCAGTACGTCCCGGCCGTAACCTGGCCGTAATCATTGAAGTGGCGGCTATGAATTACAGACTGAAGCAGATGGGCTACAATGCAGCGCTTCAGTTCACCAACAAATTAACGGCGACCATTTCCGAAGACATGGACGATCTGGACTAGGAGGGTATAACGAATGTTTCCATTGGCACTGGACCCGATTGCTTTTTCGATCGGGGCGTTAAAGGTTCACTGGTATGGACTCATACTCGGCTTGGGCGCACTGGTCGGGCTGCTGTTAGCAATAAGGGAAGGTAAGCGGTTTGGCATTTCCCAAGAGTTTTTTATGGATCTGCTGCTGCTTGGAGTACCGTCGGCAATCGTAGGCGCGCGGATTTATTTCGTAGCCTTCAAATGGGACGATTACAAGGATAATCTGATCGACGTATTTAAGATTTGGAACGGCGGCATCGCCATATACGGAGCTTTGATCGGCGCCATTATATGCGCAATCATTTATGTAAGATATAAGGGCTACCGCTTCTGGCGGATTGCCGACATTTGTGCGCCTTCGCTGCTCGCGGGACAAATGATCGGACGCTGGGGCAATTTTGTCAATCAGGAAGCATACGGCGGTGTAGTAGAGGAGACTTTCCTGCGGAATAAGCTGCATCTGCCCGACTTTATTGTCAATCAAATGTACATAGGGGATGCTTTCCACCATCCGACCTTCCTGTATGAATCCCTATGGAGTCTCGTAGGTATTCTGCTGCTGATGGTGCTGCGCCGTCAGAAGTTTTTGCGGGCAGGCGAGTTGTTTTTCTCCTACTTCATCTGGTATTCCATCGGACGGTTCTTTATTGAGGCACTGCGGACGGACAGCCTTGCGTTTCAAGGAAGTACAGGTGTAGCGTCACTTATGGACGCTTTATGGAGTCCGATGACCTGGCTTGGTTTCGAGCAGGGCTACCTGGACCCCAACTACGGCAATATCCGGAGCTCGCAGCTGCTTGCGCTGCTCATTATTTTGGCGGCTGTTGTATTCATTGTAGTAAGACGGGTGACCGGACGCGCAGCAGAACGTTATCTGGATCCGATTGTATCCACCAAGGCGCCGCGTGAAATTGGCCAGGACACTGAACGCCATGTTTCCCAGCCGGTACAGCCGGAATTAAATTCACAACCACAGCCAAACACAGAGGAAGCTGTTCGGCAGGAAGAGACAGAGAAAAAGGAGTAGTCCCTCATCATGATCAACTGCATTCTGTTTGACCTGGACGGAACAATTGTCGATACAAACGAGCTGATCATCAGCTCGTTTACGTATGCGCTGCAGCAGCACGCCCTGCCGGTTCTTACCCGGGAGGAGATGATTCCTCATATGGGGACCACGCTTCAGCATCAGATGAGAGTTTTTTCCGGTCTGGAGGATGTGAGCGGGCTGGAGCTGTCCTACCGCGCGTTTAATGTGGAGCATCACGATGCGCTCGTCCGTTCCTTCCCCCGGGTGAATGAAACGCTGGACAAGCTGCGGGAACAAGGAATCCGTATGGGCGTTGTCACCACTAAAATCCGGCCGACCACGATTAAAGCGCTGGAACGGTTCGATCTGCTGCAGTATATGGAAGTGATTGTGACTGTAAACGATGTGGAGCATCCCAAACCGCATCCGGAGCCGGTGCAGACCGCAATCCGGCAGCTGCAGGCCGATCCGGCTCGCACGCTGATGGTTGGAGACAGTGCGGTGGATATCCAATCGGCGCAGGCTGCGGGGGTGAAGTCGGCGGCCGTTGCCTGGTCGCTGAAGGGTGAAGCTGTTCTGCGGGCATACCATCCCGACTATGTCATCCACGATATGACCGATCTGCTCGGAATCGTGGCACAGGAGAAGAGCGAACGGTGAGAAAAGTGACCCGGTACCCGGTGGAAGGCCACAATTCCTTATGGTATATCTATCGGACGGTGAGTCCGTGGAAAGGCGTAAAGAACTTTATTTTCATTCAGCTTGCCCGGTATTGCCCAATTCTGCCGCTTAAGAATTGGATCTACCGGCATATGCTTGGAATGAAGGTGGGCCGGCATACGGCATTTGGATTGATGGCGATGGTGGATGTGTTTTTTCCGGAAAAAATCACTATCGGTGAAAATTCGATTATCGGCTATAACACCACAATTCTGGCGCATGAGTATCTGATCAAGGAATACCGGCTGGGTGAGGTCATCATTGGCGATCATGTGCTGATCGGTGCCAATACCACCATTTTGCCGGGCGTAACTATCGGCGACGGGGCGGTGGTAGCGGCGGGGTCCGTCGTTCACAAGGATGTCGAGGCCGGCACATTTGTTGGCGGGAATCCGTTGCGTCTGCTGAGACGCCTGGAAGAGGAAGTACCGGAAGAGCTGTAGGAAGCTGAAGCGGATGGAGCGGGATACTCAATAAACCATCCGTTTGCTGCTTGCCGCAGTGCTGCCGGACTGTACGAAGCTGTTCAGGAGGGACTTATACATGGCACAAAAGGAGCGCATCCCGGAGCTGGATATTTTCCGAGCCATTGCCATTTTGGCGGTGCTTGCGATTCACGCCACTTCGCGGACCCTGACGGAAAGTCTGGATACCTCCCTGTTTCATCCGTTTTTATATATCAACAAATTCAGCCAGTTTGCCGTCCCCACCTTTGTATTTCTAAGCGGATTCGTCTTGTTCTACAATTATATCGACAAGCCGCTAACGGGGAAGACGCTGGGCAAGTTCTACTTGAAACGTCTGACGTATATCGTAATTCCTTACTTGATCTTTTCAGTGCTGTATCTTGTACTTAAGCTGTGGGCGGCCCATCAATGGAACCTCCCGCCGGCTGAAATTGCAGCGAAGTTATGGAAGTATGTCTACACGGGAACAGCTTACACGCACTTATATTACGTCATCATTATTATTCAGTTTTATGTGCTTTTTCCGCTTTTTCTATGGTGCCTGCAAAAAAGCCGCACGCTTGCGATGCTGTCGCCGCTGATCGGACTTGGTCTGCAGTGGGGATTTATCGTGCTGAATAAACATATGACGCTGCAGGGCCATTGGAACCTGTCCAAAGGCAGCTTGGCCATCACGTATTTCTCGTATTTCCTATTGGGCGCAGCACTGGCTGTATATTTTCCGAAGCTGAAGCAATGGCTTGCTCCCAGCCTGGAGGGCTGGAAGTCAGGCAAAGGGGCTGTCTGGATTCCGGTATGGCTGCTGTGGCTTGGTGCGGGTATCGTGCATGTGGAACTGTGGTATAACTATTATGCGCGCAAAATCTCCGTAAACAGCTTATGGTACGAAGCTGCCGCCAATGCGCACGCTTTGCTGTCCTGCATTGTGCTGTTCCAGCTGTCCTATCTGCTGTATCGTCCCGTTCGCGGCCGGCTGTCGGCCATGCTGGTGTCGATCGGCGCTTGTTCGTTCGGCATCTACCTGATCCACCCCGCCTTCCTGCACGTGTACCGGAGCTGGGCCCCTCAAGGGGGAACTCCTGCCGTCTACGCCGCACTCATCGCAGGCGGCATGGCGGTGGCGCTGCTGGGATCATGGCTGATAGTTGCGGCCGCCTTCCGCTTCCTGCCGGGAGCTTGGGTTCTGTTCGGCTCCGTGCCGAAGCGCCCTGCCGCTATCCGGCAGTCGGAGTCTTCCGGCCGATCGTTTTCCTAAGTAGGGGACGGACCGGCATTACATTGAAAGTTCGACACACGCCTTCTATGAGAAGGCGTTTTTTTGTAACAGCAGCCGAGGAATTATCACGAATTAACGCTGTAAATTGTTAAATTGACGCCACTGAAGGTTCATGGTACGATGAGTCAAATCCTTTAGTTTGCTACCACTTTACCAAAGTGAAGCAATACGCGAAATTATACTCTATTATTATGATCGGCGGCTTGCCAGCTCCACTCGAATCCATGCACAGCCGCACAACTAGCGATGAGGTGAACCGATCCCTATGTCCAAACCAAAAGGCTTTGAAAAACCGGGCGGTGTCCGCGATTATCTGCCGCGCGCCGTGAGCCGGCTGCGCCGGATCGAAACCGATGTGCTCGATTGCATGAGCCGATGGGGGTACCGGCAGATCATTACGCCGACGCTGGAATTTTACGATACGGTGGGCGTGGCGAGCTCTACGTCGGACCAGAAGTTGTATAAATTGCTTAACAACCGGGGGCAGGCCCTGGTTCTTCGATCAGAGATGACGGCGCCGGTAGCGCGGGTTGTCTCGTCGCTCCTCAAAGACGTGCCGCTGCCCCTGCGTCTGTCCTATCATGCGAATGTATTCCGGGCTATCGAGGAAGAGGCAGGCCGGGAAGCGGAGTTTTTTCAGACCGGTGTAGAGCTGGTAGGGGATGCCACGCCGGAGGCGGATGCCGAGGTGGTTGCCCTTGCGATCGCTTCTCTGCAGGCGGCGGGGGTTAAGGAATTCAAAATCGCCATGGGCCATGTGGGCTTTCTGAACGGGTTATTCCAAGAGGCGCTGCCCGGTCTTCCGGGGGCGCAAGAAGAGTTGAAGCGGCATCTGCTCAGCCGCGATTATGTCGCCTACCGCGAGAGCCTGCTGGAGCTCAACCTGCCGGAAGCGCAGCGTGAAGAGATGATGGGTCTTTTGCGCCTGCGGGGAGGCAAAGAGGTGTGCAGCCAGGCGCTGGAGCTAAGCCGGCATCCGCTGGCTACCGCTTCTATGGATCATCTGTGCAAAGTGTGGGAGGTCCTAGAGGCGTACGGCGTATCCGCCCAAGTACTGATCGATTTGACGATGATCGGCGACTTTACATATTATACGGGCATGACTTTTGAGGGGTACGCATCCGGCATCGCGTTCCCGGTATGCAGCGGGGGGCGGTATGACAACCTGCTGCAGCAGTTTGGCCGCCCGGTGGCCGCTACCGGCTTTTCGCTGAAGACCAACCGTATTCTGGACGGCCTGGAGGAACCCTCAGCCGTAGAGACGCGGCCCGTCCTTGTTCAGTATGATGGACTGCGCCGCAGAGAGGGGCTGCAGGAAGCCGCAAGACTGCGGCAGGAAGGCCGCCAGGTCATTACCGCGCTTGTCCAAGGGCCAGAGGAGCTGCGAACTCCCGCCGGACATTCCGAGAAGGGCGGAAGCAGAACGGAAGAACGGTTTGAGGAGATTCATACTTTTGTATCGTTTGCCGAATGGCTTGGTTAATAGAGGAACGGAAGCGTTACAACGGATAAAGGAGGGGAATTTATGGCACAAATTTTAAAGGTGGCCATGCCAAAAGGGCGGATTTATCATAAGGCGGCCGAGCTGTTCCGCGAAGCGGGCCTGCCGATTCCGCCAGACGGGGACACTTCGCGCAAACTGGTTGTTCCCTTGCCCGAAGCGGGCATGGAATTTATCCTCGCCAAGCCGGTGGATGTGCCGACGTACGTGGAATACGGTGTTGCCGATATCGGCATTGTCGGGAAAGACGTGCTGCTGGAAGAAAACCGGGACGTGTATGAGCTGCTTGATTTGGGCATTGCCCGCTGCCGCATGTCGATTATCGGGCTGCCCGATTGGCAGCCTGGCATTCAGCAGCGGGTGGCAACCAAATATCCGAACGTTGCGTCCCGTTATTTTCGTGAACAAGGGCAGCAGGTGGAGGTCATTAAACTGAACGGGTCCATCGAGCTGGCGCCGCTGATCGGTCTTGCCGACCGGATCGTTGATATGGTGGAAACAGGACAAACGCTGCGGGATAATGGACTTGTGGAGCTGACCAGCATTTTTGAGATTACAAGCCGGCTGGTGGCGAACCGGGTCAGCTACCGGATGAAAAACGATGAAATCCAGCGGCTCTGCGACCGGCTGCAGCAGGTCATAGGGACCGGGGTTCAATAAAGGCACGGTTGATAGGGAAAGGGGAGGCAGGATGTGAAGATTCTATCCGGTTCGGAGTTTCAACTAAAGCGGGATGTGGAATATGGCTCCAAGGAGCAGAATGAGGCCGTAAAACAAATTGTGGCCGACATCAAAAGCGAAGGCGACGCTGCGCTGCTGCGGTATACCGAGCGTTTTGACGGCGTGGAGCTGGATGCGGCCGCGCTGCGGGTTACGCAGGAGGAATTGACCGAGGCTTACGGCCGGGTGGAGGACTCGTTTGTCGAGGCGATCCGGGCGGCGGCCGAGCGCATCCGCGCGTTTCACGGAAAGCAGAAGCGGAACTCCTGGATGGATTTGCAGCCTGACGGAACTTTGCTGGGCCAAATTATCCGTCCGCTGAAGCGGGTCGGCGTATATGTGCCGGGCGGCAAGGCGGCTTACCCTTCTTCCGTGTTGATGAATGTGATTCCGGCGCAGATTGCCGGCGTACCGGAGATTGTGATGGTGACTCCGCCGGCAACGGGCGGACGGGAAGGCATCGATCCTTATATTCTCGTCGCGGCTGCAGAAGCGGGCGTGCACGAGATTTACCGGGTTGGCGGCGCACAGGCGGTTGCGGCGCTCGCTTACGGCACCGAGAGCATTGCGCCGGTAGACAAAATTTGCGGACCAGGCAATATTTACGTCGCCTTGGCCAAACGCGAAGTATACGGGGCGGTCGACATTGACAGCATAGCGGGACCTAGCGAGATTGTAGTGCTGGCGGACGAAACGGCCGAGCCGACTTATGTGGCGGCCGACCTGCTGTCCCAGGCCGAACATGACGAGATGGCTTCCGCGATTCTCGTCACCACGTCCCGGGTGCTTGCGGACAGTGTGGCCGCCGAGGTAGAGCGGCAGCTGCAGGAGCTGCCCCGGCAGGCGATTGCGCGGGCATCGATCGATAACTACGGCGCCATCATCGTAGCGGAGTCGCTGGATGAAGGGATCAGCGTGGTGAACAAGCTGGCGCCTGAGCATCTTGAGATCGTAACAAGCGACCCGATGGGGCTTACGGGCCGGATTGAAAACGCCGGCGCCATCTTCCTCGGGCCGTACAGCTCGGAGCCGGTTGGTGATTATTTTGCCGGACCCAACCATATTATCCCGACCAACGGCACGGCGAGGTTCGCTTCGCCGGTTGATGTGGACGATTTTATCAAGAAGTCCAGCCTGATTTATTACAGCCGGGAAGCGCTGTTGGCGAACGGACGGACGATTATCGAATTGGCCCGCCGGGAAGGGCTCGATGGACATGCACGGGCAATTGAGCTTCGTCTGGAACAGGAAGAGAAAGGTGGAGGCGCAAATGGAAAATAATGAACAGCAGGTGAACCGTCAAGCTGGTCTCAGCCGGACGACAAATGAAACGGATATTACGCTGTCTTTGGCGGTCGACGGCAGCGGAGCGGCGGAACTGGAAACTGATGTGCCGTTCCTGAATCATATGCTCGACCTGTTTGCTAAACACGGGCAATTTGATCTGTCGGTCAAAGCCCGCGGCGATATCGATATCGACGATCATCACACGGTAGAAGATATCGGCATCTGCCTCGGCCAGGCGCTGCGTGATGCGCTTGGCGACAAGCGGGGAATCAAGCGGTATGCGAACGTTTTTGTGCCGATGGATGAGTCGCTGGCCCAGGTCGTTATTGATATTAGCAACCGGCCGCATTTTGAATACCGGGCCTCCTACCCCTCCCAGCAGGTGGGCAGCTTCTCAACCGAACTGGTGCAGGAGTTTCTTTGGAAATTTGCGCTGGAGGCGCGCATCACGCTGCATGTTATTGTCCACTATGGCAGCAACACCCATCATATGATCGAAGCGGTGTTCAAGGCACTTGGGCGGGCGCTCGACGAAGCCACCGGAATTGATCCGCGTGTGCAGGGCGTCCCTTCGACCAAAGGAGTGCTGTAGCATGACCGTTGCCATCGTCGATTACGGCATGGGCAATCTTCACAGCGTAAGCAAGGCGGTAGAGCGGCTGGGATACAACTGCCTGGTAACGGGTGACCGTGAACAGATTATGGCCGCCGAAAGCATCATTTTGCCGGGCGTCGGCGCGTTTGGCGACGCAATGCGCGAGCTGCGGCGCAGCGGCTTGGACGAGGTAGTCAAGGAAGCGGCCGCCGCCGGCCGGCCGATGCTTGGCATCTGCCTCGGCATGCAGCTGCTGTTCGAGACCGGAGAGGAGCACGGCAAGCACGAAGGCCTGGGCCTGCTGCCGGGCTCGGTCGTCCGGTTCGAGCCGCGGGACGGCTACAAAGTTCCGCATATGGGCTGGAACCGGCTGGAGTTCGTGCAGCCGGAGCATCCGCTTTTGGCGGAGCAGGAGGAAGGCCATGTCTACTTCGTACACTCTTACCACGCGCTTGCTGACGCAAAGGACCTGCTGGCGGTGACCGATTACGGGCATCCCGTTACGGCCATCGTCGGGCGGGACCGGGTGTTCGGCATGCAGTTCCACCCCGAGAAAAGCGGGGAACTGGGCATCCGGCTGCTCGGACGGTTCCTCAGTCTGTGGTCCGGCGGTCAGGCGGAGCAGGCTTGACGGAAAACCGGGAAGGCGTCAAATGCACCAAAAGAAGCTTAATCAAGGAAAGCGGGGAGCGACATGTCTTCTTTTATTGTATACCCGGCCATCGACATCCGGGACGGAAAATGCGTCAGACTGCAGCAGGGAGACTACAATCAGGAAACAGTTTATAACGACAGCCCGCTAGCTGCGGCCAAAGATTGGGAACGGCAGGGCGGCGAGTACATCCATTTGGTTGATCTTGACGGCGCAAAGGCGGGCCGGCCGGTTAACGACGGCGTAATCGGGGAGATCGCCGCTGGCGTGCAGGTGCCGGTCCAGGTTGGCGGCGGGCTTCGGACGCTGGAGGATGTGGAGAAGCTGCTTGGCTTGGGCGTCAGCCGGGTTATTATCGGCACGGCTGCCATCAACGACTGCGATTTCACGGAGCGGGTGCTGGGACTATACGGCGACAAAGTGGCAATTGGCATCGACGCGCGGGACGGCTATGTGGCGACGCATGGCTGGCTTAACACTTCGGAGGTGCGAGCGGAGGCGCTGGTGCAGGAATTGGCGGCCAAGGGAGCGCAGACGTTTATTTTTACCGACATTTCCAGAGACGGGATGCTGCAGGGACCTAATGTGGACGGCATTGTATCGCTGGCAAAAAGCAGCGGCAAAACGGTCATCGCTTCCGGCGGCGTAACCAACACGGAGGATCTGCTGCGCCTGTCGGCTTACGCGGACAGCGGCGTTGGCGGAGCGATTGTGGGCAAAGCGCTGTACACGGGAAGCATCAGCCTGGCCGATGCGCTTGAGCGGCTCAAAAAGGCATAAGACGCCGAATCGGGGCACGAGATCGTATGATGAGTATAGGGTATAAAGGGGAGAGACAGGAATGCTGGCCAAACGTATTATCCCGTGTCTGGACGTAAAAGACGGCCGGGTAGTCAAAGGAGTAAACTTCGTCAACCTGCGCGACGCGGGCGACCCGGTTGAGCTTGCCGCACTGTATGACCGGGAGGGTGCCGACGAGCTTGTGTTCCTCGACATCTCCGCTTCGGTGGAAGGACGGGCGACGATGGAGGAAGTGGTCCGCCAGACGGCCGGGGAGATTGCCATTCCCTTTACGGTCGGCGGCGGCATTTCCACAACCGACGATATGAAGCAAATCCTCCGTGCCGGCGCCGACAAAACCGGCATTAATACGGCGGCGGTGCTGAACCCGCAGCTGATTTCCGACGGGGCCCGAATTTTTGGCTCCCAGTGCATCGTGGTGGCCATTGACGCCCGCTATAATGAAGGCTGGGGGGAGTGGGAAGTCTACACCCACGGCGGCCGCAAGCGGTCCGGTATCCGGGCGTTGGAGTGGGCTGTGGAGGCGGAGCGCAGGGGGGCCGGCGAAATCCTGCTGACGAGCATGGATGCGGACGGCACAAAAGACGGCTTTGACCTGAAGCTGACCGCGGCAGTCAGCGGGCGGGTTGGCATCCCGGTCATCGCGTCGGGCGGCGCGGGAACGAAAGAGCATTTTTACGACGTGTTTACCGCAGGCCAGGCTGACGCGGGGCTTGCGGCGACTATTTTTCACTATAAGGAAATCGCAATCGGAGATCTGAAAGCGGATTTGAAACGGAAAGGGGTGGAGATCCGGTGAGCGAAACGGAAATAATGCAGCGGATCAAATGGAATGAAGCGGGGCTGCTCCCCGCCATTATCCAAGATGCGGACAGCCTTGAAGTGCTGATGTTCGCCTATATGAATGAGGAGTCGCTGAAACGTACGCTGGAAAGCGGGGAAACGTGGTTCTGGAGCCGCTCGCGGGGCGAGCTGTGGCATAAAGGGGCAACGTCTGGCAACATCCAGACCGTCGTGTCCATTCACTATGACTGTGACAACGACAGCTTGCTGGTCAAAGTCAATCCAAAAGGCCCGGCATGCCACACGGGAGAGCGGTCGTGCTTCTACCGGGAGCTTCCGTTTGGGAAGCCGGGTCATGCGGACACCGGCTCAGCGGCGGTTTCTTCAGCCGGGGAAAATCCGGCGGATGCGGCGCAGCCGTACGGGGACCGTTTTGCGGTGCTTGGCGAGTTGGAGCAGGTGATTGCCGAGCGGGAACAGGAGCGTCCGGAAGGCGCGTATACAACCTATTTGTTCGACAAAGGGATCGATAAGATTCTGAAGAAGGTCGGCGAGGAGACGGCAGAGACTATTATCGCAGCCAAAAATAAAGACAACGCCGAGCTCCGCCTGGAGGTCAGCGATTTGATCTACCACCTGCTGGTGCTGCTGCAGGAGCGGAAGCTGCCGCTGGACGACATCATGGCGGAGCTCAGCGCCCGGCATGAACGCCCGCGCCGGGATTAAACCGGCCTCCTGCCCGCTTCGGCGGGCGGGGGTTGGGCGCCGGCTGACGAAGGTTAGAGAGCCGGCGCGACGGGTGATGGAGCCAGCGGACGGAGAACGGAAACCGGCGGGGACGTCAGAGCGCCGGCACAGGCACCGGCGGAGACTGGCACCGGTAGAGGCCGGAACTGCAGGCAGATTCATTCGCAGGCAGATCCGGCAACGATTTTGGAGCACGCGAACAGGAGGCCACTTATATGCTTATTGATTATCATACGCATCACGAGCGCTGCGGGCATGCCGTCGGGACGCTTGAGGAATATGTGCGGCAGGGGATCCGGATTGGCCTGAAGCAGCTTGGGCTGTCGGATCACCTGCCGCTGATTCATGTTAATCCGGCGGAATATTATCCGGAGATGGCAATGCCGCTTGAGGAGCTCCCGCGGTATGTGGAGGAATGTCTGGAGCTGAAGGAGCGCTACAAGGGGCAAATTGAGCTGCGTCTGGGGCTGGAAGCCGACTATATCGAAGGATATGAGGATCGGATTCGCGCCATTTTGGAACCGTATCCTTGGGACTATCTGATTGGCTCGGTGCATTTTTTGGGCGAATGGGACATTACCGATCACCGGCAGGTGCATGGCTGGGAAGGCAAAGACCCCCTTGAGGTATACCGGCAGTATTACCAGGCCGTACGGCAATCGGCAGCATCGGGGATTTATGATATTATAGGACATATGGATGTGATCAAACGTTTCGGTTACGGTCCGGACACAGAGGAAGGGCGGGCCGAAGTACGGGAGCTTGAGCGCGGGGCGCTCCGGCAAATTGCCGAAGCGGGAATCGCAATGGAGCTTAACGCTTCTGGACTCAGCAAACCCTGCGCAGAGATGTTCCCTTCGCGTCCGGTATTGGAGGAGGCGCTTCGCCTGGGCATCCCGCTGACGCTTGGATCCGACGCCCACGATCCCCTGAAGCTGGGGGATGGTTTGGCCGAAGCAAGACAGCTGCTGTGGGACGTTGGATTCCGCGAGGTCGTTACCTTTGCAGGGAGACGCCGGACCTCCGTTCCGCTTGTGGTTTAACGGAGCGGCTGAAGTCTACTTGCCGGGATAAAGTGAGCGGGTTGGGCAGGCGTTGCGATGTCCTGCCGCGCCGTTGTCCCGCAGTTTTTTCAGCACATAAGGACCGGACCGGGTCTGCCTAAGGCAGACAGCCAGTCCTGCAGGCGCTCTTACGCAGGCAGTGGAAAGGCACACCCAGAATAATAATCCAATATTATCAGGAGGGTATCATGCAGCACCAATTACGTATTTTTTCCGGTTCGTCGAATCCCAAGCTCGCCGCCGACATCGCGTCCAGGCTGGGGCTGGAGCTGGGCCGAATCAAGCTGACCCGTTTTAAGAGCGGCGAGATCTATGTTCACTACGAGGAAAGCATCCGGAACTGCGACGTGTTTTTGCTGCAATCCCTTTCCCATCCGATTAACGAGCTGTTCGTGGAGCTGCTGGTCATGATTGATGCGGCCAAGCGCGCGTCGGCGCGGACGGTGAACATTGTCGTTCCCTATTACGGTTATGCGCGGCAGGAGCGGAAGTCCGCTCCAAGAGAACCGATTTCGGCAAAAATGGTGGCAGACGTCCTGACCACCGCCGGTGCGACACGGGTCATTACGATTGACCTGCATGCAGCGGCTATCCAAGGTTTTTTCAATATTCCGGTCGATCATCTGACTGCTCTAGACTTAATCAGCGGTTATCTGAAGGTACAGGGTCTGGATAATATGGTCGTCGTCTCCCCGGACGCCGGACGCGCATCGATGGCCGAAAAGCTGGCGAGCCGTCTCGATTCGCCGTTCGCCATCATGATCAAAAAGCGCCCCGCTCATAACGAATCGGTCATTACGCACGTCATCGGCGATGTCGAGGGCAGAACGCCGATCATCATCGAGGACCTGATCGACACGGGGACAACGATTGTAAACGTGGTAGAGGGGCTGAAGGAGCGCGGTGCAGCCAACAGCATCGTGTGCGCCACCCATGGACTGTTTTCGGGCCCGGCGCTGGAGAGACTGGATCATCCGGGAATCGACGAGGTGGTTGTCACGGACTCGATTGCGCTGCCGGAGAACCACTCGGACCGGTTCAAGGTGCTGTCGGTCGCTCCAATGCTGGCCCAGGCTATCCGCATTATTACCGAAGGCGGGTCGATCGACCGCCTGTTTACGGACGCAGGAATCTAATTCCTGCGTCTTCTTTATGCCCGCTCCCCCTGAAATGGGGAATCTCCTATCTACTTGTGGTATACTGTGTGAAGACAATCGAGTTCGGGTATTTCTATCCGGCTCAAGGTTTGGAGAATCGGTTTGCCGCATGGCACCGCCTCCTGTTTTCATAAGGAGATGCAAGTAGACAAGGAGGTGCCTTGCTCCCAATGATAGAATCCACTCCATCCCTGAACGGGGAGAATAACAAAGTCATTCCCGTTCATTTGGATGCCAATTTTTTCTTCGAACGCGCCGTCCGTTCCATGGACCGCTTCCAATATGAGAAAGCGCTGAAGAATTTCCGCAAGGCTGTGGAATATGAACCGGACAATCCGGTGAATCACTGCAATATGGCGGGTATATTATCAGAGATGGGTGACTATGAAGCGTCTAACAACGTGTTGTCCCATGTCCTGGAGCATATTAACCCGGCAATGACGGAATGCCACTTCTACATGGCTAACAATTACGCCAATATGGAAAGCTATGAAGAAGCGGAACAGGCCCTGGTGAAATATCTCGAGGAGGATCCCGAAGGGGATTATCTCGCGGAAGCCGAGGAATTGATGGATTTGCTGTATCACGAATTGAACCGCCCCGCTCCTTTACGGCACATTCGCAGCCGCGAGGGAGTCGTCGAGCATGACCGCGCCCGGACACTGCTTGAGGAAGGGAAGTTCGCCCAGGCCATAGCGCTGCTGGAGGAGATTATCGCCAAGACTCCGGATTTTCTTGCTGCATATAACAATTTGGCGCTGGCGTATTATTATCAAGGGCGTTTCGGCAAGGCGAAGGAATATACTTCACAAGCACTGGAGCTGGAGCCGGGCAATCTGCATGCGCTCTGCAACATGGCGATTTTTCTTCATTACGAAGGCGGTCCGGAAGCAGCCGCTTCTCTGCGGCAGACGCTGGAGGGAACGGTGCCGTTTCATGAAGAGCATGTGTTTAAGCTTGCGACCACAATGGGCATTCTCGGCAGCCACCGGGCAGCCTTCAGCCATTTCCGCCGCCTGCTGAAGAACAGCCGGTCCGGCGGAGACGCCGAGCTGCGCCACTACTGCGCCGCAGCCGCAAGCAACAGCGGCCTGTATGCCGAGGCTTTGCGCTGCTGGGCCGAAGCATGCAAGCTGGACCCCGATTCTTCGGTGCCGCGGTTTTACCTGGAGCAGCTGCGGCAGACGCTGGCTGAAGGTGCAAGCTTCCCGACGGTAAGCTATAACTATCAGCTGCCCTTTGAGGAGCGGCTTAAACGGTGGCGCAATGCGGACGAAGGCTTCAGCGAGGAATTAGCGCGCGACCCGCTCCTTCGGGCTTCGTTTTTCTGGGCGCTCCGCTACGGCGGAGAGACGGTAAAACGCCAAATTCTACAGGCTGTAAAGGCGCTCGCGGACCCGGAGCTTGCCGACGAACTCCATCTGATGGCGAAACAGGCGGAAACCTAAGCCAATCCGGCTGGACCGGTGTTTGCGCCTGCGAAACCACAGGTAATAAGTAAGGAAAATCCATGTGAGGAGGCCACCGCTATGTATAAAACGATTGTAATCGGAACAGGCCCTGCCGGGCTGACTGCCGCCATTTATTTGGCGCGTGCCAATTTGAACCCCTTGGTCATTGAGGGACTTCAGCCGGGCGGGCAGCTCACGACCACAACCGAAGTGGAGAATTTCCCGGGATTTCCCGAAGGCATCATGGGACCGGATTTGATGGACAACATGCGTAAGCAGGCGGAGCGCTTCGGCGCAGAGTTCCGCAACGGCTGGGTGGAGTCGGTCGATTTTTCCCAGCGGCCGTTTAAGATTACCGTGGATGGAATGGGCGTGCTGGAGGCGGAGTCGGTAATTATTTCGACCGGCGCTTCCGCCAAGTACCTGGGGATTCCCGGGGAGCAGGAGAATGTGGGACGCGGCGTCAGCACGTGCGCGACCTGCGACGGCTTCTTTTTCCGCGGCAAAAAAATCATCGTTATTGGCGGCGGCGACTCCGCCATGGAGGAAGCCAGCTTCCTGACGCGGTTCGCTTCCGAGGTGACGCTGGTGCACCGCCGTTCGGAGCTGCGCGCTTCGAAGATCATGCAGGACCGCGCCCGCGGCAACAGCAAAATCTCCTGGGCGCTGAACCGGACTCCGCTGGAAGTGACAACCGAAGCCAGCGCCGTCAAAGGGCTGAAGGTGCGCAACAACGAGACGGGTGCCGAAGAGCTGCTCGAGGCGGACGGTATCTTCGTCGCCATCGGGCATACGCCGAATACCGGCTTCCTTGGCGGACAAATTACCACCGACGCGAACGGATACATTGTGGTCCGTCCTGGAACGACGGAGACAAACATTCCCGGCGTATTCGCCTGCGGAGACGTGCAGGATACCCGGTACCGCCAGGCGATTTCCGCCGCGGGCACTGGCTGTATGGCCGCTATGGACGCCGAGAAATACCTGGAAGGGTCGATGGTCCACGACTGGAGCGAGACGCTGGATAAATAATTTTGTGCCACATCCTAAGGCCTTATGCCGGAGCGACCGGTGTAAGGCTTTTTTGCTCATAAAAAAAGAGGCTGTGGAAAAAGTCCTTGCACAAGAAAAAGAAAGCGTTACAATAGAGGAGTGAAATGTTAACGTGAACATTATTGGGGGCATAAAAGCGTCCGATTCATCTCTGGAATTACTTAGATTTATTCGAGTTTAGGGCATGATGGCTAACTTTATGTTCACGTGAAACCCGCTGGTCCAATCGAAGACCATCCAAAGGAGCCGAGGAAATGAAAAAGAAGTTCATGGACGAAAATTTCTTGCTGTCGACTGAAACCGCCATCAAGCTGTATCATGAGCATGCCAAGGATATGCCAATTATCGACTACCACTGCCATTTGAGCCCCAAAGAAATTTTTGAGAACAAGGCGTTCAAGAACATCACTGAAGCCTGGCTGTACGGGGACCATTACAAATGGAGAGTCATGCGCGCAAATGGGGTAGAGGAGAAATATATCACCGGTGACGCGGACGATTACGATAAATTTCTGGCCTGGGCCCGCACGGTGCCGATGCTGATCGGGAACCCGCTGTACCACTGGACGCACCTGGAGCTGCAGCGCTATTTCGGGGTATACGACCTGCTGAATGAACAAAATGCGCCAAAAATCTGGGAGGAAGTCAACCGTCAGCTGCAGGCGGGCGGTCTCGGGGCACGGGATCTCATTATAAAATCGAATGTAAAAGTTGTCTGCACAACCGACGACCCTGCCGACAATCTGGAGTATCATACCCAAATCCGCAAGCTGGAAGGGTTCGACGCCAAAGTTGTCCCCGGCTTCCGTCCGGATAAAGCGCTGGAGATCAATCGCGCCACCTTCCAGCCTTGGGTGAAATCGCTGGCTGAGGCGGCTGGAGCGGAGGTCGCCGGTTATCAGCAATTTTTGAACGCACTGGAGAGCCGCGTACGGTTCTTCCACAAAAATGGCGGACGTGTGTCCGACCATGCCCTGGATGAAGTTATGTATGAAGAAGCAACCTTTGAGGAAGCTGCGGCGATTTTCGCCAAAGGTCTTGCGGGCGAGCAGGTGACCCGGCAGGAAGAGAAGAAATATAAAGGATACACCCTCGTTTTCCTGGGCAAGCTGTACGCCGAGCTGGATTGGGTGATGCAGTTCCATATTCACGCGCTGCGGAACAACAATGCGCTGATGATGAAGCGGCTGGGGCCGGATACCGGCTATGACGCAATTAACGACGGAGATATCGCAGCTCCGCTGGCCGGGCTGCTGGGCGCGCTAGAGAATGACAGCGCGCTGCCGAAGACCATTTTATATTCACTCAACCCGAACGACTACCATGCGCTTGCTACCATCATGGGCTGTTTCCAAGGCGGCGGCGTACCAGGCAAAATGCAGTTCGGCACCGCCTGGTGGTTCAACGATCACCGGAACGGCATGCTGGAGCAGATGCAGCTGCTCGGCAATGTCGGTGTACTCAGCCGGTTTGTCGGCATGCTGACCGACTCCCGCAGCTTCCTCTCTTATACCCGTCATGAGTATTTCCGCAGAATTTTGTGCGATCTGCTCGGAAAATGGGTGGAGAACGGTGAAGCGCCGGATGATATGGAGCTAATGGGATCGATGGTCGAAGCGATCAGTTACCATAATGCGCGTGAATATTTCCAATTCGACGCCATCACTTACGAAGATTGATTAGAAGCTGATAAAGGAGAGGCATTCCATGGCACCTACTATTAAAGATATCGCCAAGCTGGCGAATGTCTCTCATACGACGGTATCGCGGGCACTGAATAACAGCCCCCGCATCCGGGAGAACACCCGGCGCAAGATTATGGAGATCGCGCAGCAGATCGGTTACATTCCGAACTATAACGCCAAAAGTCTGGTGATGCAGCGTTCTTACACGATCGGATTGTTTTTTACCAGCATTGCCAAAGGGACGTCCGCCAGCTTCTTTTCCGACACGATCCGGGGAGTCAACCGCATGGTTGATGTCGGCTACAACCTGTTCGTCCGGGGAATCGACGATTATGAGGAATACTCCGCGATCAACCGGAAACGGTTCGACGGCATTGTGCTGATGAGCCAAAGCGAGGCCGACAACCGGTTTATCTACCATGTGCTTGGCCAGGACATCCCGCTTGTGGTGCTGAACCGCCAGGTGGAGGATGACGCGGTGGTCAATATTATTCCGAACGACCGGGAGGGCGCCTATACGGCGTGCCGGCATTTGATTGAGCATGGGCATACGGATATTGCGCTTATCGAAGGGATGGAGGAGTACAAGTCAACCCAGGAACGCAGGGAGGGATTCGTCCAGTGCATGATCGACCACAAGCTGCCGGTTCGGGGGCAATACATGGTCAAAGGCCGGTACGATGTCCAAAGCGGCTATGAGGCGATGAACCAATTGCTGGAGTTAAGCGCGCCGCCGACTGCTGTGTTTTGTTCAAATGACGATATGGCGATCGGGGCGATGAAAAGCGCTTTTGGCCGCGGCCTGCAAATCCCGCGCGATTTGTCGCTGATCGGTTTCGACGACATCGGGTTCTCCTCTTACACCAATCCCGCCTTAACCACAGTGAAGCGTCCCATTGAGCAGATCAGCCGGGAAGGTGCACGCAAGCTGCTGAGTCTGATCGGCCAGCCGCAGCCGGCCGGGGAACGGGTTTTTGTCCGGACTGAGCTGGTATCCAGGGAGTCTGTCGCTCTTCGGGACCGGGGATAACATCCGCAGGCGGCATGGCCCTTTACAGAGTCTATTCTTTTTTATAACTGCTTCCGTTTATAAGTTGTGTTGTGCTGAGAGTCCGCCTTGAGCGGGCTCTTTTTGTATGGAAGGATTATTGCATTTTTAGCGGGGAGATTTAAGCGCTTTGTGCGTGAAATCACAAGGGGGGCTCAACGGCCGTGTTACGATCTACTTGAGAATGCTTCTCATTAAATAGAGCTATTCGAAACGAAAAAGCAAAGGAGAGGAACCGATGGACAAAGTGCTGAATCTGGACGAGACGGTATTCGAGCTGGCTGGCCGTTATCCGGAAGTAGTGGAAATCATGGTGGAGCTGGGCTTCCGCGATATCGCCAAACCGGGGATGCTGCAGACGGCCGGACGGTTCATGACTCTCGCCAAAGGAATCAAGCTGAAGAAAATGGACGCGGAGACGGTCAAAGAAGCTTTCCGGCTGCGCGGATTCACTATATTGGAGCGCACGGAGGGTGAGTAGACCCCTTGGATGTGCCAATCCCTATCCCGTAATAAGGGTTAGAATCACAAATATAGAGGAGGCATTTTGCCATGAGCGAACTGATCAACAACCGGGAGACTGAAGCGCCGAACCAAAGCGAACGGCAGCGGATGCTGAAAGAAATCATCAAGGAACTGCATGCCGGCAAAAGCGTCGAGGAAGTGAAGGCGCGGTTCGCCGAAGCGGTGGGCGATGTGACGGTGGCGGAAATCTCGGCAATGGAGCATGCACTGATGACGGAGGAGGGCATCCCGGTGTCGGAGGTGCAGCGGCTGTGCTCTGTGCATACGGCGATTTTTAAGGGATCGATTGAGGAAATTCACCGTCCGTCGAAGCCGGAAGAGCAGGCGGGCCACCCTGTGCATACGTTTAAGCTGGAGAACAGGGAGATCGAACGGCTAGTCAATTTCCGCCTGGAGCTGCATCATGAAAAATTTCAGCGCGAGGATACGGATGAACTGCGTTTTAAGCTGCTGGAGGATTTAAGCCTGCTGATGGACCTCGACAAGCACTACAGCCGCAAAGAAAATCTGCTGTTCCCCTATCTGGAGAAATATGGAATCTACGGGCCAACCAAAGTAATGTGGGGCGTGGATGACGGAATCCGGGCGATGGTGAAGGATGCGAAAGCGCTGCTGACCAACTACAGCGGTGACAAACAGGCCGTGGGCGAGGCGCTGCGCCAGGTGATTACTGAGGTCAATGAAATGATTTTTAAAGAGGAAAATATACTGCTGCCGATGGCCCTCGACAAACTGACCGAAGATGAGTGGCTGAAAATCGCTGCCGAAAGCGCCGAAATCGGCTACTGCCTGACCGCTCCCGAACGGGAATGGGTGCCGCAGCGGGCGCCGTTGCCGGGAACAGAAGCTGATACGGAAAATGAAGCCGGGGCTTTGGCAAGCGCCTCCACGCCTCAAGGTTATGTCCGCTTCGAGACGGGGGTTGTCTCCGTAGACCAGCTTGAGCTGATCATGAACCATCTTCCGGTGGACCTGACCTACATTGACGAAAACGATGTCGTGCGGTATTTCTCCCACGGCAAAGAGCGGATTTTTGCCCGGACCAAGGCGGTCATTGGACGCACGGTACAGAACTGCCATCCGCCGCAAAGCGTGCATGTCGTCGAGAAGCTGCTTGAAGACTTCAAAGCCGGACGCAAAGACGTGGAGGATTTCTGGATTCAGTTTAAGGACAAATTTGTGTACATTCGCTATTTTGCCATTCGAGATGAGCAGGGCGTGTACCGCGGGACGCTGGAATTTACTCAGAACATAGCGCCGATCCGTGCGTTGGAGGGACAGAAACGTATTTTGTCCGAGTAGCCGTTTCCCCCGAATTCATAGGATTGATATAGAGGAAAAAGAAGGCTGTCCGTGAGCCCCTTGACCGCGGCATCCAGTTTGTTTTGATGCTCCCTCCGAAAGGCGAATTCCGCCTGCGGCGGGAGTTTTTTTGTAGACAAACGCATAAATTGGGAAAACGGTTGCCCAAAACGAGCCGGGTGTGTCGCCTTTCCTTGACCGCAGGCAGGGCTTCCATTATAGTGGGAACGTAGGATTATCATTTTGCTAAGAAAAAGGTGGCTTGTTTACATGTCTGAGAATATCTACGTTGGCGTGGATTTGGGCGGAACCGCAATCAAGGTGGGCATCTGCAGCGCCGAAGGGCAGCTGCTGCATACGTACGAGGGACCTACGGAGACAGACAAAGGGACCGACGCCGTTATCAATAATATCGAGAAGTATGTGCGCCAGATTGTCGAGGACTCCCCTTATTCCTGGGACCAGTTGGCCGGAGTGGGTGCCGGGGTGGCCGGATTTACCAACATCCGCGAGGGCATTATCATTCTCGCGCCGAACATCGGTTTCCGCGATGTGCCGATCCGCGCCATTTTGGAGAGCCGACTGAACAAGCCCGTCAAAATAGACAACGACGCTAACGTCGCGGCGCTGGGGGAAGCCTGGAGCGGTGCGGGGCAAGGCGTGGATAACTGTGTATGCTACACGCTGGGAACCGGCGTTGGCGGCGGCATCATTATCAATGGGCGGATTTATCAAGGCTTCTCCGGTTTGGCTGGCGAGCTGGGTCATATTTCTGTTGTGCCGGATCTGGAAGCCATCCAGTGCGGCTGCGGCAAAATGGGCTGCCTTGAGACCGTTTCTTCCGCAACGGGCATCATCCGCATGGCTAAAGACGCGGTAGAGCGCGGGGACCGCACTTCGCTGGCCCATGTCGAGAAAATCGCCGCCAAGGAAGTTTTTGACGCGGCCAAAGAAGGGGACGAAGTGGCAGTACGGATCGTGAAGCGCGCCGCTTTCTACCTGGGCAAGTCGATGGCATCCGTAGCCGCGGTGCTGAATCCCGAGCTGTTTATCGTCGGCGGCGGCGTATCCAAAGCCGGCGCAATTTTGTTCGACGAAGTTCAGCGTGTTTACGAGAAGCTGACGCCTGAGCCGCTCCAGACGGGCGTGTCGATCATTCCCGCCAAGCTGGGCAACGACGCCGGCATCATCGGCGCCGCAGGCCTGCTGCTTCGTTCTTAGAAGAGTTAAGTCAAGATATACTATAACCGGGGGAGGAAAAGCTTATGCTTGAGACGGAGAATACTCCGGCCGGTGTCGCCACTTTGATTATTATCACGGGGATGTCGGGAGCAGGCAAGACGATAGCGGTACAGAGCCTGGAAGACCTCGGGTTTTTCTGCGTCGACAACCTGCCGCCTGTACTCATTCCCAAATTCGCCGAACTGATCGAGCAGTCCAAGGGCAAAATCGCCAAGGTTGCGCTGGTCATCGACCTGCGGGGCCGGGAGTTTTTCACCGCCCTGTCGGAATCGCTTAACTTTATTAAGGATCATTTCACCATCGGCTGTGAGATTTTGTTCCTAGATGCAACGGATTCCGTGCTTGTCCAGCGGTACAAGGAGAGCCGGCGGCGCCATCCGCTGGCGCCCAAAGGCATGCCGCTCGACGGCATCCGGCTGGAGCGGAAGATGCTGGAGGAGCTGAAGAATTCGGCCACTCAGGTAATTGATACGAGCACCATGAAGCCGGCCCAGCTCAAGGAGAAGATCGTCTCCCGGTTTTCCCATCTGGGCAAAAGCGCGCTGTCGGTCAACATTACCTCTTTTGGTTTCAAATACGGCATTCCGATTGATGCGGACCTCATTTTTGACGTGCGGTTCCTGCCTAATCCTCACTATGTGGATCATCTGCGGCCCAATACGGGACAGGATAGCGACGTATACGAATACGTAATGAAATGGCCCGAGACGCAGACCTTTTTGACCAAGCTGCTGGATATGCTGCACTTCCTGATTCCGCAGTACCGCAAAGAGGGCAAAGCGCAGATTATTATCGGGATCGGCTGTACCGGCGGCAAGCATCGTTCGGTGGCGATTGCGGAATATCTGGGCAAGATGTTGGGAGCCAGTGAGACAGAGACGGTAACGGTCAGCCATCGGGATTCCGATCGGGATCGGCACTAAGAGAGAAGGGGAGCCAGTGGCGGAACAAGAAACGAAGCGGCCGCGTATCGTAGTGATGGGCGGCGGAACGGGCTTGTCGGTGATGCTCCGGGGGCTTAAGGAGAAGCCGCTGGACATTACGGCAATCGTTACGGTTGCCGATGACGGCGGCAGCTCGGGCATTCTGCGCAGCGAGCTGCAGATGCCGCCTCCCGGGGATATCCGCAACGTGCTGACGGCGATGGCCAATGTGGAGCCGCTTATGGCCGAGATTATGAAATACCGGTTCAGCAGCGGCGAAGGCCTTGCGGGGCACAGCCTGGGCAATCTCATTTTGGCTGCACTTACGGATATCTCCGGCGATTTTGTAACCGGTGTCCGGGAGTTGAGCCGCTTGTTTGCCGTTCGGGGCCGGGTACTGCCGGCCGCCGGCGAAGCGGTGGTGCTGCGGGCGGAAATGGCCGACGGTAGCACCATCACCGGCGAATCGCGTATTCCGGAGGCGATGGGCGTAATCAAGCGGGTGTCGCTTGACCCGCCGGATGTGGAGCCGCTGCCGGAGGCGCTGGAGGCCATCCGGGAAGCGGACGCGATTCTGCTTGGGCCGGGCAGCCTGTATACGAGCATCCTGCCGAATCTGCTGGTGCCCAAGCTGGCCGAGGCGGTGGTGCAGTCCGAGGCGATCAAGATTTTTATCTGCAATGTAATGACTCAGCCGGGAGAAACGGACAATTATACGGTCAGCGACCATCTTCAGGCGGTTTATGACCATATCGGTCTGCATCTGTTCGATTACGTGATCGTGAACGACGGCGAAATTCCGCCGCAGGTGCAGGACAAATACGCCGAGAAAGGCGCTCGCCCCGTCCAGCTGGACTGGGACGCCCTGGAAGGCAACCGGTACAAAGTTATCGCCGATAAGTTGGTGCTGTTCCGGACATATTTAAGACATGATACCCAGAAGCTCAGCGGGCATATTTACCAGCTGGTGCAGGACTGGATCTCGAGAAAGCCCCGGGAATAACACGAAAGAGGTGAGAACCTTGTCTTTTGCGGCCTTGACCAAAAAAGAACTGACGATGGTCGAAAGCCAGCCTTGCTGCGAGAAAGCGGAGTTATCGGCATTGATCCGGATGAACGGTTCCGTGCAGCTTTCCAATAAAAAGGTGGTTTTGGACATTTCGACGGAGAATGCCGCGATTGCAAGGCGGGTATATTCTTTATTAAAGAAATATTACCAGGTCCATACCGAGCTTCTCGTGCGTAAAAAAATGCGTTTGAAGAAAAATAACGTCTATATCGTCCGGATTCCCGCCCGTGTGCAGGAAATTCTGAACGACCTGAAAATCGTCTCCGAAGGTTTCGTTTTTACCGATGGTATTGATGAAAGCATTGTCCGCAAGAACTGCTGTAAACGCGCGTATCTGCGCGGCGCTTTTATGGCGGGCGGGTCGGTTAACAACCCGGAAGGGTCTTCCTATCACCTGGAGATTGCGTCGATGTATGAAGAGCACTGTAAGGCACTGGTCGATTTGGCCGGCGAGTTCCATTTGAACGCCCGCTGTATCGAACGGAAAAAAGGGTTTATCCTCTACCTCAAGGAAGGGGAAAAAATCATTGAATTCCTGAATCTCATCGGGGCGCATCAGGCTTTGTTCAAATTTGAAGACGTGCGGATTATGCGCGACATGCGGAATTCCGTCAACCGGATCGTCAACTGCGAGACGGCGAATCTGAACAAGACGATTGGAGCCGCGGTGCGGCAGATCGAGAATATCAAGCTGCTGGAGAAGGAAGTAGGCCTTGAGAACCTGCCGGAGAAGCTGAGAGAGGTCGCCGAAATCCGGCTTGCCCATCCCGACATTAACCTGAAGGAAGTCGGCGAGATGCTCAAAGGTACGGTCAGCAAATCGGGCGTCAACCATCGGCTGCGCAAAATCGATGAGCTGGCGGAGAAGGTCCGAAACGGCTGAAATATTTTTTTTCTAGTGCGGATTCGGTTATAATGATATAATATGATAAAATTTATTGTGTAATTTTAGGGCAGATCTTAATTAGGGGGTAAGCGTTTCATGACAAAGCACCCGGTAGTCGTACGGTTGAAGACGGGGCTTCACGCTCGGCCGGCAGCACTGTTTGTGCAGGAGGCCAACAAGTTTTCGTCGGAAATCTTTGTGGAAAAAGACGATAAAAAAGTAAACGCGAAGAGCATCATGGGGATTATGAGTCTGGCGATCAGCTCGGGAACGGAGATCCACATTAGCGCGGACGGCGCCGATGCCGAGCAGGCTGTAACCGCTTTGACCAACCTTGTAAGCAAGGAAGAACTGGAGAACCAGTAAATTGCACGGCCCTAGTCTGCCGTATTGCCAAAAGCCCTTAACGGGCTTTTTTAAATAAGAACGGTAATGGAACCCCGCGGGTGAAGCGGGGTTTTTTGGCGTTGCTTGGATTCATCCCCGTTATTTTGTGCCATCCTAAAGAGGCCGGGACAAGCAAGAAAGGGCACGCAAGTAAGACGCGGAGGTCCAGGAGGAAAACTCGGCCAAAAAATCTTGAAATCCGGCTGGTGCCATGCAACCTTTTGAAAACCTTTCCGTCTAGAGGGTAACTAAGGAAACATCAAATGAAGGGGGATGGAAATGATGAAACAATGGGCAAAATCGGTAGGGATGGTACTGGTGGCAGGCAGCTTGGTGATGGGCGGGCTTTCACTCAGCGGCGGCGTACAGGGCCCGAGCAAAGCTTACGCGGCCGAGGACACGCTGCGCAACACCATTAGCGTGGTAGGCAAAGGCGAGGTATCCATCAAGCCGGATATCGTTTATCTGTCGATCGGGGTAACCAGCAATGCGGAAACGGCTAAAGAAGCGCAGAAGCAGAACGCGGCCAAAATCCAGAAGCTGACCACACTCCTTAAAGGAACGTGGGGCATTGCGGACAAAGATATCCAGACCGGCCAGTTCTATGTACAGCCTAACTATACCTACACTGAAAAGGACGGACAGCAGGTAAAAGGCTATATCGCCAATCATACGCTTGAGGTGGCTTACCGGGATATGAATAAAGTGGGCGCGCTGCTTGACGCGGCGGCGGACGCTGGAGCAAACAATGTAGGCAATGCCCGGTTTTCGGTAGAGGATCCGACGGCATTTGAATCCCAAGCCATTGACAAGGCGATGGCTAGCGCGGACGCCAAGGCGGCGGCCATTGCCAAAGCGGCCAAACGCAGCGTAGGTGCAGTGATCAACATTGCGCAGAATGAAAGCGGATCGGTCCCGGTGTTTTATGAGCAGGCGAACATGTTGAAGTCTACGGCCGACAGCGCAGCTGGTACAGCAATTGAGACGGGTGAAGTCAAAGTTACGGCCCAGCTAAGTGTAATGTATGAAATGAAATAAGCGGCATTTTGCTGCAGTTCAGTGGAGCGGCTTCCCGGTTTTGAACGGGTTCCGCTCTATTTTGTTTTTGTTGAACAATAAGGAAAAATGTTCCATGCCGTTACAACTTGTTTAAAAGAGTGACATATCCATTGGGCAAAGCCTAAGAAACTGTAAAGGTTGTTGTAACAAAGCGTTACTCCCGGTTTTATATAATAGAATGCGTTGAGAGAAACAGCAGCCTATTACACAGGGAGCAATCAGACAGGAGGATGGGATAATGAATAAAACGGAGTGGAAACGTCAGGCGGGTAAATGGGGAGCGGGTCTGCTGGCGGCAGGACTTCTACTGGGCGGAGGAGTGCTTCCGGCCGGTGAGACTTCAGCAGCTGCGGCGAAAACGAAGGTTCAGAGCGGCGCAAGCGCCAAAGCGGTCTTAAAAGCAAACGGAGCCGTGTCCGCCCATACAGGACTTTATCGTGAAGGGCGGGTTTGGGTTCCGGTAGCGTTTATCCGGGATTCGCTGAAAAAGCCGGTCAGCTACGACAAAAAAGAAAAAGCTTATCTCATCGGCAGCGGTTCGTCCAAGGTGAAGGTAACCGACATGTCCTATGGAATCTCCGTCTCGGTCAACAACGTCTATCTGCCGGGCTATGACGGCAAAATGGTCGACAACCGGCTGTATCTGCCTCTCGAGGTGCTGACCGATTACCTTGGCTATAAAGGGGATTGGAGTGCTTCTACAGGCAGTCTGAACGTGGTGGTTAAACCGCAGAACAAGCTTTCCGTCACTACCGTAAGTTATAACGATGAGAGTGCCGCGGCTTCGATTAAGCTGGATTACCCGCAGATCAGCGGTTTATCCAATGCCGCTGCGCAGAACAAGATCAATGCCGTGCTTAAAAACACGATGACTTCTTCGCTGAAAGGCATCCGTGAGGACCTGTCGAAGCGGTCGGCTGAGGATCGCCAATACCTGTACGAAAACGGCTATTTGGTTACCTACAATCAGGACGGCGTGCTGAGTCTGATTGTGAACCATTACATTGATATGGGCGGCGCTCATGGGATGACGTACCGGGATGCCTTCAACTTTTCGCTCAAGGACGGCAAGCAGCTGCTGCTCGGCGATCTGTTCGGCGGCAACAAGAATTACAAGAAACAGCTGAATGCGGCGATCGCCAAGGAGCTGAAGACTGGCGACTGGGGTTACTTGGGCGGCTTCAATGGGCTTACCACAGAGAAGTCATATTACTTGAAAGACGGCAAAGCGGTGGTCTTCTTCCAATTGTATGATTATACGCCTTATGCTGCAGGATTCCCTGAATTCGACTTTACTTTTAAAGAGCTGCTCCCCGATGGAAGCAGCCCGTTCGCGAAGCTGAAGTAAGGGGATGGATTGAGGCAAGTTGGACGTAAGAAGCAAGGTAGATAATAGAAGCAGTTAGACGAAAAAAAGCAAGTTAGTTGAATAGAAGCAGTTAGATGAATAGAAGCAGTTAGACGAATAGAGGAAGGTTTCCGCCGTGCCGCATGCGTTTCGATCCTCATACCGTGAAGTAAGTGAAAAAACGGTAGAGAAGGAGGCGCGGAGGAATGACGTACCGGTACTGCGCAATCGGCGACTCCCTGACAACAGGCTTCGGTACGCTGGCCGGCGGCGGATTCGTTCCGCTGTACCGCAGAGCGGCCGAAAGCCGGCTGCACACGGGAGTGGCCGCGGTGAACCTGGGGATCAACGGATTGGACTCGGCGGAGCTTGCAGACAAAGTATCGCGCGATCCCCTGTTTCGGCGTTCGCTGCGGGGAGCGCAGCTGATTACGGTCAGCATCGGCGGGAACGATTTGATCCGTGCGGCCCGCAGAAGAGCTGCTGCGAGAGAAATGGAGCGGACGCTGGAGGCGTGCAAGCGGAACTGCGCTAGTGTTCTGAACGATCTGTACAGGCTGAAGGCACAGACGGGGGAACCCTATATTATCCGTATGGTCGGACTGTATAACCCTTACCCGCAGTGGGAGGAAGCGGCGGTCTGGGTGCGGCGTTACAACCGTTATGCCGCAGGACTGTCGAACGGGATCTTCAGCTTTGCGGACATTTATGACCCATTCGCCCGTTACGGACGGAGGCTGTTGTCCTTGGACGGAGTACACCCAAACCGTGAAGGGTACCGGGTGATCGCAGACCGGCTGGACGCGCTTGGGTACGGAGTTTTGGGATGGGGGACGCCATCCAGGAGATGATACCTGTTTACACAGGTGTCATCTTTTTTTGTTTTGCGAACACCTAATAAAACAGAGGTTTTAAATTTCGTTTTTTAGGAAAGCCACTCTTTGCTCTAGATCGTAATCCCCAAACTTGACATCAAAAAAAAGATACCCCTTCACTGGGCACCACATGTGGATGTGCCCGTGAGGGGTATCTGTCTGTATTTGGATTAATTTGTGCTTGGCGCAGGACTTACACGCCGCTCGGCAGCGTCTTTTCGATCACGCGGTCGATGATGCCATATTCGGCTGCATCGGCAGCGCTCATGAAGTAGTCGCGGTCGGTGTCTTTCTCGATCCGTTCCAGCGGCTGTCCAGTCCGTTCAGCCAGGATGCGGTTCAGCTTGTCGCGCAGCTTCAGGATCCGGCGGGCGCGGATCTCGATGTCCGTCGCTTGTCCCTGAGCGCCGCCCAGCGGCTGGTGAATCATGATTTCACTGTTCGGCAGCGCGTAGCGTTTGCCTTTGGCGCCTGCGTTCAGCAGGAACGCGCCCATCGATGCGGCCAGACCGACACAGATGGTGCTGACATCCGGCTTGATGTACTGCATGGTGTCGAAAATGGCCATGCCTGCAGTAATCGAGCCGCCAGGGCTGTTTATATAGAGATGAATGTCCTTTTCCGGATCCTCGGCGGTCAGGAACAGCATTTGGGCAATGATGGAATTGGCTACCACGTCATTAACCTCCGTTCCGAGGAAAATGATGCGGTCTTTCAGCAGCCGGGAGTAGATGTCGTATGCACGCTCACCACGGTTGCTCTGTTCGACGACCATTGGAATGTAACTCACGTGGAAAACCTCCTTAAATATAGGGTGCTGTCGCTTGGTACTTCAATACTGTTACCGTATTAACCACATGATAAACAATATCAAACAAAAAGTCAAAGAAAGTCAAACTTATCGCAAAAAAAAGAGCCGATCACCGGCACTTTGGTTAAACAATACTATAGAGGCTGTAAAAAACAAGCCTTAGTTACAAAATATGGCGCGCCCGCGAGGAATTGAACCTCGATCTCAGGCTTCGGAGGCCTGCGTCATATCCATTGGACCACGGGCGCAACAAAAGTTATTATAACGCACGTTTGCCGGAAAAGCAAGCATCATTTCAATATTGCCGGTAAGCTGCGGGCGCAGCGAAGGGCTGTGTCATTTTCTATGGTTAATAGGAGAGCGGGACGCCAATGGATCCCACCTATTTAATGCGCCTCCGGGATAGAGGTTAAAGCACTGCAAAGACCCTGAAGTGCATAAGAAGGTAGGCGGATGTCAATTCTACTTTCGGAGACTTGCATCCAAGGAGGAATTTGGTTAGAATATGAGTGGGACTTAAAAAGTTAACCCGGGACGTTTTAAGACCATGGAGAAGGAGTAGAGAAAGACGAAGTTGCAGGAGTGAAAGCATGCGCAATTTATTGGAAATACAAAAGCAGCTTCTGCCTGATCTCATGGAAACCCTAAAGAGACGGTACACGATACTTCACCAGATCATGCTGTCCGACATTATCGGACGCAGGACGCTCGCCGCATCGCTGGATATGACCGAGCGGGTGCTGCGCGCCGAAACCGATCTTTTGAAATCGCAGGGGCTGATCGAGATCGAGAACGTCGGCATGAGAATCAGTGACGCGGGACGCAGACTATTGGATATGCTCGAACCCGTCGCGAAAAGCCTTTTCGGTCTGGACGACCTGGAGGAGAAGATTCGGGTGACTTACGGTCTGCAGAAGGTAATCATTGTACCCGGCGATTGTGAATCGTCCCCGTTCGCCAAACGCGAGCTTGGACGCGCGGGCGCCAGAGCACTGCTCAGCGTACTGCGTTCGGACGATACGGTCGCTGTTACCGGCGGCACTACCTTGGCGGAGATGGCCGACCAGCTGTCGGCGCCGCTGTCCGTGTCCTACAACAACGCCTGGTTTGTACCGGCGCGCGGAGGCCTCGGAGAAAGCGTTGAAATCCAGGCCAACACGATCGCGTCCACCATGGCGAAGCGGGTAGGCGCGAATTACCGGCTGTTGCACGTTCCCGACCTGCTTGGCGAGGACGCGTACCAGTCGCTTGCACAGGACCCCAACATTCAGGAAGTTGTCCAGATTATCCGTTCTTCGCGGATCATCGTCCATGGCATCGGAGACGCCATCGAGATGACGCGCCGCCGGAAGCTGGATGCGGCCACGGTTGCCGAGATTCAAGGCGAAGGGGCGCTGGCCGAATCGTTCGGGTATTATTTTGACGAGCAGGGTCAAGTAGTCCATACGATGCTCACCATGGGGCTGCGGCTGGAGGATATTCTCCGGACGGAAGTCGTAATCGGCATCGCGGGCGGCAAACGCAAGGCCAAAGCGATTCATGCAATGCTGCGGTTCGGGCAGGAGAATATTCTTGTAACGGACGAAGCGGCTGCCGTGGAAATCGGCAAACGAATCGACGAGGAAGCACAAATCGCCTTATAGCCCTTACTCAAGTTATACTGTTTAGTTAAGCGGCACCTGCATCATACTTAATTCGTTGTCTTGACGGGCTTCACGGCCTGTCTTGAATAAATAAAATGAAATTTAGGAGGAACTTTTCAATGACAGTAAAAGTAGGTATTAACGGTTTTGGACGTATCGGACGCCTTGCTTTCCGCCGTATTCAAAACGTCGAAGGTATCGAAGTAGTAGCGATCAATGACCTGACCGATGCCAAAATGCTGGCTCATCTGTTGAAATATGATACAACGCAAGGAAGATTCGATGGCGATGTGGAAGTTCACGACGGCTTCTTCAAAGTAAACGGCAAAGAAGTAAAGGTTATGGCTAACCGTAACCCTGAAGAGCTGCCTTGGGGCGACCTCGGCGTTGACATCGTTCTGGAGTGCACAGGCTTCTTCACAACTAAAGAAAAAGCCGAGCTTCACCTGAAAGGCGGCGCTAAGAAGGTTGTAATCTCCGCTCCGGCTACAGGCGACATGAAAACTGTTGTTTACAACGTAAACCATGACATTCTGGACGGCAGCGAAACAGTAATCTCCGGCGCATCCTGCACAACGAACTGCCTGGCTCCTATGGCTAAAGTTCTGAACGACAAGTTCGGTGTTGTAGAAGGCCTGATGACTACGATCCACGCTTACACTGGCGACCAAAACACGCTGGATGCTCCGCATGCGAAAGGTGACTTCCGCCGTGCCCGCGCAGCTGCAGCGAACATCGTTCCGAACACAACTGGCGCAGCCAAAGCAATCGGTCTGGTTATTCCGGAACTGAAAGGCAAACTCGACGGTGCCGCTCAGCGCGTACCGGTACCGACAGGCTCCCTGACTGAGCTGGTAACAGTTCTGAACAAAACCGTAACGGTTGATGAAATCAATGCAGCTATGAAAGAAGCTTCCGATCCGGAAACTTACGGCTACACTGAGGACGAAATCGTATCCTCCGACATCATCGGCATGACTTACGGCTCCCTGTTCGACGCTACCCAAACAAAAGTTATGACGGTTGGCGACAAACAGCTCGTTAAGACTGTTGCATGGTATGACAACGAAATGTCCTACACGGCACAACTCGTGCGCACGCTGGAGCACTTCGCCAAACTGGCTAAGTAATTCCGGTTCTTTATAAGACCATCCATAGAGCGGAAACAGCATCCCACTTGTTTCCGCTCTTTTACGAATTGCGGCCGGTCTTTGCCGGCAAGTGTACGATCTGTTCCGACTAAGAACTTATTTGGGTGGAGGAATTGCACATGAACAAAAAAAGTGTCCGTGATGTGGAAGTAACAGGCAAACGCGTCTTTGTACGCGTTGATTTTAACGTACCGCTGGAAGACGGCAAAATCACCGACGATACCCGGATCCGTGAAACGCTGCCGACCATCAAATACCTGATCGAAAATGGCGCAAAAATCATTCTGGCGAGCCACCTGGGCCGTCCGAAAGGTCAATTCGTTGATTCCATGCGTTTGACTCCGGCTGCGGATCGTCTGTCCGAGCTGCTGGGCAAACCGGTAGCAAAAGCCGACGAGGCGGTTGGCGATGCAGTAAAAGCCAAGATCGCCGAGCTGAACAACGGCGATGTGCTTGTTCTTGAGAACGTCCGTTTCTATCCGGGCGAAGAGAAAAACGATCCGGAACTGGCAAAGCAGTTCGCTGAGCTGGCCGATCTGTTTGTAAATGACGCATTTGGCGCCGCTCACCGTGCCCATGCTTCGACAGAAGGTATCGCGCACCACCTGCCGGCCGTATCCGGCCTGCTGATGGAGAAAGAACTGTCGGTTCTTGGCAAAGCGCTGTCCAATCCGGAGCGTCCTTTTACCGCCATTATCGGCGGCTCTAAGGTTAAAGACAAAATCGACGTAATCGACAACCTGCTGAATCTGGCCGACAACGTGCTGATCGGCGGCGGTCTGTCCTATACGTTTGCCAAAGCGCAAGGAAATGAAATCGGCAAGTCGCTTGTTGACGACGAGAAGATCGACGTGGCGCTTGGCTTCATCGAAAAAGCGAAGAAGCTTGGCAAAAACTTCCTTCTGCCTGTTGACGTAGTGGTTGCCGACAAATTCGGCGCTGATGCAAACACTAAAGTTGTAGACGTAACGGATATTCCTGCAGACTGGGAAGGTCTTGATATCGGACCAAAAACCCGTGAAATGTATGCTGACGTCATCAAGAACTCGAAGCTGGTTGTGTGGAACGGACCGATGGGCGTATTCGAAATCGACATCTTTGCCGAAGGCACCATTGCTGTTGCCAAAGCCTGCGCCGAAACGCAAGGCTACACCATTATCGGCGGCGGAGACTCCGCGGCTGCAGCTGAGAAATTCCATCTGGCTGACCAAATGGATCACATCTCCACCGGCGGCGGCGCGTCGCTCGAGTTCATGGAAGGCAAGGCGCTTCCTGGCGTAGTGGCACTGAACGACAAGTAAGACGAAGAGGGAGGCTACCTTGGCTATGAGAACACCGATTATCGCCGGTAACTGGAAAATGTTCAAAACCGTTCCGGAGGCCGAGAGCTTTATTAGCGAAGTAAAAGGCAAAGCCGAAGTGGAAGGCGTAGAGACCGTAATCTGTGCGCCGTTCACGAACCTGCCTGCGCTGCTTGCCGCAGCCAAAGGCACTAACATCAAGATTGGCGCACAGAACCTGCACTTTGAGGACAATGGCGCTTTCACCGGGGAAATCAGCGGCGTTATGCTGAAAGACCTTGGCGTAGAATACGTAATCATCGGACACTCCGAACGCCGCGCGTATTTCGGGGAAACCGACGAGATCGTTAACAAAAAAATGCACGCTGCTTTCCGCCACGGCATCACGCCGATCGTCTGCGTAGGCGAGAAGCTGGAAGAACGCGAAGCAGGACAAACCAAAGACGTGTGCAAGGTGCAGACCGAAGGCGCGTTCCAAGGACTGAGCGCAGAGCAGGCTGCCAAGACGGTTATCGCTTACGAGCCGATCTGGGCTATTGGAACTGGCAAATCCTCCACGGCTCAGGATGCAAATGAAGTAATCGCTTATATCCGCAGCCTGGTGGCCGATCTGTACGATCAAGCTACGGCTGACGCAATCCGCATTCAGTACGGCGGCAGCGTGAAGCCGGAGAACGTGACCGAATACATGGGCCAAAGCGACATCGACGGCGCTCTGGTCGGCGGCGCAAGCCTGCAGCCCGCTTCCTTCGTGCAGTTGGTTGAGGGGGCGAAGTAAGGATGTCCGCACCAAGACCTGTAGCTTTGATCATTATGGACGGGTTCGGCCTCCGGAATACGGCGGAAGGTAACGCGGTTGCGCAAGCCAACAAGCCGAATTACGACCGTTATTTGAAACAATACCCGAATACAACGCTTACCGCTTGCGGCGAAGCGGTCGGGCTTCCTGAAGGACAGATGGGCAACTCCGAAGTTGGCCATCTGAACATCGGCGCCGGACGTATCGTGTATCAGGACCTTACCCGCATCGACAAGTCGATCCGTGATGGGGAGTTTTATGACAATGAGACGCTGGTAGAGGCAGTCAGAACCGCCAAAACGTCCGGCAAAAAACTGCATTTGTACGCGCTTGTCTCCGACGGCGGCGTGCACAGCCATATCAATCACTTGTTCGCTATGCTGGACCTGGCCAAAAAGGAAGGCATGAACGACGTGTTCATCCATGCCTTTATGGACGGCCGCGACGTGCCGCCGGATAGCGGACAGAAGTTCGTGCAGTCGCTCGTAGCGAAGATCGAGGAAATTGGCGTAGGACAAATCGCCACCGTTTCCGGCCGTTACTTCGCGATGGACCGCGACAAGCGTTGGGACCGGGTGGAGAAAGCTTACCGCGCAATGGTTTACGGCGAAGGCCCGAAATTCACGAGTGCGCTGGAAGCCATCACCGCATCGTACCAGAACTCCGTATATGACGAGTTCGTGGAACCTTGTGTCATCGTTGATGCGCAAGGCAAGCCTACCGCTACGGTAGAGAGCGGCGATTCCGTCGTGTTCCTGAACTTCCGGCCGGACCGCGCCATTCAGCTGTCCCAGGTGTTCACGAACGAGGATTTCCGCGGCTTCGACCGGGGCCCGCTGTTCCCGCAGAACCTGCATTTTGTCTGCCTGACGCTGTTCAGCGAGACGGTGGAAGGCTTTGTCGCCTATAAACCGAAGAACCTGGACAACACGTTTGGTGAAGTGCTTGTTCAACAGAACAAGAAACAGCTGCGTATTGCCGAGACCGAAAAATATCCTCACGTAACTTTTTTCTTCAGCGGCGGCCGCGATGTGGAGCTGCCTGGAGAAACCCGGATTCTCATCAATTCGCCGAAGGTCGCAACTTATGACATGAAGCCTGAGATGAGCGCTTATGAGGTAGCCGCAGCTTGTGTGGCCGAAATTGAGGCCGACAAGCATGACGCGATTATCCTGAACTTCGCAAATCCGGACATGGTTGGACACTCCGGCATGCTGGAGCCAACAATCAAAGCGGTTGAAGTAACCGATGAATGCGTAGGCAAAGTAGTTGATGCCGTCAAAGCAAAAGGTGGCGTAGCCATCATTATCGCTGACCACGGCAACGCGGATATGGTGTTTGATGAAGAAGGCCGTCCGTTTACTGCGCATACGACAAACCCGGTTCCGTTTATCCTGACGGACGAAAACGTTGTTCTCCGGGATCACGGCATTCTGGCCGACGTCGCTCCGACGCTGCTTGACCTGATGGGTCTGCCGCAGCCGCCGGAAATGACCGGACAATCGATGATCGCAAGCCGTAAGTAAAAAGATCAAATTCGTACAAAAAGGAGATTAAATTACATGACCATTATTTCCGACGTATACGCACGCGAAGTCCTCGACTCCCGCGGTAACCCGACTGTAGAAGTAGACGTATATCTGGAGTCCGGCGCAAAAGGCCGCGCTATCGTTCCTTCCGGCGCTTCCACTGGCGCGCACGAAGCTGTTGAGCTGCGTGATGGCGACAAGTCCCGCTACCTCGGCAAAGGCGTTCTGAACGCAGTGAAGAACGTTAACGAGATCATCGCTCCTGAAGTGATCGGCATGGACGCTCTGGATCAACTGGGCATCGACAAGCTGATGATCGCTCTGGACGGTACACCGAACAAAGGCAAACTGGGCGCTAACGCCATCCTGGCTGTATCCATGGCCGTAGCCCGCGCTGCAGCTTCCGCTCTGGATGTGCCGCTGTACGTATACCTTGGCGGATTCAACGCAAAGCAGCTTCCGGTTCCGATGATGAACATCGTAAACGGCGGCGCGCATGCTGACAACAACGTGGACGTGCAAGAATTCATGGTTCTGCCTGTAGGCGCTCCTAGCTTCAAAGAAGCTCTGCGTACCGGCGCTGAAATCTTCCACCACCTGAAATCGGTTCTGAAATCCAAAGGCCTGAACACGGCTGTAGGCGACGAAGGCGGTTTCGCACCGAACTTCACTTCCAACGAAGACGCATTGTCCTCGATCATGGAAGCTATCGAAAAAGCCGGATACAAACCGGGCGTTGACGTATTCCTGGGTATGGACGTTGCTTCCACCGAGTTCTTCAAGGATGGCAAATACCACCTGGAAGGCGAAGGCAAATCCTTTACCCCTGCTGAGTTCGTAGACCTGCTGGCTTCCTGGGTAGACAAATACCCGATCATCACAATCGAAGACGGCTGCTCCGAAGACGACTGGGAAGGCTGGAAGCTGCTCACCGAGAAACTGGGTAACAAAATCCAGCTGGTTGGCGACGACCTGTTCGTAACGAACACCGAACGTCTGGCTAAAGGTATCGAAGACGGCATCGGTAACTCCATCCTGATCAAAGTAAACCAAATCGGTACGCTGACAGAAACCTTTGACGCGATCGAAATGGCAAAACGTGCAGGATACACTGCGGTTGTCTCTCACCGTTCCGGCGAATCCGAAGACAGCACTATCGCCGACATCGCTGTGGCAACCAACGCCGGCCAAATCAAAACGGGCGCACCTTCCCGTACAGACCGTATCGCCAAGTACAACCAATTGCTCCGCATCGAGGACGAACTGGGCGAACTGGCTCAATACAACGGCCTGAAATCCTTCTACAACCTGAAAAGATAAGCAGCGCTTATCCTGAATCAGGCGTTATAAAGCCCGCCGCAAGGCAGGCACAAAAGCCCCCGCGTCCTGGACGCGGGGCTTTTTTTCGCTTTAGAACGATGCCTACTGCACAACCAAAGCTTGCTTGCAGCCTTTTTTTTAAAACGGTGTTTCCGAGAGAACGGTGAAAGGGAGTAAATGCAGGGGAATAGTTGTTTTCCATTCTTCGGTATGGTACAATAAAAACGCTGTTTATGAATCGGTACCCATTGTTTTTGCATAGATAGTAAGATGCTCAGATTTAGGAGGTGGAATTGTATGGATATTTTCTTGAAAGTGCTGCTCTTGATTTTCTCCATCGGTCTGATTACGGTGGTTCTGCTGCAAAAAGGAAAAAGTGCGGGACTTGCCGGTGCCATCTCCGGCGGTGCGGAGCATCTGTTCGGCAAGACAAAGGCACGCGGTATGGAGCTGGTGCTCCAGCGTGTAACGGTAGCTCTGGCCAGCGGTTTCTTCATCATGGCTATTCTGGTTGCCGTCTTCGTGGACTAACCTTGATATGACGATCACAAACCTTCGCTTACTCCGGATGGATGGGCGGAGGTTTTTTTGTGGGATTTAGCTGTGGAAAAACCTGGAGGATGCAGCCATGCAAAGATGCTGGTGACCTGCAGGGCGCACGTAGGAGCAGTGAGCCCCGTGAATATGGCAGCAGAGCGTGCGTAGGAGTAAGGGGATTGGCGAAGGCAGCAGAGCGTGCGTTGGAACTAGGATAATGGTGAAGACGGCGGGCCGATTAACGGATGTACAGCGGAGAACGGAGTCCTGAGGGATGCCGCGGATTGATTTCGTATATACTAGGGTATGAGTATAATAAGGATGAATCGCTTGGAAAGGTTTGGGACGCAGGGTCTAACAGGGAAGCCGCGGCCGAACGGGACAAGCATACTTAAGAAGCCGGGGGCTGTCCTCGGTATGCCGAGGTGAATGACATGATTACACAAGAGACACTGCTTGATTTTATGCGGGAGACCGCCTATAAACCGATGACCTACCAAGAGCTGGAGACCCACTTCGGACTGGATGACGCGATGGATTTCAAAGCCTTCGTTGAGCTCCTGAATGCCCTGGAGCAGGACGGGCGTATCGTATTGACCCGGACCGGCCGCTACGGCGTGCCGGAACGGATGGATCTGGTGCGGGGGCGGCTGCAGGCGCACGCGAAGGGTTTTGCTTTCCTGATCCCAGATGACCGGGAGCATCCTGACGTCTACATCCATGCAAACGACCAGAAAAGCGCGATGAACGGCGATATTGTGCTGGTTCGCGTCACCTCCAAAAGCCCGCAGGGCGGACGGATGGAAGGCGAGGTGGTCCGCATTGTGCGGCGCGGGGTGGAGCAGGTTGTCGGCGTGTTCCAGAACCTGGAGGCGTACGGATTTGTGCTGCCTGACGACAAACGGATTAACCGCGATATTTTTATTCCGAGGGAATCCTTTAAGGGAGCGGTTGACGGAGAAAAAGTCGTGGTGCGCATTGTGAGTTACCCGGAAGGACGGGCGGCGGCGGAAGGCGAAATTATTGAAATCCTGGGGCATAAGGATGACCCCGGGGTCGATATTTTGTCCGTTATCCGGAAGCATCAGCTGCCGGAGGCGTTCCCGCCAGAAGTGATGAAAGAGGCGGAGCAAGCGCCTGATTCGATCACCGAAGAAGAAATTATCCGCCAGGGACGGCGTGATCTGCGCGGGCTGAACATCGTCACGATCGACGGAGAAGATGCCAAAGACCTTGACGACGCGGTCAACGTGGAGCGGCTGGAGAACGGGCATTACAAGCTGGGCGTTCACATCGCCGATGTCGGTTATTATGTGCGCGAGAAGTCCGAGCTGGACAAAGAAGCCTACGACCGGGGCTGCAGCGTCTACCTGGTTGACCGGGTGATTCCGATGCTGCCGCACCGTCTGTCGAACGGGATTTGCAGTTTGAACCCGCAGGTGGACCGGCTGACCTTGTCGTGCGAGATGGAATTTAATGAGCATATGAAGGTGGTTAAGCACGATATTTTTACGAGCGTAATTCGCACAAAAGAGCGGATGACGTACAAAAACGTGCGTAAAATCGTTGAGGATGAAGATCCTGAGCTGATGGAACGCTACCGTCCGCTTGTTCCCGACTTCATGTTGATGAAGGAGCTGGCGATGAAACTGCGGGACGCCCGGATGCGCCGGGGCGCGGTTGATTTTGACTTCGAAGAGAGCAAAATCATTGTGGACGAAAACGGCAAAGCCGTCGATATCGTGAAGCGTGAACGGACGGTTGCCGAGCAGATTATCGAGGAATTTATGCTGGCGGCCAATGAGACGGTGGCCGAGCATTTTCACTGGCTGAAGGTCCCGTTCCTGTACCGGATTCACGAGGATCCGGACCCGGAGAAGCTGCAAAATTTTATGGCATTTGCCGCAAATTTCGGGTACCAAATCAAAGGCCGGGGCAACTCGGTGCACCCGCGTGCGCTGCAGACACTGCTTGAAGATATCCGCGGTACCAAGGAACAAACGGTCATCAGCACCATGATGCTGCGTTCCATGAAGCAGGCAAAATACGATGCGGAGAGCACGGGGCACTTCGGCCTGGCGGCGGAATATTACAGCCACTTTACTTCGCCGATTCGCCGTTATCCCGACCTTGTCATTCACCGGGTCATCCGCGAGGTGATTGAGAACGGCGGTGCGCTGAGCCCGCAGCGGCACGACTATCTGGCCGGCCGTATGCCGGACATCGCACAGCAGTCTTCGGAACGTGAGCGGATTGCGGTCGAGGCGGAACGCGACACTGAGCAGCTGAAGAAGGCCGAATATATGCAGGATAAGGTCGGCGAGGAGTTCGAAGGCGTCATCAGCAGTGTGACCAGCTTCGGCATGTTTATCGAGCTGGAGAACACGGTTGAAGGACTCATCCGGCTGAGCGCGCTGACGGACGATTACTACCACTTCGACGAGCAGCATATGGCTTTGATCGGCGAGCGGACGTCGAAGGTGTTCCGGATCGGCGACGAAGCGAAAATCCGCGTCGCCCGGGTCAATATGGACGACCATACGATCGACTTTGAGATGGTCGACATGAAGCCGCGTGCGGCCGGAGAGCGGCGCGGGTATGGGTTTGAGGGCCGCGGGGGCAAAGGCGGCTTTGGCGGCAAAGGCGGCGCGGGCGGCGGTAAGGGCGGCAAAAAAGGCAAAGCCGGCAAGCCGGGCCGCGAGCGCCCGGTCGCGGGGCCGGACGCGCCGCAGGGCGGTAAGGGCCGCGCGGGCGCTCCGCCGCTGGGCGCGGTGCACCGCGAAGGCGGCCGGCCGTTCAGCGCCGGCGGTACGGGCGCTGGCGCTGGCAGCGGCGCTGCGGGCACCGGCGCCGGCGAAGGAGGAAGCGGAGGCAAAGGCATCCGCTTCGGGTTTGGCTCCGGCAAGGGCGGCTATGGCGCCCCGGCCGCCGGTGCGGGGGAGCTCCCCGGAGTGGATGGCAACACCCGGTTCCGCAGCCGAGAGGATCTCGGCGGGGAATACGGGGGTTCCCGTGCGCGGGGAGCGGCTGCTCCCGGCGGGGGCAAAGCCCGCCGGGGCAAAAAAGCCCAGAGCGGCGTCTTCATCGGCGACGCCGTGACGCCCGGCACCGCTGCGGGCGGCAAGCGGAAAAAGAAAAAGAAAAAATAAAGCTGGGCTTGTGCAGTTTCGCTCAAAGCCCGCTCCAACTGCAAGACCTGTTGATGCCCGCCGTCTGACGGGCGCCAGCATACAAAGGACCGGTTACCCGGACTGCCGTTATTAGGATGGCAGTCTGCGGGGAACCGGTCCTTTGTTCGATACTAAGAGTGAGTGACGGGAATGACAACACCCGAGGGCGTCATTCATCGCTATGTTTGAGGCAGTACTAGGAGGCACCTGGAGCAGCTTCCAGCACTGCCCCCAGAGCACCGCCCGCAGCTGCTCCAGGAACTGCGCAAGAAACTGGGCCCGAAGTTGCACCAGGAACTGGGTCCGAAACTGTACTGGGAACTGCGCCAGGAACCGTGCCAGAAACTGAGCCCGAAACTGCACTGGGAACTGCGCCCGAAGCGCCAGCCGGCTCAAGCAGCGCCAGGCGTTTCAGCACTTTTTTCAGCATAACGGAGGCTTTGACCTGGAGCGGCAGGCTGTCGGCTACATGGACAGTATAAGCACCTTGAAGGATGGCCTGCTTCAAATCAGCTGCTGTATGGCAGGGATGGTCGAGTTCGTTATAGACGCTCCCGTATTGAAGGCACTGATGGGTATCGCTGCCTGCGGTAACGGGTTTGCCGAGTTCGGCCGCGAAGCGCTCCACATTGGCGCGGTTAACATCCCCGCCGTATTCGAACATGTCTTTGGCGTTTAGATCAAACGCATCGAGCCTGCTGAGCTGCTCCCGGGTAAGATGATGAAGTGGTGTGGATTCCCGGTAAGGATGGGCCCCGATTTTCAGCAGAGGGTAGCGTTCGGCAATATCGAGAAGCTCATCAAACGGGATAAAGGCATCTTTGGATGTGTAACCCTCCAGCACCTGCCGAACCTCCAGCACATGCTCTTTGCGTCCGATCAGCAAAATATGGCCGTTCTCCCGGATATCCACTTCCATCCCCGGAAAAATGTTTACCCGGCCTGTCTCGTAATATTCCCCGTTATACGGGTACAGCCGGTCCAGCTGCTCGTACACTTCAAAGAAATTCCGTGTATTAAAATGCTCGGTCAGCGCAATAGCATCAAGCCCATTCGCCGCTGCCTCCCCAATCATTTCTTCATAATAAGTCGGCGAAAAGTCGGTGGCTTTGGATAGCTTGGCATGGGTATGCAGGTCAATTCGCATAAAAAACACTCCTTGGTTGTTGGTTATCGGATGATAGTAATGCTGTTGGTTATCCGATGTGGTAATGGCTGTTAGTTATTGGATGCCGCCTATAAGTTTGTTGTTCGCTTAACCCAAACAAAACAGCAAAATCACATACACGGCCGAGCCGCCAAGAAACAGCAGGTCGTGCTTTCGCAGTTTGAGATGGGACAGCTTTAGCTTTTTGGATACCGGATTATTCATTCCGTAAGAGAATCCGCGCGTCTCAAGCGCTTCTACGGTAGTCCGGGAACGTTTGGCCGTCGCCAGCATTAACGGGAAAAAGGCGTATACGAGCAGCTTCAGATAATACAAGCCCATCCGCCAGTACAGCAGACCGGGGCGCTTCGGCGCTTGACCGCGCAGCCGGTAGGACAGCAGCACATTACGGAATTCCTCAAACAGCACCGGCAGGATGCGGTAGCCGTAGGACAGGCTGAACGAAAAAGCGGCCGGAACGCCAAGCGCCAGAAGCCCGTCGCTGATTTTTTCCGGGTCCATACCTGAAAAGACCGTAATGCTGGCGAGCGACACGATCGACAGCTTAAGCGTCAGCTTTAGCAACGGCAGAGCGGAGGCGATATCACCGCCAAAAAACAAGGAAATCACAAACAGCCACCCTACCTGCCCGATCAGTCCGAGACATAATACAAAAATCACAAAAGGTGTAACCCTGGACAGCACGGTTGTCACGATAACAAACAGACACATGCCGGCCAAAATCACATAATTGTTGATGAACCAAGGCGATATGGCAAAAAACATATACCAGAGCAAAAGTCCCCGCGGATCCAGCCTGGATAAGGAGGCATGACCGCTGCCGTATGCGGTGCTCATCAGCTCAAGCTGAATGCGGTCAAGGGAGATTTTAGTAAACCATTTGCGCACCAATTGCATCTTGGAGCATCTCCTTTCCTGCTCTTGTAAGGAGGCGGTGCAGGGTATTGGCCAATTCGTCCGGGGAGCCGCATGAACCCGTAAAGCCGCATGACCCCATACAGCCGCATGACCCCATACAGCCGCATGACCCCGTACGGCATGAACCCGTAAAGCCGAGTGCACGCGACAGCTCCATACTCTGCGTAAGGGCAAGGCCTGCTCGGCGGACAAGGAGCGGATCGGCAAAAATCTCTGCAGCCGGCCCGTCTGCAGCCACCGTGCCTTCATGCATGACAATGACGCGGCTGGCCCACCGGTGCACCAGCTGCATATCATGGGTGGCGATGATGACCGTGCGTACATGCTGGTCCAGCTCTTGCAGCGTGGTCAGCAGCTCTTCCCGTGTAGCCAAATCGAGATTGGCTGTCGGCTCGTCAAGCAGCATGACAGCAGGACGAACAGCAGCCCCTATTGCAAGCGATACACGGCGCTGCTGGCCGCCGCTGAGCAGCCGAGCGTCGCGCTCCTGGAGGTCTTCCAGCCGGAAGCTGCGCATCATTTGCAGGGTGGTCTGCTCGGCGTCCGGATAGCGGCGCTTGACCAGGCAGTGGGCGATCTCTTTGCGCACATTATCTTCAATGAACATATCCTCCGGATTTTGAAAAACAAACGCTACATGCTGAGACAGCTCCTCAATCGAGAGGCTGCGGGTGTCTTGTCCAAGAACGTGAACCGATCCAGCCGAAGGTTTGGCGATGCCCGCGATAAGCTTCAGCAGCGAAGACTTGCCGGCGCCATTGTTGCCGATCAGGGCGATGCGCTCGCCTTCAGCAACGCTAAGATTGATGTTCTGCAGCACCGTGCGCTCCGTTTTACGTAGGGTGCGGTAGTTTAGTACGGCACCGGTGAACCGGATGACGTCGGCAGGAGAGTTCCGAGAACCGTTCAAATTTGACGAAGTGGCGTCTGGGACAGCGGATTGACTTCCCTTAGATGACTCTTTAGACGATAAAACACAGGCATTTTGCACACCGCTGCCCGCTGTATACGCCGCGCCTTCAAGCATGCTGGAGAAATACTTAACCGCTTCGCCGGTAGTAATCGGAAAAGAAACCGGGAGCACGCTGCCGGTCTCCATCTCAGCTTCACCGGCGCTATAGATCGAAGGCGCACCATTAAGCAGAGTTTTCAGCCGGACAGCCGTTTGAGTGGCCTCTGGCGGCTGGATGCCCAGCCGCTCCAGGTCGTGCAGGCTGTTCAGTGCCTCTGCTACCGGGCGTTTCCACAGCACCCGTCCCTGTTCCATCAGACAGACGTCCTGGCAGTAGTCGGCGATAAACTCGGTGTGATGCTCAATAACGACGATGGTTTTGCCATACATCCGGTTCAGCCGCCGCAGCACTTCATATACATGCCGGGCGTGGCTTGGATCCAGCTGGGATACGGGTTCATCGACGACAAGAATATCCGGTTCCAGCGACAAGGCACCGGCCAGGGCCAGCAGATGTTTTTGCCCGCCGCTCAACTCCCAGATGTATCGGTGCTGAAGGGCAGTAAGGCCGCACAGCTCCAGCGCGCGCAGCGCTTTTTCCTTATAGTCGGCCATTCCATAATTCAGCGGCGCAAAGCAGGCTTCATCCAGAACGGTGGGCCGGACCAGCTGGTTGTCAAAGTCCTGGTAGACGTAACCGACCATGCGGGAGAGCTCGGCGACTTTTTTGCGTGCCGCTGAAATTCCGTTAATCTTCACTTCGCCTTCAAAATCCCCGGAGTAATAATGCGGGATCAACCCGTTAAACAGCTTGCAAAGTGTCGATTTGCCGCAGCCGTTGCCGCCGATGACCGCGGTGAAGCTGCCCCGCTTAATGATTAGGGAAGCGCCGTTCAGCACAGGCTGCTCCGAGCCCGGATAAGTGAAAGTTACATTGGTCAGCTCGATGGCAACGGCTGGAGGGGCGGCAGCTTCAGATAGAGTGGCCAGCTCCGGTGTTTTTGGCGGGATCTCGCTCCCGGCGGTTCCTTGCGGGACAGCCCTCTCCGGCATTCCCGCTGAGGCAGCCCTCTCCGGCATTCTTGACGGAACTGCACTCCCCGGTGTTCTTGACGGGACAGCGCTCCCAGCCGCTCCTGATGGGACGCCCTCTGGAGTCCCTGACGGGACAGCGTTCTCCGGACTTCCTGGAGGGAAAGTCCCTTCCGGCGTTCCTGCTGGAACGGTCATCCCCGATTGCTCCTGATCCCTACGTCCAGACCATAACAACGTAAACTTAGGCATACGGCAGGTCTCCGGAGGCATCTTGGCCGCTGCCGCTTTGAGGAGCACGCAGCCTTTTGGCCCGCATGATCAGAAGCACGACAACTGCAACTATAGCGGCTGCCGCAATGCTGAGCCAGATGGCGCCGTCGCCCCACTGGTCTGCGAACCCGCTTTCCCATTCCCCGATATTCCAGTCCGTCTCGGACAGCGATTCGGCACCAAACGCAACCAGCGCCAGCAAAATACCGGTAATCACCAGCTTGGGCGAAATGACGCCAGCTCCTTCGTATTTCGTGCGTTTTTCGCGTGGTTTGATCCCGAGAAGGGGTTCGATTTTCCCGTACAGACGGGGGACGAGATAGAGGGTAGGCAGTAAGGCGAACAATATGCCGGAAAATAGCACATCGTTTAGGAAACCAACGCCTTCCACAAGCACAACGCTTTCCGCTAGGCCCGGCACGGCTTCAAATTCCTCGACGCCAATCCAGACTTTGCCGATGTCGACCAGGCTGCTGCACAGCTGGTGGATGATAACGCCGGTCATGGCGGCGATGCCGACTTGGGCGCGGTTTTGCGGGTTGCTGACCATTTTTCCGGCGACGTACATGGCGAACGAGAAGGTCAGGAATTTTTCCAGTTCCCCGAAGCCCCCGAACTGCCCAAGCATCAGTTCGCCAAAAATAATTTCGCCCAGCGCCGCGCCCACCGCCGCATACAGCGGATGAAACAAAATACACAAGGTAAGCGGGATAAACGCAAAATACTCGACGGACAATTCGACCGGTCCGATCCGGAACGCAGGGATGAGCTCGGTGAACATGTTGGATAAGCCGTAGAGGGACATGGACAGCACAAAAATCATCATTTTTTGCGATGACGTAAGTGTGTAGAGGGACTTACGGGACATGAAGGAAACCTCCTTGAGTGGATTTGCCTTCAGTGTAATGGCGGAGTATTAAGGAGGGCGGGGCTGTATGTTAAAGGGATGTAATATTTTTTACAAAATGAAAATGGTGTAATAAAATTTGCATAACATTCCCCGGATAAAATGGGCTTAAAAAGCGCTTAGCGGCACGGGCAAGGGAGGAATAAATCATGTTTTTAGCGCAGAATCCGGTATTTGCGGATAAATCAAAATTTTCACCGGGGCAGCTGAAGATTGCAGATTTCATTGAACGGCATCAAAGCGAGGTGCTGTTTATGAATGAGCAGGAAATTGCGGACCGGATTGGGACAAGTATTGCGACGGTCTCCCGATTTTGGCGCGCGGCAGGGTATGCGAACGGAAAAGACTTTCGGCTCAAGCTTCGCCAGGCCAACGACACCACCCCTGCGCTAAAGCTGCAGACCACCATTTCTCAGCTGGAAGCCTCCAGCCTGCCGCTGAACATGATGGAGCAGACGATCCGTCATTTGCAAAAAACAGCGAACCAGACAAACCCGGATGATTTGAAGCGTACCGCTGCCATCATGGCTGGAGCCAGGCGGGTTTACGTGTTTGCGCCGGGACCTTCTGCGGCTCTTGGGGAGCTGCTGTTTTACCGCTTGTCCCGTTTTGGCATGTCGGTGCGCATGATGGCGGCGAGCGGACATGAAGTGCTGGAGTCGCTGGCGCATGTGCAGCGGAACGATGTGGTGCTGGTGTTTAATTTTACCCGGCTGCTTCCCGAAACCGAAGTGGTGCTGGACTGCACGAAACGGGCAGGCTGCTCCGTCGTGATGATTACCGACCGTGAGGATTTTCGTTACGGGGCGCAGGTGGAGGCCGCTTTTTATGTTAGCCGGGGGGAGATGGGCGAATTCCATTCCATGGTGACGCCGCTGCTGCTGATCGAGCAGCTGATTCTAAGCATCGGTCTGCTGAATAAGGAGAAGGCGCTGTCCAAGCTGGAGCTGCTGGGGGAGCTGCGGGCCAGGTATGCGGATAAGCTGCCGCGGGGGAAGGCTTAGGGCCGGAGTGTGAATGTTTAAGGCGTAAAGCCAGGGTTGATGGTTGATGGCGAGGAACAGGGAAGAGCTAGGAACAGCAAAGGACAGCAAAGAAGAGCAAGGAAGAGCAAGGAAGAGCAAGGAAGAGCAAGGAAGAGCAAGGAAGAGCAGGGAAGAGCAGGAACGGCATTGCGAAAGACGGACATCAGAAACAGGGGGATAATTAGGAAGGTTTTATAAAGACAATACGGCAGGAAAGTATGGCTACAAAAGCGGCTGCCCCTGTCCTTTCTTGCGTTTGACCGCCGGAGTTGATACAATAAATGTCTGGTAAACTGCCCCGCGAGGGCTTCGGGAGGAGGATGAACATGGGCAAGAAAAGTGATGGCAAGGTGCTCGCACAGAACAAAAAAGCTTCCCATGATTATTTCATCGAAGATACCTATGAGGCGGGCATGGTGCTGACGGGAACCGAGATTAAGTCGCTGCGCAATGGCCGCGCTAATCTTGGAGATGCTTTTGCTACGATCCGTAATGGCGAGATTTTTGTGCACAATCTGCATATCAGTCCATTTGAACAGGGCAACCGGGCGAATCCGACGGACCCAACCCGCACACGGAAGCTGCTTATGCACAAAGAACAGATCAGCAAGCTGCTCGGCCACTCCAAGCAGGAAGGCTACACGATTGTACCGCTGAAGATTTATGTCCGTAACGGCTACGCGAAGCTGCTGCTGGGCTTGGGCAGAGGTAAAAAGCAATACGACAAACGTGATGCCGCCGCCAAACGCGATGCTCAGCGCGATATTCAGCGGGCGTTGCGCGAGAAGCAGAAGATTGCGAGATAACCGCGAGACCACTGCCAGAACTGCGAATAATCGTTAGATACCATAGGGATAGGCTCAAGATAACCTGAAGGCTTCCAGAACGGTTATGAACGCAGGCTGAGAAGGAAATACTGTGGTGTTTTCACAGCATTCTCCTGCGCTTCCTGTAAAATTGATGTTAAAGTATTGATAAATATGATATACTGTAAATGTATCAAACGATGCTTCTTCTTTTTCCGGAAGGGAAAAAGAACGGGATGGATCACTCAATGCTGAAACTGATCCGCTTGATCCGAAGAAGCCCTTTTTAATGAGGGGCCGTTTTTGGATTCGACGGGGGTAGTTCGAGCATGGGTAGCGAGTAGTGGGGACGCGTCCGCTTCATCAACGCTAAAGCCAATTAAACGGCAAAGCTAAACAACCAACTCTGGCTCTGGCCGCCTAATAACGGTCACCAGGCTCCTACCTTCCATCGCCCATGTGGCGGGATAGGGGCTCAACTTTAGTGGGATACGCTGTCTAGTCTCCGCCTGGGGCTAGCTGAAGAAGACAATCAGGCTGACCCAACGTATAGCCGGTTACGGGGCGATACTCGGGTGACATCAAAACTGTGACTACACTCGTAGAAGCTTATGTGCCGTTGCCTTCGGACAGGGGTTCGACTCCCCTCGGCTCCATATGGAGTAAAGTAGAAGACACCTTGAGGGGTGTCTTTTTTCATGTTTCTCGAAAGATATAGCCATTCATAAAATGCTCCCGTAATCTCAACCCATATGGTTTGAAAATTCAGGTTTTCTATTTTATATAGCTCACCCAGTAATCTTTTTTTGGTTGCCTTGTTATATATAATAGTTGCTACCTGTCACTGTTCGTTGTTTTAAATCTAGCAATTGGGAAACACTAGTATTGTGGATTTGAAAGGGGGAGAAAGAATGGGGACTTGTCGTATATCAATGGTAAGGATGGACACAGTGGGAAAGCATTTTCCGAAGAAAAGAGAAACGTTGTCTGAATATGCAGCCCTAGAAAATGCCTATCTTGATGGAATGAGAGAAATACTGAGCGAGGTGGCTGCCAGAAGATATCTTGAGATATGGGGAATGCGATCTGACAATCCTCATATCAGGAAGGCTAACGAAGAGGCTTCTTATGCAATCGATCGCCTACACAGTAGTTTAAACGAGACTCAACGTGAATTTTACGGATTCATGGAAGAAGCTATGAGTACAGAACAGTGGCTCCAAGAAGAGGAGGCTTTTATAGCTGGTTTTCTCGAGGGATACCGTTTTATAAAAGAGCTCCAAAAATCGGGTGGAGGCATGACTCTGGTATAGAGGTTGGCACCTGATATGCTATAATAATAGAAATTATTCAACCGGAGGGTGTCCAAGATGCGATGGGATGAAGTTCGGGAGCGGTTTCCGAATGAATGGGTCGTTCTTGAGGCAACTAAGGCTTATTCTAAGGAAGGCCAGCGTTTTATTGAAGAAATGTCCGTGATCAACTCCTATGAGGACTCCACCAAAGCATTGAAGCGGTACAGTGAGTTGCATCAGGAAGATCCACATCGCGAGTATTGTTTTTTTCACACCTCCCGTCCTGAGGTTGTGGCACGAGAACGATATGTGGGAATCAGAGGACCAAGATGAAACTAACATCAATTTTTGGGCTTCCGTGGCATGGAAATCGACGGCATCCTTGGTTTTAACTTCTTAAAACAGGTAGAGTTCGTGATTGACATTGAAAGAATGCAATTAAAAAACTAACGTGTGCTAAACGGCTAGGCTCTCTCGTACAGCTCCAGCAGCAACCCCACCCGAGTATGACTCTGCACGGCTACCCCTCAGCTCCATATAGAGTAACTAAAGGAGCCATCAACCAGTATCCCGGTTAGTGGTTTTTTGATATGTTAAAATAACGCCAAATTCGAATCGGAGGCAGTCCTGATGGTCGTAAATCGTGAACAACTCCAAGAAATACTCAAAAAAGCTAATCAATATGCACGTAAGCAAGCTAAAGAGTCAGGTGCGTCCATTTACTATATAAAGAACAACAAACGGGTTCGTGAGGATGCGGAAGGTAATAAGTTTGAAATTGTTTATGACGTGACCGGCAAGAGACAAGAGTTTGCCTACCATGATTGAACCAAGAACCCTCTATGCCGGTCTTTATCTAGACTCAAGCCGGAAACGCGGCGAATAAGCCGAACACAGCAGCCCAGCACCGCCTTCGGTTCCCACCGCAGGCTCAGATTATCTACATATTCTCCATAGTATCGCCATTTCTATGTTTCTTCCGGTATTGGGCCGGTGTCATTCCATACGCCTTTTTGAAGATGGAATAAAACGTGTTCAGCGACGAAAATCCGGAATTTTGGACAATGGGCTCAATTGGGGAGTCGGAGGCAAGCAACTCCTGACATATGAAATTAAGGCGCTTCTCCGATATCTTATCCGTAATGGACTGGTTGGTCTCCGCTTTATACAAACTGCGGAAATAATTCACGGACAATCCCAAATGATCGGCCAGCATTTTCGCGGATAAGTTCGGATCGGTTAATTGTTCGTCAATAAACCGGTCCGCCTGCTCGATCAGGGCTGCGTTTTTGGACAGACTGCGGGCGGCCACGATGTCTTCGAGTGTCTTGATTACCAATGCTTCCATCCATGAAACCACGTTTTCCATAGTCTCCTGCTGAATAATCTGTTTCTCGATGGAAGTCAGCCCCCATGAACTGGGCAGCGGCTGACTGGAGTGCTCTTGCATGAGCCGGCGTATATCCATAAATAAGGTAATCAGCGACATTTTACATTCAAAATAGGGCATGCCTCGCAGCTTCACTACGGCTGAGCGGATGACTTCCAGAACCGCATCTGCATTCCCCTTGGGAAGAGCCTGAGTGATCTGCCGCTCTTTGTTCATAGGCAGATGATACAGTTCTCCGGGTGCGTCGGGCAGCCATGCTTTCACGATGAGCGCTCTGTGTCCAAATCGGAACCGCTCCTGCGTCAGTTCATACGTCTCCATATAGATCTCATGCATGTCGGTCAGGCTGGGCAGCGTCCTGCCCCAAGCGACAGTTGTTCCAACAGACAAGTACTGTTCTATTAACTGTTGGGATACCTGCAGCTTCTTCGCATATTCTTCGGACAATGGAGCGGATAAGACAACTGCCACGTGATCGTCTCCCATGTCCACCGTTTGCAGCTTGTGCTTGGACGATTGCAGCGACTCTTGAATAATATTGGACATTGCAAATCGGAGCAGACGCCGGTCCTTCTCCGAGTAGGTCTCCGTAAATTTCGAGAAGAGGTCGATCCGGAAGATGGCTACCGACAGCTGATCTTTTGGCAGATCAATTCCCCATTCTAGAAATTGAGAACCTATTTCCTCTGCTGAATGGTAGGTCTCCCCCAGAAAATCGCGTAAAAACCTCTCTCTGCCCAAAAATTTATTAAGCCGCCACTGCTCGGTCAGCTCATTAATCTGATTACGTTGGGCTATAAACACATCGGATAAGTAGTCCAGTTCATTTGCGCTATGTCTTTGACCAGGCTTTTCAGCTTGATGCTGCCGCATCACTCTGCTAATCAGTTCTTGAATAGGCGAGTACACCCGTTTGGAAATCAGAACGATAACGGTCAAGGATGCTACGAACAGAACGAAAAACAAGATCAGGCTTGTGTTACGAAGTACAGTGATTTTTCCCAAAATGACAGACTTCGGTACCGTCTCGATAAAGGTCCAATCCTGGATTCCTTTGATGGATACGCTTGCATAAACCATTAGCTGTTCACTCTGAGTTCGGGGCTGGAAGAGCTTCCATCCACTTTCTCCCTTGCTCCCATGGTTTCTGAGCTCCGCAATTTGTTCCCGATTCAAAGAAATGCTGCTATACACCGGCTCATCCCGGTCATTCAGAACCGTAACCGACCTATTGGGATAATTCGAATTATTCTGAAGCAGGGTCATGAGATTATCAGTATCTACATTCATAACGAAAGCGGAGATGGAACTGCCTTTTTCATAAAATCTGATGATGGTCATCACCTCTTTGGGCTTATCCCCGGTAAGAGGGAGGGACAAGGTTCTTGGGATGAGAACGCTGTGGTTTGCTGTAACCGGATCCCGTAAACGCTCAATAATGTCCTGATCGTAGAAAGCCTCCGCATCATTTAATCCAAGTCTTGAATCGACTACCGTATTCGAGTAATCGTTGATGAGATAGACCGAATCGATAGCCGGATTGGCGTTTTTAATGTCCATAAGCCGGCTCCATACCTCGAACGTTTCTAAATCGCTGTATTGATCAGAGAGGGCATATACCTTAAGGGTGCTGTCATTACTTGAGGAAAAGCTAAATTCCAACGCCCATTCCATCAGCCGCGCCGTGTTTTGGGCGCTGTTCACCAGCAAGGACTCGGAATGATCGCCGATCTCCTCCAGGAGTGTTTTGGAAGACTGCCAATAGAGCAGCGCAAAAGATACGCCCAACACCAGAACGTTTGCACTGACAAAATAAAAAATGAGCTTCATATAAGTAGGATGCCTCTTCAGCGATGCGAGGAGTGGATGTCCGAATTTCATTGGTTTTGAACCTCCGTAATCATAACTGCCGAGTTCGTAAATGGCAGGTTAATTATAGCATACCAAGCATTTCCGTCTTCAGAATCGTTTATTTTCGGAATAGTGTTGTTTTTGGGAAGTTCGTAAATCTGCGCTCGCAGGAGGAATAGGAGCTTTTCGGAATTGCCGCTGCAGCAAGGGATTGTTAAGGTAACGGCATAGATGACGGAACGCTGATGCGGTTGCCGGTCTTGATGAAAGGGGGGATGTAAAGAGATGCAATACCAACTTAACGCAAGGAAACGGTCCAAGCTAAAACATATTGTTCAAAATCCTTTTCTTTATGCGATGGCCGTGCCGGGGCTGCTGTTTTTTCTCGTATTCAGTTATTTTCCCATTTACGGGATTATGATCGCCTTCAAAGACTATAATTTTGCCAAAGGCATTACGGGAAGCGATTGGGTCGGTTTTAAAAACTTCGATTATTTTTTTACTTCGGGTGACTTTTGGGTCATTCTGCGCAACACGCTGGTGTTGAACATGCTGTTCATTGTGTTTACTACGGTGGCTGCGATTTTAATTGCTCTGATGTTCAATGAAATTCGCAATAAGTACTTCAAACGGATTTCGCAATCCCTCATTTTTCTTCCCTATTTTATGTCCTGGATTGTGGTGGGAATGATTGTGCAATCCTTATTTGGCGGGGAAGAGCCGATGATCAATACCTGGCTGCAAAATATCGGCCTGGAACCGGTCAACTGGATGTTTGAGTCAGCGCTTTGGCCTTACATTCTGACGGTTATTCGCGTGTGGCAAGGAGCCGGTTATCTTTCGATTATTTTCCTGGCTGCGATTACCGGTATATCGGAGGATTTGTACGAGGCGGCCCGGATTGATGGGGCATCCAAGCTGCAGATTATGCTCCGCATTACGCTGCCGCTGCTCGTGCCTACCATCATGATCATGACCTTGCTGGCCGTAGGCAAGATTTTCAACGGGGACTTTGCCATGATCTATGCCATCATTGGAGACAATTCCATGCTGTATCCGACTACCGACGTGATTGACACCTTCGTATTCCGCTCCATGAGACAGCTGCATGACTTCGGCATGTCTTCGGCGGTTGGCCTGTTCCAGTCGATTATGGGTCTGATCTTCGTCATTACCGCCAACTGGGTAACTCGAAGAGTGTCCAAAGAATCTGCTTTATTCTAGGAGAGTATTATGAGACAGAAACAGAGCGTTGCGGATAGAACTTTTACGGCTTTTGCCCATACGTTCATTTTGTTGTTCACCTTATTTTGTCTGTTTCCTTTTCTGCTGATGATTATCGGCTCGTTTACAGACGAAGAAGAATTGATTGCGCACGGCTATACTTTATTTCCGCAAAAATTATCGCTAGGCGCGTATCAGGCGGTTTTGCAATCGGATGTGTTATTCAACGGCTATGCTGTCACGATTTTTATCACCGTCGTAGGCGCATTAAGCGCGTTGTGCATTTCCGCAATGCTCGGCTATTCTCTGGCTAACAAACGGAATGTCCTGCAAACACCGTTTCTGTTTTTTTGCTACTTGCCTATGCTTTTTTCCGGAGGCATCATTCCGTTTTATATTGTAGTCAGTCAGTGGCTGCATTTGCAGAATACCATCTGGGTGCTCATTTTAACTATGTTATGCCAGCCGTTCCTCGTCTTTTTGCTGGTTAGTTTTTTCCGTACAATTCCCGATGAATTGGAAGAAGCCGCAAGAATAGACGGTGCGAATGAAATGAGGGTGTTCTTCCAAATTATAATCCCGATTTCGAAGCCGATTCTGGCTTCCGTCGGTCTCTTCTATGCTCTGAACTACTGGAATGACTGGTTTATGGGGTTGATGTTTGTGGATAATGAGAAGTTATTCCCGCTGCAGCTGATTCTGCGCCGGATGGTGTCCAATATGGAAGCCGCCAAAAATCTCATTCCCGCCTCAGCAGCCATTGCTGTGACGCCGCCAACCTATGGCGTGCGGATGGCAACAACCGTGCTGACGATCGGCCCGATTGTCCTGCTGTATCCCATGCTTCAGAAGTATTTTGTCAAAGGTCTAACGGTAGGAGCTGTAAAAGGGTAAACGAGGATTTCCGGCATTAACTGGATCAGCCCGGTTAATCATAGTTTTTTCCATCGATATAGGAGGGTAACGGAATGAGGTTAAAAAAACTATTTGGAACGACGACTACAGCGCTATTGGTATTATCACTGATGTTGGCCGGCTGCGGCGGAGGCAATACGAAGACTGGCGGCAATGAAGGGAGTTCTCCAACGAATACGGGAAGCGCTGCACCCGCAACGAAGGAAACGGTGACGCTGAAAGCTTATTTTCCGGGGGATAAACCGGCAGGCTTTGACGAAGTGCTGCAGGCGGTCAACGACAAATTGAAACAGGACAACGTTGGAGCGGCCTTGAATGTCAATTTCCTGCCGTGGTCCGATTACGGAAATGCGGTATCCGTGAAGATGTCTGCCGGGGAAGACTTCGATATGTATCTGGATGCCCCGTGGTTATCCATGAATCAGATGATCGACAGCAATTCTTTAAAGGAACTGGATGCCGCGGTGGCCGAACGCCCGGAGCTAAAAGCATCCATTCCCGATGAAATGTGGGAATACAACAAATTTGAAGGAAAAATCATGGGGATTCCGCTTGGTACCACCCAGGGCCAGCTATATGGCCTTCTGATCCGCAAAGATCTGCGGGAGAAATACGGACTTCCCGAGTTGAAAACGCTCGACGATCTGGAGAAATTTTTGTATATGGTCAAGGAAAAGGAGAAGGATGTCAAGCCTTTCGTCATTAACGGCATCAAAGCCGACAAACTGCCGTTTATCCTGAGCGAATCCGCTAATCTGGCGCTCGATGAAGTGCTCGAAATCGGTGTCAACATGTTCGCCTATTCAACTAAGGACAAGAAAGTAGTCGGTCAATGGGAAAGCCCGATGATTGCCGATGGGTATGAACGCGTCACCAAATACTACAAGGACGGCATCATTTCCAAAAATATCGCACAGGAGCAAAATGCAGAAACCCTGTTCAAGCAAGGCAAGTATGCGGCCACCTATTATGCGGCAGATGGTGTGGAAGGACTGAAATATTCGGAAATGCTGCAAGACGGCAGCGACAAACTTGAGATTTTCATTCCGAATGGGGATAAGGCCAAGCCGTATACCGCTTTCCAGCAATGGAATTTCCTTTGCATCCCGGCTTCATCCAAGCACGCCGATTTAGCTCTGGACGTAGCTAATTGGATGTCCATTAAGGAAAACCACGATTTGATGGAATACGGAGTTCAAGGGAAGGACTGGGAACCCGTCGGCGATTCGAGCTATAAGGTGCTGTCCAAATATTCATTCCCGGGTTATGTATTGACCTGGCGGCCAACATTGAACCGCACGCCGGACACGATGATGAAGGATGACAAGAAGTGGTTTGACTTCTCTACCAACCCGGCCAATTTCACGCTTAGTCCAACGGCGGGCTTCAACTTTAACGCTGAAAAGGTGAAGACGGAATATGCCAAAATTACTCCGCTTCACGATTCGGTCTTCCTGCCGCTTAGCCAAGGCGTGCTGCCTGCCGATCAAGGCAAAAAGACGCTGGAGGAAAAGATGGCGAGCCTCGGCGGACAGAAAGTGATCGATGAAATTCAGGCACAAATCGACGCCGTCACGTCCGGTAAATAACAGCACTTAAAATACTGAAAGAGGTATTCCACATGAACATAAAACGCAGCGCGCAAAATCCTGTGATACGGATCGAGGACGTTGCGCCCTCCCGCCCCGACTTTCGAGTGCTGGGTGTGTTTAATGCAGGCGTTGCGCAGTTTAGGGATGAAGTTATCCTTTTACTGCGTATTGCGGAAGCGCCGTTATCGGACCGGGCGGACGAAGTGCTCGTCCCCCGGCTGAATGAAGCGGGTACCGAGGTGCTTGTTGAGCGCTACGACAAGACCGATCCGGACTATGATTTCTCCGACTCGCGCTTCGTAGCAAAAGACGGGCGAACGATCATGCTCACCTCCTTATCCCACCTCCGGGTGGCGCGAAGCAAAGACGGTATTCATTTTGACGTCGAGCCGCAGCCAGCCTTGTTTCCGGAGCACGCTCTGGAAGCGTGGGGAATTGAAGATCCGCGTGTGACCCAAATCGGAGACATCTATTATATTACTTACAGCTCCGCCTCCGCGCGCGGTGTTGGCGCCGGCCTGGCAGAGACCCGGGATTTTCGGACATTCAAGCGCCGTGGGCTTATGCTGGCTCCCGAAAATAAGGACGTCATGATATTCCCGGAAAAAATTAACGGCAAATACTACGCTTTGCACCGTCCGGTGCCGAACTCGTTTGGCGCACCCGAGATGTGGATCGCCGAATCGCCCGATCTCGACCATTGGGGGAACCACCGCTTCCTGATGGGGCTAAGCGAACAAGGCTGGGATTCGGCGCGTATGGGCGGCGGGGCGGTTCCGATTCGAACGGAACACGGCTGGCTTGCGCTGTACCACGGAGCGGACAGCAAGCACCGCTATTGTATGGGCGCGGTGATGCTTGATTTAGATAACCCTGCCAAGGTGATCGCAAGATCCAGTGTCCCCGTATTGGAGCCGGAAGCGGCATATGAAGTAAATGGATTTTTCGGCAAGGTCGTGTTTTCGTGCGGAGCCCTGCTGCTGGATCAAACGGTCCGCATGTATTACGGTGCCGCAGATGAAGTGATGGCAGTGGCGGACATACCGCTAAAGGATATATATAGTACCTTTTTATAAAAGGTTGAAGGCAGTGAGAACTGCCTTCTTTAATCCGTAATAAGGAAAGCGCTATCAATTAGTGATTTAAGTTTAGATGAGCAAAGGAGCGCATATGCATGGCTGAAAAGAAACAAAGGTTTGCAATGAGGTGGATATACCTTGTTATTGTTTGTTCCATGATATCGTCCATGTTATATTCGCCTGCATCGGCGAGCTCTTCCGGGACGACGAACATTCCTCAAGAGATTGCTGAAATGAGATTGATGAAGAACCGGATTGCTGCTTTTTACGTCTCCAAAGATATCATAAATGACGGAACGAACGGGCGGGTCGAATGGACCTTTAAATCACAGGCTGGCACTTACTTATCCAATCAAAATGCTAACGGAAGCTGGGGGGATGTAGATTACGCGAATACAACCTCCAGCGCCAATGGGAAAGCCTGGTCACCCTACCTTGCATTAGATCGGATGCAATCGATGGCTCAGGCTTTTGCTGACCCGAATGGTCCATACTATCATAATGAAACCCTGTTACGAGGTATCCAAAAGGGGCTGGACTACTGGTTTACGGTAAAGCCAACTTCAACCAACTGGTGGGAGACCGGAATCGGCAAACAATTAAGATTGGGAAAAATCGCACTTTTATGTGAAGGTTATTTAACTGCAGCGCAAGTTTCCAACATTATCGGCACGTTAGACAGTAGCCCGCACACTGTCGATGGAGCCAACTCGTCCTGGTACAATCAAAATTATATGATCCGCGGCTTATTGCTGGAGGATGCTCAGAACGTCCGGAACGCCGTGGAAGCGTTTAATGTGCTGTCGAATGTGACGACGACGGTGACGGGAATCCAGTCGGATATGTCCTTTTTCATGCATGGAAAAACGAACTATACGACGGGCTATGGCAGAAGTTTTGCCAGAGATATGTCATTCTGGGCGTACATTACCTCGGATACCTCTTTCTCTTATAGTGAGGCGGCGATTGATTCCCTATCGTCCTACCTGCTGGACGGCACCCGGTATCTCGTGAGGGGCGATGTTGCCGATCTGGGTATGGGGATGAATGGGCCCGATTGGCCGGATTATGCGAGCGCGGCTTTAACCTTCTATGAGGATCCGCTGCAGTGGATGCAGGTGGCCAATTCGAAGCGGGCTGGGGAGTTTAAGCTTTTTCTTGACAATATCCGCAACTTCGGCACGAGTACAAGCAACGGACTTGACGCCAACAATATGACGCAATGGCAGACGCTGGTTTCCTCCCATATGCGAAAGGATTATGGAATTACGGTCAAGATGTCATCCAAAACGGTCAAGGGCGGGGAATGGCGAACCATTAACCCCAGCGGATATAACCTGTTGTACTGGACGCCGCAAGGCGCCACTGCCATTCAGAGAACCGGCGACGAATACAGACCCGTTTACCCGCTGATGGACTGGGCTCATGTTCCAGGCACGACGGCCCCGTACGTACTCACAAAGGATGGGAATTTCAACAATCCCAAAACGTTTGTAGGCGGCGTCACAAATGAGCGTTATGGAGCAACCGCGTTTGATTTTAACAAGCTGAGTACAAGCGGCAAAAAAGGCTACTTTTTTTTCGATGATGAGATGGTCGCGTTAGGTGCAGGCATCGCTTCGACGAATGCCGCACCGGTCCACACGACATTGAACCAAAGTCTGGCGGTTGGCGATGTGCTCGTAGACGGCGAGGTAATGGCGGATGGAACGAAGCAAGTTAACGGGCGCTGGGCCTATAATGATAAGGTTGGTTATGTTTTCCCGAATCCGGCCGATTTCCAAGTGAAGCGGGAGACGAAGACCGGAAAATGGAGCGACGTCATTACGGGAAGTTCAGCGGAGCCGATCACGCAGCCGATTTTTTCGATTTGGCTCGATCATGGCGTGAAACCAACAGACGCTTCCTATCAGTATATCGTATTGCCAAACCAAACCCCCGAAGAGGTCAGCCGCTATGCGAGCGAGAACCCGATCCGTATTCTTTCGAATACGCCGTCGGTGCAAGCTGTCCGGCATAATTCTCTTGGCATCGCGGAATTGCTGTTCTACCAACCCGGGACGGTGACGGTAAGAGACGGCTTGACGGTCACCGTTGATCAGCCGTCCATGGTGATCATTGACGAATCCGTGACACCTGTCCGCATCTCGGCTGCTAATCCCGAAACACCGGGGATGACAGTGAACGTAACGCTAAATCGGAACGGAGAAAAAACCACGACAGCCTATAGACTCGGCAAGGATACGTTTACCGGCCGAAGCGTAACTCTAAATGAGGGAGCCTCCGTCGACGACAGCGGGTTTGATCTCGCTTATAGTAAAGGTGCGACCGCTTCCTCCAGCCAAGGCAAGCAATTTGCCTCAAATGCTACGGATCTATACAGAAGTTCCTATTGGAGTTCAAGCGCTTCAGACAACGAATGGATTTATGTTGATCTGCAAAATCAATATACGATCAATAAAGTTAGGCTGAATTGGGAGAAGGCGTACGGGAAAAGCTATAAAATTCAGGTATCGGATGATGCTGTCACCTGGACGGACGTTTATACAACTTCGTTGGGAGACGGCGGAATCGACGACATTTCTTTTGGTAAAGTCAGTGCCAGGTTTGTCCGGATGCTGGGTGTTCAGCAGGGTACCGGAGACGGTTACTCGCTTGCTGAATTTAATGTATATGAAGCGTTGGCGCCCAATCTTGCCGAAGGCAAGCCGGTAACGGCAAGCTCAGCCAAAGCCGCTGACGTGTCTCCCGGGAACGCGGTTGATGGCTCATTGACGACCCGTTGGGGGTCCAACTATGCCGATCCGCAGTGGATTTACGTCGATCTTGGCTCCAGCCAACCCATCGCAAAGGTCATGCTGCATTGGGAAAGTGCGTATGGGAAGGAGTACGAAATCCAGGTTTCCGACAATACGGCGGACTGGACGACAGTATACAGCACCGCAACCGGAGACGGCGAAATCGACGATATCTCTTTTGAACCGGTGAATGCAAGATACGTCCGGATGTATGGCACAAAAAGAGCCACCACGTACGGCTACTCGCTCTGGGAATTTAAAGTGTATGGTACAGAGAACGTACAAAAGGTTCCCGCCAGGGTCGAACTTCAAGCAACCCCGTCTTCCGTGACGCTAGGAGGGAAAGTGTCCGTTACAGGGGTCGTCTATGACGGCGGCGGGCTTCCGGTCCCCGGCGTGGAGATCGAAATCGCGGCTGCATCGGGCAGCCTTGAGACTGTTAAAGCAGTCACGGATGCGAACGGCCGGTTCAGTACGGTCTTTACGGCACCGTCCACAGCTGGAGAAGTGGCGATCACGGCTGTCCTGCCTGCAAGTCCAACCGTGACGGATACGGTTACCGTATCCGTGAACCAGCCTGTCCAAGTGCCCGCTCGAATCGATCTTCAAGCAACGCCGTCTTCCGTGACATCCGGAGGCAAAGTATCCGTTACGGGAGCCGTCTACGACAGTGACGATCTGCCGGTATCCGGCGTAGAGGTCGAGATCGCGGCTGCATTAGGCAGTGTCAATGACGCCAGTGTGGTAACGGATGCGAACGGCCAGTTCAGCACGGTCTTTACAGCACCGTCTGCTGCCGGAGAAGTGACGATTACGGCGGCTTTGTCCTCGAATCCGTCCGTGAGAGGGACAACTGCCGTTTACGTAGATGGGGTCGTCCAAGTGCCCGCCCGAATCGAACTCCAGGATGTATCGTCTTCCGTGACGGCCGGAAGCAACGTGTCCGTTACGGGAGTTGTCTACGATATCGGCGGCCTGCCGGTCCCGGGCGTGGAAGTTGAAATCGCTGCATCGTCAGGCAGCATCCAGACTGCTAAAGTAGTAACGGACGCAAATGGCCGGTTCAGCACGGTCTTTACAGCGCCGTCCGCAGCCGGAGAAGTTATGATTACAGCCGCCATCACCGCGAATCCAACCGTGGCGTATACAATAACCATTTCCGTAATTAAGGCCGTACAAGTACCTGTTCTAATTGAACTTCAGGCGACGCCGTCTGCTGTGACGGCCGGAGACGACGTGTCCATTGGCGGAATCGTCTACGACGGCGACAATCTCCCGGTCTCCGGCTTGGAGGTCGAAGTCGCAGCTTCGTCCGGTAGCTTCAAAAGCACCCGTGCGGTAACGGATGCGAATGGCCGGTTCAGCATGGTCTTTACGGCGCCGTCCGCAGCCGGAGAAGTGACGATTACAGCTGTCTTGCCCGCGAATCCGTCCGTTACGGGGAAAATAAATGTTTCCGTAAATGAACGTTCAAGCGGCGGAAACGGGGAAAGCGGAGGCAATTCGGGAGGAGGAGCTCCCGTGACTCCGCCGGTAACCCCCAATGTTCCGAAGGGTGATCCAAAAGATAGCCCGGTCAAGCCGGAAAAGCCGGGTGTTCCTGTTCCGGGTCGTGCCTTTGCGGATATTGGCGGTCATTGGGCTGAAGCCAATATTCTGGAAGCAGAAAAGAAGGGAATGATCACAGGTTATACGGACGGTTCGTTCCGGCCCGATCGGACGGTGACGCGCGCCGAATTCGCGGTGATGCTGGCGAAAGCGCTGAAGCTTCAGAATGAAGAAGCAGTCCTGTCCTTCAAGGACGCGGACCGGATTGGGCAGTGGGCCCGGACAGCCGTTGCGCGAGCCGTAAGTGCGGGTCTTATCCAGGGCGATAAGAACAATACCTTCCGCCCAAATGCGCCTATGACGAGATCGGAAATGGCCGTCATGCTGGCGAGAGCATTAAACCACGCGCCCGAAGCCCGTTCCACCGGCTTCGCAGATGATCGCGAAATACCGGTCTGGGCTGTCGGAGCGGCAGCCGAGATGAAGAAGCTGGGAATAATGCAGGGTAAGGGCAATAACAGCTTCTATCCGAAAAGTGCCGCGACTAGAGCGGAAACGGTCACGGTTCTGCTCAGGATGCTGGCAGCCATGGATAAAGAATAACCCAACGTATAGCCGGTTACGGGGAGACACTCGGGTGACATCAAAACTGTGACTACACTCGCAGAAGCTTTGTGGCGTTGCCCTCGGACAGGGGTTCGGCTTCCCTCGGCTCCATATGAAGTAAGTAAAAGACACCTTTAACGGTGTCTTTTCTTTTCAGTGGCAGTTTTGCACTATACGAAAAAAGTTGTAAATCAGATCCAGTTGTGTTATAGTTAGTTTATTGAAATTTCGACCTAAACTCACATATTGTAGAGGGTTATGATTTTAATTAGGTAACCTTGTACAATATGTGATTTTTTTTGGAATTCGAAATCATGTACAAATATAAACTTGGAGGTAATGAATAATGGAAACAGGAACAGTAAAGTGGTTTAATGCAGACAAAGGTTTTGGCTTTATCGAGGTTGAAGGCGGAAGCGACGTATTTGTACACTTCAGTGCAATTGTAGGCGATGGCTTCAAATCGCTGGACGAAGGGCAACGCGTTGAGTTTAATGTAGTACAAGGCAACCGAGGCCCGCAGGCCGAAAATGTTGTAAAACTGTAAGTTTGCTGCCGGTAGAAAGCCCCAATCATGGTATTGGGGCTTTTTTATATTATTCCAGAAGAGAAAGAGGGTTGCCGCTTGTACTATTCACGAAAAAAACTGATTGATCTTCCAGAAGAAATGACAACGATATGGTCATGCACTACTGAAAAGTGCAACGGCTGGATACGAGATAACTTCGTTTTTTTGATTCAACCGATTTGTGGACAATGTAATTCCCCCATGGTTAAGAGTGAGAAAATGCTGCCCATCATAGCTAATACAAGTCCTAACCAAACTAAGCATTAAATATGCTCGAATCGAAAACAGTGGCTCTGTATGGATAGCAGGCCACCCTCGCTGGCCTTCTTCATGGAGGAAGGAATCGGTTTATTCGTTAAGCCAATGGCAGGCAGCATTACTTTTATTGTTTCAGCAGATTCTTTATTTCTGTCAGCAAAAATTCTTCATTCTATGGTCTTATAATAAACTACAAAAGCCATCAACCAGGACTCTGGCCGGTGGCTTTTGTTATGCCTAAGCAGCAATCCCACGCTTAAAAGCCGCTATTTCCAATCTGTCTGCATAAAAAGCTTGATTAAATAACATATGTAATATAACATATATAATATAACAAATGTTATTTTACTGTGAGGAGGAAATCTCATGCCCCCGAAGCCCAAAGTGACACGTGAGATCGTTTTGGAAGCGGCACTGGAGTTGTTACGCGGAGAAGGAATGGATGCCGTCAACGCCCGAAATGTCGCTAAGAAGCTCGGCACCTCCACCCAGCCTATATTCAGCCATTTTTCTTCAATGGAAGAACTGAGGGAAGCGATCTGTGCTTATGCCGAACAATTGTATAACACTGCGATGCTGGCAGCGATGCAGAGCGGCGGCAACGGTTTTCTAGCAATGGGGTTGGCTTATATCGGATTTGCACGGACGGAAAAAAGGCTGTTTCAGCTTCTGTTTATGTCAGGCCGGCTCCAGCAGGAGAAGGTGGGCGAAATCGCTGGGACAACTGAGGGCGACGACCAGGTGATTGCGATGATCGGCAGCATGACCGGCCTTTCAGCAGATCAAGCACGCAAATTGTATGCTGGTATCTGGTATACGACTCACGGCATCGCTTCCCTGGTTGCAACCAACAGCAGCACGATGGATGACGAGGAGGCGCAGGCCGTGTTGGGCAGTGTGTTTAAAGGTTTATTGGTTACACTCAAAAAAGAAGGCGAGGAGCTTTAACTATGTCCGTAACGTTCACCCGCAATCATCCTTACGCCGCCGCTGTCATCGCGGCGCTAATCTGCACCTTTCTTACCGCGGTTGGCTCTGCGGCCGCCCAAACCAGCGGGCTGGCTGAGGTGCCCGCTTACCTCATTATGACGGCTTCCGTGGTATTGTCCGTTTTGGCGGGCCTGCTGCTGCTGCGCCGTTCGGGACTTTCGGCCAAGGAGGCCGGTTTTCGGCGGCCTGCTTCCAGCAGCGCACGCTACGTGTGGTTTTGCGTGCCGCTGCTGCTGATCGAGGCCATTCCGCTTGCCGTTTACAGCCCCGAGTTTGCCCGTCCGGGAGCTGAATACGCGGCGCTGGCTCTGTTCACTGTCGTTGTTGGTTTTAATGAGGAGCTTTATTTTCGCGGATTGTCATTCTCCGCCCTGTTGGGAAAAAGCCGCAAGCAGGCCGTTATCGGCTCGTCCCTCATTTTTGGCGTCTTACATGGTGCCAATGCCCTAAGCGGAACCAATCCTGCCGGGGTGCTGCTGCAGATCGCCTTTGCTTTTCTCGCCGGCCTTATGCTTGCACTCATCTTCAGTATTACCCGCAGCCTTTGGATCGGTATTGTGTGGCATATCGTACATAATTTTATCTCCTTCAGCACGGAGGATGCATTCAATCGGACGGCGCTGGTTGTAGTTACGGCCCAGCTGTTAATTTTGGTAATCTACACCGCGGGCTTGTGGAAGCGTGGTACGGCGGAGGCTTAAACGGAGTTATATAACTACCGCTGCAAACACAGGAGCATAATGTTGAGGCGGAAATGGGTTATCCATAATGTTATGATGAAATTATTATCCCATTTGGAAGAATCCAATTTTGAGGTGAACTGCATGTCCTTCTATAAAATAAAGATTAGTCCCAAAGATGAAGGAATCGGGCAGCTTGGCGGGGGAGCGTGGTTGGAGCGCTTGGAAGATTGGCCGCGCAGCCAAGAAAACGGTTCATTTATGCTGCCGCTGATCAGTTTTGACAGTGCGTTTTTTCCGACATTTGTAATTGCGCCTGATTACAGGATTACGGTGTTTGTACCGGCACCCGAAGACGGCACCTTTCCTGCAGCATATGGAGATGGCTTGAGCTATAACTCCGGACATTCTCCACTTGATCCCTCCAAGCTCTCTGCTAAAATGCTGCTTCATAAAACAGGGGCAGAGGAGTTATGTCCCGACTCTACTTTTCTACTTCCTAAGGGATATTTATCTCTCGAGGAGTTAACGGATGAAGAACTTGATCTGGAAAATCTGGACGAAGTGAATGGGATTGAACTTTCGAAGCGGCATCTCCGGGCCCACTGGCTGCGGGATATGATTAAAATAAGCCCCCGTTACCATTTGGTGTGTCAGTTGAACGAGCTGGATCTGGTAGAGTTCCACCCAGCCTATAAGGGGATTTTTAATGCAGGAATAGGGTATGTCTACCTGGACTATAGGATTAAGAAGCTGGATGACTTAGCTGAGGCAGGGTTCTTCTTTATTCAATATTTATGATCAGCAATGTCTGATCAGCCGCATCATTTTCCTTTGGCAGCCTACTGTATATGTGCTGCTATACCTAAATAAAAGCGACCCCCGCGGTCGCTTTACTGCTATCCATCTATGATGGAGAAGCTGCGCAATGTTCCTTGATCACCGTTACTAATTCACTAAAGGCATATTTGTGGTTGACCATGTCTACTGTAAAATCCTCGGCTTGTTTGGCGTGCATTTTAAACTGGAGTCCGTTGTAACGAAGGAAGATGACCAATGCGGTGAAGGCTGTGCGTTTGTTGGCGTTATGAAAAGGGTGGTTTTGTCCTAGTGATTCAAATAAGGCTGCTGACTTTTCAAAAAGAGTGGGGTACGCGTCCTCGCCAAAAGCTGAGGATTTTGGGCCAAGAAGGGCCGATTCAAGCAATCCGGCGTCCTTAACGCCTGCTTGTTCTCCCGGGCTATAACGCTGGATCATTGCAAGATTAATTGCTATAACTTCCTCATTGGATAAGTATCGTACAGTATTCATCGGTCTTTAAGACCCCGCAATGTTTCGTCATACTCTTCAATGACACTAGCGAGCGTATCCATAAAATCTGCGCTAATACCGCTGGGCAAAGATACCTTTGTCGATCTCTTAATTATGATTTCACCTGTTGCTGGGTTTACATTAATTTGAACGGTATCCCCTTGATTTATACCGATTTGCTTAAATGCATCACTCATGGTTATGCCCAAACTGTTGCCAAACTTTGTTACTTTCCGTTCCATGTCCACCATCCTGTTCATTTAGACTCCCAATTATACTATTCAACTGTTATAACAATTATACAATTATACGTGTAAAAAAACACCCGTACGGGTGTTTTATGTCTCACATCTCCTCATAAATAGCCGGGTCCTGATCCCACAACCGGCCATCTGCGCGGCTGAAGCCCGAGATGACCTGCATCTCCGCTTCCGACAGCTCGAAATCAAAGATATCCAGATTCTCTTTCTGATGCGCTAAAGAGCTTGCCCGGGGGATCGGAATCGCACCAAGCTGGACATGCCAGCGCAGGATCACTTGGGTTGGCGTTTTGCCGTGGGCTGCTGCGATGCTTCCGATCGCTTCGTCGCTAAGCATGCTGTGGCCGCGGCCCAGCGGACTCCATGACTCGGCGACAATGCCGTATTTGGCATCCTGAGCGAGCTGCTCCTGCTGGTTAAAATAAGGATGGAGCTCGATCTGATTAATGCTGGGCGCAACCCCCGTTTCCTTGACGAGGCGTTCATTATGCTCCGGAAGGAAGTTGCTGACGCCGATGGAGCGGATATACCCCCGTTTTTTGGCCTCAATCATGGCCTGCCAAGCTTCGACGTAAAGGTCTACTTTGGGATTAGGCCAATGGATCAGGTACAGATCGTAGTAATCCAGGCCGCCTCTATATAAGGATTCTTCAATGGTTTCAAGCGCCTCCTTGTAGGCGTGGTGACGCCCCGGAAGTTTCGAGCAGATCACCAGTTCCTCTCTCGGTACAGCGCTCAGACGAACGGCTTGTCCGACAGCCCCCTCATTTTCATAGTTAAACGCCGAATCAATCAGACGATACCCTGCATCAATCGCATTAGTCAGTACCTTAACGCCGGCTGCTCCTTTGATCCAAGCCGTTCCAAAGCCGATAGCAGGTACCTTCACACCGTCATTCAAGACTTTTTCCGGAATCTTGCTGTTCATTCAGGGAACCTCCTTTTGCAGTATAAGTTTAACGATAACACTTCTGTTCTGCACAGGCAAAATGCAAGGCCTGCTTAGCCAACGGAATAATAAAGGGATTACAGGCATAATCGGTGAAATATACTACTACGGCGTCTCCGAAACCTTTGGAATCGTATATAGCTTGTCCACGGCGATTAACAACCGCACAAAGCCGGTGTTCCAAAAGTAGATTCACTATATGGAGGGATAGACAATCGAACCGTCATTTATCAATAGTCTGGTGAATGGATCGCTGGAGGGTGTGCGGGCCATACCAAAAAGCGACCTGCACAATCATGCGGGCCGCGGAGGAACCATTCAGTATATCGGGTCATGGGCTAATGTTCACATTGAACCGCCTGCCGAACCGTTTCGGTCATTGCATGAGATGCAGCACTGGTTTATGGAACATGTAAAACGTCACTGCCCTGGCGTCGATGGTTATTTGAAGCGGATAGAGGCCTCTTTTGTTCAGGCGCAGGACGATCATATCCAAAGACTGGCGTTAAGCTTCGGTATCGATGAAGTGGATGCTTTGGGCGGGACGGAGCCGTTTATGCGCACCATTAGTGAACTGCATCGCTGTTATGCGCCGGGTACGCAGTTTTTGCCGGAGCTGGCGTTGGACCGGGCCTGTTGTGTGGATCTGACATATGGACGAGTAGAGGAACTTTTGTCGTATAGATGGTTTCGTTCTATTGATATTTGCGGTAATGAGTTGGCTCAGCCCATTGTCCGCTTCAAGGCCATTTACAGGCTGGCTCAAGCTGCGGGGCTTATTCTAAAGGCGCATGTCGGAGAGTTCGGAAAAGCGGACGATGTCAAGGAAGCTGCTGAGGAACTGGAGCTGCGCGAGATACATCATGGAGTGGCGGCGGCCGAATCGCCGCAGGTCATGAGATGGCTGTCGGATCACCGCATTCAACTGAACGTATGTCCGACAAGCAACGTTATGTTAGGCGTAGCCGAAAGCTACGGGAAGCATCCGATCCGTAAGCTGTACGATTTTGGAGTTCCGGTAACGGTGAACACGGATGATCTGTTGATTTTTAACCAAAGTGTCTCCCAGGAGTACATGAATTTGTATACCTCCGGTTTGATGACGGCGGAAGAGCTGAATGAAATTCGTCTTACGGGGCTAAAAGGGTGAGCCCAACAGTAGAGGTTCAAACCGATTTGCACTTTCATATTGTCTCATATACAATGGAAAACGAATAAAACAAAATGTTTTCTTTAATTTCCGATAGCAAGAGAGGATCAAGGGGGCTGGGATGGGAAAAACGCTAAGAATATCGATGTTGATAACGGACGTAGGATTTATTTTTTACTGGATGATTGTATTTCTGGAGCTGCTGCCAAAAGACTACCTCTATAAGGATTACGGCAACGAACTTATGGTGGCATGGAACCTGTCGTTTTTACCGCTAGATCTGTTCATTTCATTCACAGGCTTGGCGAGCATACTTCTGTTTCGGAAGGGGCGGCGGATATGGTCATCTTACTGTGTTGTTTCATTAAGCTTAACCTTTTGCTCTGGCTTACAGGCGATTGTGTTTTGGGCGATTCGGCACGATTTCGATGCGATGTGGTGGATTCCGAACTTGGCTCTTCTGGTTTACCCGCTGATTTTTTTACCGCGGCTCATTAAGCATAATACGGGTTCGCCAACTTTGCGTGAGGTAAAATGAAGAAAAAGATGGGGCGTGTGTCATGAAAGAGACAATAGCGCAAGGAGCGATTGAGGAACTTCTAGTGCAGGGCTTGAAATTTACAATAAGAGATGTGGCAAGCCGCCTCGGGATGAGTACGAAGACGATTTATTCCTATTTTGAGTCAAAAGAACACATTATCAGTCATATCGTTGATAGAACCGTAGAAGAAATGAAAGAAGCGGAGAGGGGGATAATGGATGATTCTTCCCTCTCTATTCGTCAAAAAATGATTGAAGCCCTGGCCGTTTTCCCGAGAAAATTCGCTTACCTGGATCTGCGCATCATCCAAGGGCTCAGACAGCGCTATCCGGAACAATGGAGAAAGCTGGATGAACATATACAGTATGGCTGGGAGAACATCCGGCTGCTGGCCAAAGAAGGGATGATTGAGGGAAGCTTTAGAGCCTTCGATATGGAGCTGTTTATCCAGGCCTACATTGGTGCACTGTACCATATTATGGATTCCCAGGTTGCGGGGAAAATCGAGTTGACCTTGGAGAAGACATTGGAGCAGCTGGTGGAGCTATTGATGGTAGGGATTGCGAATACCCCTAGGGAGGATGTTTCATAAAGTGTATTTGGTAAGGAGGCGTTAAGAAGCATGACAACCAGCCGCAAAGCCGTGGCGCAGGATATTGTAATTGAAAAGGTGCAGGAGTTGTTCCAATGCCGAGTCTTATGGTCGGAGGGACGGCCATGCCTGGAATATGACAGCGAAGAAGAGCTGGCCAGGATTTCGGATTATGTGAGCGTGAATTTTGATACAGAGCTTCTGGACGTATTTTTTACAGCAATCGAAAGTCTCCCGGCAGAGTCCTGAAAAAACATTTCGGAAACCCTCCAGAAACCCTCCGGTCGTTCATTCTACCGTTCAACTTGCATTTCTCACACAGCAGAACCCGGCAATCTTTACGACTGCCGGGTTCTTGGTATTATAAAACAACCCACCTGCGTTCCCTTATTCCTCGGAACCTTCCCAATCGTTCACCTCAAGCCACGCTCCATCTTTCCCCGTCCGTTCAAACGCCGTACCCACCTCGCACTTCAGCGGCTCGAGTAGGCTGGGGTCAAGGTCCAGCAAGCGGGCGACCCGGACTATCCGCGTGTTATCGGGGTTGCTGAGATAGTCGTCATCTTCCTCCCCCGTGAAAAGACGCCAGCCGCTGTCCTCCTCCCGGTCCGGCTGCTCCCGGTACATCCAGCGCACCGCTTTTCCCGGCAGGAAGCACCGCTCGGTGGCTAAAGCGGCTTTTTCGCCGGTCTCAAGCCAAAGCGGGTCGCCTTTTCTAAGAAGGGTCTGAGCGATATGCTTCGGTTCGAACTCCACAACATCGCCAGCCTGCAGGGTGGTCAGACAGCCTGGCGTGTTCGTCAGCACTCCCTTATATCGCAGATGTACCGGGTCGCAATCGATAATCTCCACCCACATCCGCTCCGCACGCGGCTGTCCTTCCGCCGGGTTCGTCAAAACAAAATGCAGCCGGACCATTCTCCCGATCTCCTGCGACATCCGTTCTTGCGCAGCAGGGATAAAAAAAGATTCCGGGTATAGCCGGCTAGTCTCTTCCACATCCTCCAACATCCATTCCATCAGGATACCCTCCTTGAGCATTCAGCGTCCCCTATTATTACCACACTACATTTCTGCCCGCAACTTCCCAAGCAGTATAACCTGGAGTTCATTTGCGCTAGGGGCGATTATGCAAGTTACTCGCAGCTTTGCTCGTTTATTTGTGTATGAAGACTGGTTTAGGAGGGAGGGGGCCAGGAAAATATGGGGGCAGAGCTCCCAGGTGGTTCTGTGTGCTCATCAAGCCGTTTTCTCCATATTGTGGTAAAATGGCTTAGGGACGTGGCCAGAGAAGAAGGGCTCACTGGAAGTGAAGGGCCCCTAGCGGTTAGACCCTATATGACGTAAAGGAGATTGAGTAAATCCATGAACAATAACGTTCAAATAATCGATATTGGCATCAATTTGATGCACCGGTCTTTTCATGAGGACAGGGAGCAAGTCGTACAAAACGCGGCGGAACAGGGCGTCTACCCGCTCATCATAACGGGGACCAGTCTGCGCAGCAGCTCGGATGCGGCGCGGTATGCCGGCCGATACCCTGGTAAGCTGTATTCAACTGCCGGTGTGCACCCGCATGACGCCAAAAGCTGCAATGAGGACACGCTGTCCAAGCTTCGCCAGCTTGCGGCGCTGCCGCAGGTTGTCGCTGTCGGAGAGTGCGGCCTGGATTACAACCGCGATTTTTCCCCAAGGGAGGTGCAGCGCAAATGGTTTGCCGAGCAGGTAGCTCTGGCAAAGGAATTGAACATGCCGCTGTTTCTGCATGAACGTGAAGCCTTTACGGATTTCATCGACATTTTAAAAGAGCAGGGAGCGGACCGTGGGGTTGTACACTGCTTCACCGGAACAGCCGCCGAACTCAAAACCTATCTGGATCTCGGTTTCCATATCGGCATTACCGGGTGGATCTGCGATGAACGCAGGGGCCGGCAGCTGCAGCAGCTGGTCCGGTCTGTGCCGCTTGATCGGTTAATGATCGAGACGGATGCGCCTTTTTTGACGCCGCGCGACCTGAAAGAGAAGCCGGCGGGCGGGCGCAACGAGCCGACGCTGCTGCCGCACATTTTGCAGGCCGTCGCCCGCTGCATAGGCAAACCGGCGGAAGAAGTGGCCCGGGCGACGACGGAAACGGCAAAAGCCTTTTTTGGCGTCTAGGCGGATTGGTTCGTATTAGCTCGAATTAGCTTGTATTAGCCTTCTCCAGGCTTAAATTCCGGCCACCAATTAAACTCCAATGAAAGAATATTGAATTTTTTAAATAAAAATAAAGAGAAATTATTGACAAACCCCAGTGATAATCATTATCATTGTAGAGTAATTGAGAATGATTATCATAGAGTTGCATCATACTAATGGGGGTTATACATACGATGAGACAAAAAAGTTGGTTATCCATGATGATCATCGCAGTGCTGGCAATGGTTGTAGCGGGCTGCGGCGGCAATAGCGGCAGCGCTTCGGGCGGTACAGGAAACACGGCGAATACGGCAAATTCGCCCGCTGCTAATGGCGGTGCTTCGGCAAGTCCGGAGGCTGGTGCTGCTTCGCCATCCGCAAGTCCGGCAGCTGAGGCTTCGGCAGCATCCGGGCCGGTAACAGTGGAGCATGCCAAAGGAACGGAAACCTTTGAATCCGCGCCGCAGCGGGTTGTGGTGCTGGAGTGGTCCCTGGCGGAAAGTGTGCTGGCGCTTGGAATTCAACCCGTCGGCGTAGCAGATATGGAAGGCTACAACAACTGGGTGAAGGCCGGTGTGGATTTTGCCCCGGAGGTTGTGGATGTGGGCACCCGGCAGGAGCCAAACCTGGAAGCGATTATGGCCCTTAAACCCGATCTGATTCTGGCGGTGGATTTCCGCTCCGAGAACAACTATGAACAGCTCAAGGCCATTGCACCGACGGTTGTTTTTGGCTCCGAGTTGGAAGAGAATGTGAAATCTCCGTATACCTACATGGTCAACACCTTCCAGACGATTGCGCAAATCCTGGGTAAGGAGAAGGAAGGCCAGGAGGTGCTGGATCATATGAACCAATCCTTTGAAGCGGCCAAGCAGAAGCTGAAGGATTCCGGCAAAGAGGGTGCGCCGTTTGTGGTAACGCAAGCCTGGTCTGACCAAAACGCCGCGGTGATGCGTCTTTTCACCGACAATTCGATGGCGGTTGAGGTACTGGAGCAGGTCGGCCTGACCAATGCGTTTGAGCCGGCAGCGTTCCAGCCGAACGGATTCGAAACGATTTCCGTGGAAGGACTGGCGCAGGTGCAGGATGCCAACTTCTTTTATGTAGCGCAGGATGATGACAACGTCTTTGAGAACCAGCTGAAGGACAATACGGTTTGGAAAAGCCTGAACTTTGTGAAGGAAAACCGCACGTATCCGCTGGGCGGCGACATGTGGATGTTCGGCGGGCCGCAATCGGCGGAGTTGCTGGTCAATAAAGCCGTTGAGCTGCTGACGAAATGAACCGTATCATCGTGGTCTTTGGGGGCGGCTGTGCCGTCCTCATTGCTATGCTGCTGTTTAGTCTGACGCAGGGGCAGGAGGTCTATGCCTGGACAACGGTATGGGAGGCTCTGTTCCGGCCGCAGGATACGCTGGAGCATAATATTTTGCTCAGCATGCGCCTGCCCAGGGCGGTGATGGCGGTTCTTGGCGGAGCCGCACTCGCAGTGGCCGGGGTGCTGCTGCAGACGTTAACCCGCAACCCGCTGGCTTCGGCGGGAACGTTCGGGATCAATGCCGGGGCTTTTTTCGTCATTATCCTTTCGGCGGTGTTTTTTCCGGCGCTGAAGGCGAATGTGCCGTTTTTGCTGGCATTCCTGGGCGGAGCCGGCGCAGCCTGTCTGTCCTATCTGCTGGCGGGGGGCAAACGCGGGACGCCGGTCCGGATGGCGCTAGCCGGGATGATTGTGACGCTGGTTTTATCGTCTTTTACGAGCACGCTCCAGCTTCTGTTTGAGAATGAAACAAACGGCTTATTCATTTGGGGCTCCGGTTCGCTGGTGCAAAATGACTGGCAGGGAGTGCGGCTCTCCTGGCTGTGGATTGTGATTCCGCTGGCAGCAGCCATGCTCTATACCCGTTCGCTCGACATGATGGAGCTGAACGAAGAAGTGGCCGGTTCGCTTGGCCACCGGGTGAATGCGGCGCGTTTTGCAGCGCTTGCGGGAGCGGTGCTGCTGGCGTCGGTTACCGTCAGCGTGGTGGGGCCGATCGGCTTCGTGGGGCTGATTGCGCCCCATTTGGTACGGCTGATCGGCCTGCACCGGCACCGCTGGCTCATTCCCGGCAGTGCGCTCTGGGGAGCGAACGCCCTGCTGATCGCCGACAGCCTGGCCCGGATGTTCCGCAGCGTGATCGGCGAGCTGCCGGCCGGCGTCGTGACCGCCGTAATCGGCGCGCCTTGGCTGATCTGGCTGGCGGTAAGGGAGAAGCCGGAGGAATCGCGTCCGGTCGGAGAAGGCGGCTCAATGGCCGTCGGAGTTGTGCGGCACCGTGTGTCTTTTCCAGTGCTGATCGGCTTGTCCGTCATTTTGCTGGCGCTGCTGATTCTGATCAGCTTATCGGTTGGCGGGGTAAGGGTGCCGCTGGCCGGCGTCTTCCAGACGCTGATTGGGCAGGGAGAGGAGATGCATCGCAATCTCATCCTGCAGCTGCGTCTGCCGCGAATTGCCGTTGCCGGCCTGGCCGGAGCTGCGCTGGCCGCAGCCGGGGCGACACTGCAGGGGGCGGTGCGCAATCCGCTGGCCGATCCGTCGATCATAGGCGTCACCTCCGGCGCCGGTGTGGGCGCGCTGCTGATGATTGTGGTGTTCCCGGCCGCCTCCGCCGGCTGGCTGCCAGTTGCAGCAGCGGCCGGTGCGATATTGGCGGCAGCCGCCGTCTATCTGCTGGCGCTGCGCCGCAGCTTTCAGCCGGCCGTTCTGATCCTCGTGGGGATTGCCGTGACCGCTATTAACTCGGCGGTCATTCATTTCCTGGTGATCCGCTCGGGGATGGGCGCCGCCCCGGCGCTGGCCTGGCTGGCCGGCAGCACATATGCCCGGGGCTGGAGCCAAGCCGCCATCCTGCTGCCAGTGCTGCTGGTGCTGCTGCCGGCTGCCTGGTGGATGGGCCGGCGCATTGATCTGCTGGCTTTTGGCGACCAGACGTCACTGGGTCTTGGGCTCAGACTCCAGCAGACCCGTCTGCTCGCAGCCGGTGTGGGCGTCGTACTGGCGGCAGCCGCCGTATCTGCGGTTGGGACCATCGGCTTCATCGGCCTGATGGCACCGCACGCGGCGAGAGTGATAGCCGGCCAGAGCTACCGGCGGAATATGCTGCTGTCCGCCATGATCGGCGCTATTCTGCTGGTTGCCGCCGACGGCCTTGGCAGAGCGGTGCTTGCGCCCAAAGAGATTCCGGCGGGACTCGTAACGGCCGTGATCGGAACGCCGTACCTGCTGCTGCTGATTTTGCGGAACCGGCCTGCCGTCAAAGGGTAGTAGGCTAGGATCGCTGCGGCAGGCGGAGCTGATACCGTTATCTGTCGGGTCTAAGCTGCTTGTGGCCAAGGTCCGAAGTTCAGTATTCAAAGTTCAGAGGGATTTTACAGCGATACAATTCTTTTTAACAGCACAAAGACCGGCCTATTGTTGGCCGGTCTTTGGTGTATCTGGGTAGTGCAGCTAATGCTGGTGCGCATGACTATGGCTATGGCCGTCGGGTTCATCCGCTTTTAGCACGCAGAATACAGAGCGTTCATGGGCATGCCGTTCCGATTCGATTTGCAGTGTCGCATGCCGGATACCTTGGTGTTCCAGCATATGCTCCGTTTTTTTGAGAATGGCTTCCGCTTCATATACCGTCTTGTCTCCGCTAACGACGATATGCGCGGTGAGCGCGTTCATGCTGCTTGTAATTGACCAAATGTGCAGATCGTGGACCCCTTCCACTCCGTCAACCTGCTGGATTTTTGCGGCGATTTCATTCACATTGATATTGGACGGCGTTCCCTCCATCAAGATGTGCAGGGAGGATCTCGTAACCGCAAAGCCGCTTCTCAGAACAAGCGCCGCCACTATAACGCTTGCGAGCGGGTCGGCCCAGCCCCAGCCAAAAAACATCATAAGCAGCGCCGCCGCAATAGCGCCTACGGAACCCAGCATGTCGCTCAATACGTGCAGATACGCGCTCCGCATGTTGAGATTATGCTCAGTGTCGCTGCCTCTCATCATTAGCCATGCTACCAGCAGATTCACCAAGAGCCCGATGGTGCTGATGATCAGCATGCCGACTGTAGCCACCTCTGGCGGACTGATGAAACGTTCGATCGCCTCGTAAAAAATATAAATGGAGATTCCGATCAGTGTTACGCCGTTAATGGCTGCGGCTAAAATTTCAAATCTTCTGTATCCGTACGTCTTTTCCGCGTTTACGGCTTTTGCCCCGTACGTAAAGGCGAGCAAAGCAATACCCAGCGCAATGGAATCGGACAGCATGTGGCCCGCATCGGACAGCAGCGCCAGACTGTTGGTAATCGCCCCTCCTACAGCTTCGATAATCATGTAAGCTGTAATAATGAGGAAGGAAATAAACAATACTTTTTTGTTGTTGGTATGCACGTGGCTGTGTCCATGGTTATGATCATGGTTGTGATGGCCTTCGGACATGTGAACCCTCTCCTTAAATTAACATATGAGCAACTATTCATATTATAGTCTTTCCATGAAATCAGTGTCAATCTTTAACTTTAGCTTTTGCCTGCAAACAGATACTATAGAAAACTGCTGGCGGCGCCGCCGCGTAGCACGGCTGAAAGAGGAACAGGGCGCCGGTAAAAGGCATTCTAACGAAAAGATTGGAAATTTACCCACGAATACGGTAATTTAAAGAGGACATGATGATGACCTAAAAAAGCATGAACCAGATAGGAGAGAACGCTTTGAGTACAGACAACAAAATGGGAGTTCCACTGGAAGGCTTTGCCGAGTTCAGCAGACAAGTCGCCGCCGAAGGCGCGGTACTGCTTAAAAATGAAGGGAACGTGCTGCCTCTTCAGCATGGCGAAAGCGTAGCCATTTTTGGCCGGACGCAGGTGAACTATTACCGCAGCGGTACCGGCTCCGGCGGAAGCGTGCATGTGGCGTATACAACCAATTTGCTTGACGGATTGCGCGGGAAGACAGGCCTCCGTGTCAACGAAAAGCTGGCTTCGCATTATGAAGAATGGATTAAAGAGCATCCGTTCGACAATGGCGGGGGCGGCTGGGCGGCCGAACCGTGGCATCAGCAGGAAATGCCGCTGACGGACGAGCTGGTGGCGGAAGCCAGACGCGAATCGGAAAAGGCGGTTATTGTCATCGGCCGTACGGCGGGCGAGGACCAGGACAACGCGGCTGAGCCGGGAAGTTATCAGCTGACACCGGATGAGCTGGAGATGCTCAAGGCGGTAACCGCTCATTTTGAACAAACGGCGGTTGTGCTGAATGTCTCGAACATTGTTGATATGAGCTGGCTGAATGACGAGGGATATGCGCACCCGATCCCGTGCGTCATTTATGCGTGGCATGGAGGCATGGAAGGCGGAAATGCGATTGCTGATGTACTTAGCGGCGACGTAACGCCAAGCGGGAAGCTGACGGATACGATTGCTTTTTCCATTGATGACTATCCTTCGACCCGCAACTACGGCAATGAATTTAAGAACCTGTACCAGGAAGACATTTATGTCGGCTACCGCTATTTTGAAACCTTTTGCCCGGACAAGGTGCAGTTTGAATTCGGTTACGGCATTGGGTACGCGGCGTTTGAAGTTGAACCTGGAGCTGCCAGTGTTATTGTAAAAGACGGGGAAACCTATTTGGAAGCGAAGGCAACTGTCCGGAACACGGGCACGGTCTATGCGGGCAAAGAGGTCGTTCAGCTCTACGTTGAAGCGCCGCAGGGACTGCTTGGACAGCCGGCCAAATCGCTTGCTGCCTTTGGCAAAACCCGTCTGCTGCAGCCGGGCGAATCGCAGCAGCTTACGTTAAGCTTTCCGGTGAACGCTATGGCTTCTTATGACGACTCGGGAGTGACAGGGCATCGATCGGCCTACGTGCTGGAAGCGGGGACTTATAAACTTCACTTGGGAACCAGTGTGAAAAAGACCGTCCGCCTTGATGTCGATGGACAAGATGGCTATCAGGTTGATTCCATCCGCGTGGTGCAGCAGCTTGAAGAGGCGCTTGCGCCTGTCGAGGATTTCACTCGTATGAAGCCGGGCGCCCGCAAGGAAGACGGAACGTATGAGCTTACCTATGTGGAGGTTCCGAAGCGGACGGTCGACATGGCGGACCGGATTCAGCGGCGGCTGCCGGCTGGGCTTGAGCAGACCGGTGATCTGGGCTACAAGCTGAAGGATGTGCAGGAAGGCAAAGTCAGCCTTGAAGCGTTTATTGCCCAGCTCAGTGACGAGGATCTTGCCGCGATTGTCCGGGGCGAAGGAATGAGCAGTCCGCTGGTAACTTCGGGAACGGCGTCGGCTTTTGGCGGGGTTACGGACCGTCTGCTCGGCTACGGAATCCCTGTCGCGTGTACGGCGGATGGACCTTCGGGTATCCGGATGGACAGCGGGGAAAAGGCGACCCAGGTAGCAATCGGTACGCTGCTTGCGGCTACCTGGAATCTTGAGCTGGTCGAAGAGCTGTACGTGATGGAGGGACGGGAGCTGGTCCGCAACCGGATCGACACGCTGCTCGGACCGGGACTGAATATCCGTCGGAGCCCGCTGAACGGGCGGAACTTTGAGTATTTTTCGGAAGACCCGCTTGTGTCGGGATTGTTTGCGGCAGCCTGCACCCGGGGGATCCGGAGCGGCGGCTCCAACGCCACACTGAAGCATTTTGCCTGCAACAACCAGGAGAAACACCGCAGCAAGGTGGACGCAGTTGTATCAGAACGGGCGGTTCGGGAAATCTACCTCAAAGGGTTTGAAATCGCGGTAAAGGAAGGCGGAGCGAACTCCATTATGACCTCCTATAACCCGGTAAACGGACATTGGGCGGCTTCCAACTACGATCTGAACACGACGATTCTACGCGGCGAGTGGGGTTATGAAGGGATTGTGATGACCGACTGGTGGGCGATTATGAATGACGTGGTTCAAGGCGGACCGGCCGACCGCAAAAATACAAATTGGATGGTGCGCGCGCAAAACGATTTGTATATGGTGGTCAGCAACTACGGGGCCGAGACGAACGTATGGGGAGACAACACGATCGCATCGCTGGAGAACGGCACGGTCACCCGCGGAGAGCTGCAGCGCTGTGCCATGAACATCTGCAAGTTCATCATGCAGGCGCCGGTCTTCTCCAGACCGGAAGGAACGGTGGAATCCGCGGCGGAAATCGGGGCGGACGCTTCGCTTGCGGCGGAACAGGCCGTTACCATGGCTGATGGAGTCCGGATTGAACCCGCGGCACAGGGAGCAGTTCAAATCCGCGTTGAACAGGCGGGGGTATACCGGATGTTCGCCGGCATTATGTCGCCGGACAACGAACTTGCCCAAAGCGCCTGCAATATCAACCTGAACGGCCAGACCGCAGGGGTGATTCAGACAAACGGCACGGACGGGCGCTGGATTACGCAGAAGCTGGCGAAGGTTAAGCTGGAAGCCGGAGTGTACGAGCTTCAACTTGAGCATGTCAAACCTGGGCTTCAGGTAGGCTGGATGGAGTTTAAACCGGTATAACAAACGTCCTTCATCATTAGGAAAACGCAGGGAGCATACCGCTAAGGATGCTCCCTGTTTGCGTTAAGCTTATCGTATATCGTATATTGAACGGCAACATTATGATTTAATTTGCGTCTATATATCTAAAGATTCCAAAACGTCCGTTAATTGGGTGAAAATAGGGGGAGATTGTGCAGGTTAACGTTTTTACCCTGGGGATAACCGATAGGAGGATGGAGCAGATGAAAAAGCTAGGAGCAGGAATTCTGCTGGCCGCTCTGTTGGCCGGCTGTTCGAACGGCGGCGGGGACACCGAGACCGTTCCTCCCGCTACGATAAAGCCTGTGGTATCAGAAGCGCCTGCTGCAACCGCACCGGCAAACGCCGGACAGGCGGCAGAACCAACTGCAGAACCAACTGCAGAACCGGCCGGAGAGCCGGCGGCAGAACCAAACCCAAAGGAGGCTGCCCCTTCGCCTGGACAAGGCGAATCGGCGTCCTCCGCACCGTCGGGTACGCCGGAGTCCAAACCCGGCGGAGGCGCACAGACCGCTGCTCCTGCGGCAGGTATACAGCAGCCTAAACCTCAGCCTTCGGAGGCGGCAAGCAAGGCGGATTACCTGCAAAAGCTGGATGCCATCAAGGAAGGGTTGGCCGATCTGCAGCCTTTATATGACGAAGGGACCACCGCTTCCATGCGGGAGGCCGCTGCGGAAGAGTATACGCGCTGGGATACGGCGCTGAATGAAATTTACGCCGAGCTAAAGCATCAGCTCTCAAAATCAGCTATGGACAAGCTGCGGCAGGCGCAGCGGGAATGGATCCTCCATCGGGACGCAACGGCCAAAAAGGAGTCCGCAGAGTTTCGGGGCGGTTCGATGGAACCTGTGCAGTATGTATCCACCCAAGCGCGGGTAACCCAGGAACGCTGCTACGAACTGGTGGAGCAATATATGAAATAACCGGTTAACCGCATAGTTAACCGCAGCGCCCGCTCTACAGAGCGGGTTTTTTATATCACCGTAAGCTCTAAATTTGCTTCTATTTTACCGGGAATTTTGTCATGTGATGGGTAATGTCGTCTACCAAGAGGGAAGCGATAGAGAGAATTTGACTAATTTCGAGAAAAAAACATAGAACCTTTATCCTGATTTATGCCGTTATGTTTACAAATTAAATGGTGAACTTTGCGTGAAAATTAACATGTAATTTACAAAAACAGCTAAAATTCCGGGGTTTGTAAACTGAAATTTAAAATGAGCTCGTTTTTATGGAGTATTACTTTACATAACTTTATATTAAATAGATACAAAAGTTGATATTCTACCATTTATGTATGCTATACTATCACCGACATAACAATATTGTTAGGGAGGATTAATACTTATATGGGATGGAAATCACGCTGGAACAAGCCGTTTGCGTCAGTGCTGACGACGGCTGTACTCTCGGTTCAAGTCCTTGGCGGGACCTTCGCCGGGAGCGTGGCGTTTGCTGAAGAGGCGGCGGCCGACACTGTACCGACAGTCGATCTCCGGATCATGAGCACCACGGATTTGCACACCAATGTGACGGGATTCGATTATTTTAAAAATAGTGCCTCTATTACGGTAGGTCTTGACCGTACTGCTGCACTTATTAAGCAAGCCAGAAACGAGCAGCCCAACAATCTTTTGCTCGACAATGGCGATTTGATTCAGGGAACCCCGCTTGGAACGTATATGGCTAAAGAATCCGGGTTTATGGACAATCTGGAAGCGATTCATCCAATGATCAAAGCCATGAATTTCCTGAAATATGATGCGGCAACTTTAGGCAATCATGAATTCAATTATGGGCTTGACTATTTGAAGCGTACAACTAGAGATGCCAATTTCGATTTTATTAGTGCCAATGTGTATGTTGAAGACGGTGATGGCGACAAGAGCAATGACAAGAATGCATTCACTCCCTATATTATCCTTGATAAGGATGTAAAGGACAGCAATGGGGTGGACACGAAGGTTAAGGTAGGTTTAATTGGATTGGTCACTCCGCAAATCATGGAGTGGGATAAAGTTAATCTACAAGGCAAGGTGTATGCTGAGGATATTTCTCAGACTGCAGCCAAGTTTGTACCGCAAATGAAAGCTGACGGAGCTGATGTAATTGTTGCCATGGCTCATACTGGCTTCGATGCTTCCGCACAAATAGGCGACGGTGCGGAGAATGCTGTCAATGCATTGAGCAAGGTGGAAGGAATTGACGCCATCACCTTCTCTCACACCCATAAAGTGTTTCCTACAAAAGATAAGGACTCGTTGGACTCGCTGTTTAAAGATGCATCTGGAGAGCCGTACAACGACAGCCGGGTGTCTGTGGTCAACAACGTTTACGGGCAGATTAATGGGGTTCCTTCCGTTCAAGCAGGCTACGGAGGCGCTTATCTGGGTCTGATCGATCTGAAACTGGTAAACAAGGACGGGCACTGGGCAGTGGATAAGTCCAACTCAAAGTCCTCTACCCGTTCAATTTACAGATCGGAGAAAGTGGACAATAAAACGGTAAACTATCCTATTGTGGAACCTGACCCGGAGGTGTTCGCTGCTGTAGCGGGCGAGCATCAGGCAACAATCGATTATACCGGAAAAAAACTTGGGGAAACATCCGCTCCAATGAACAGCTATTTTGCTATGGTTCAGGATGATCCGACTGTTCAAATCGTGACCTCTGCCCAGAAATGGTACGTGGAGAGATACATTGATATCAATCTTCCGCAATATAAGGATATGCCTATCTTGAGTGTGGGTGCGCCCTTCAAGGCAGGACGCAATGGATATGAGGAATACACACGCATTGAAAAAGGCGATCTAACAATCCGCAGTGCGAGCGACTTGTATCTGTATGACAATACCCTTAAGGCCATTAAGGTGAAAGGCTCTGTCGTCAAAGAATGGCTGGAGATGAGCGCAGGTGCCTTTAATACTATTAACCCTAATGAAAGCAAGCCTCAAGCTCTGCTGAATTCAAGCTTCTCGGTATTTAATTTTGACGTTATTGATGGGTTGAATTACCAAATTGATGTAACTAAACAACCGAAATACGATAAGAACGGCAAGCTGATTAACCCCGATTCCAGCCGGATTGTAAACCCGACTTATAATGGCAAACCGCTTGATCCGAATATGGAGTTTATTGTTATTACGAATAACTACCGCGCAGGCGGAGGGGGGGACTTCCCGGGACTCAAGGGCTCCGAATTTGTGGTGGATTCCCAGGATGAGAATCGTCAAATCCTAATGGATTATATCATTTCGGAAAAAACAGTGAACCCCACAGCCGATACGAACTGGTCCTTGGCACCAATCAATGATCAAGTGAAGCTTACCTTCACTTCCTCTCCGGCAGCACAGAGTGTTATGCCGGAACATATCTCTTATTCTGGCGAAGTGAATGCCGCGGGATTCGGCATCTTCAATTTCGATATCACCAAAGCTCCTAAAGCGGATGTATCCGGCGGAGGTTCCGCGGAAGGAGATGTTGAAGTTCACCTGATCGGCATCAACGACTTCCACGGTCAGCTGGACACTGTATCCGAAGTAAGCAAAAAACCGGCTGGAACGGCCGCCATTCTGGCAGCTTACCTGAAGCAGGCGCGTGCCAAATATGAGCATACGGTGCTGTTCCATAACGGCGACTCCGTAGGCGCATCTGCTCCGGTATCGTCCATGGAACGCGACAAGCCGACGCTCGAATGGATGAACATGATGGGCTTCGACGTAGGTTCCATCGGCAACCATGAGTTCGACCAAGGCGTAGCTGCGATGCTGGCGCAAATCAAGGGCGGCGTGGACCCGGTGAACAAAAATATCGTTCACGAACCGCTGAAATTCCCGTACGTTAACGCCAACGCTGTTGATGCAACAACGGGGCAGCCGATTGTTGATCCTTATTACATTAAGGAAGTAGGGGGCGTAAAAATCGGCTTTATCGGTCTTGTGACGAAAGCAACACCTGGCAAAGTGTCTCCTGCCGGTACGGCGGGCGTCCGCTTCCTGAGCCCGGAAGAAGAAGTAGCGGCTGTGGAGAAATACGCCAAGGAGCTTCAAAGCAAGGGTGTTGAGACCATTGTTATTTTGGCTCATGACCCGGCTTCGACCAAAGATGGCGCAACCACAGGCGAAGCAGCCGACTTGGCCAAAGCGCTGCCAGCTGATTCTCCGGTAGATGTAATCGTGGCAGGCGACAATCATGCGCTGGCTAACGGTGAAGTGAACGGCAAGCTGATCGTTCAAGCTTATTCGTACGGAACGGCCTATGAAGACATCACCCTGGTTATCGACTCGAAGACCGGTGACGTGAAGTCGAAGAAGGCCGATATCATCACCACCTTCCATGAAGGAGTAACGCCGGATGCGGAGACAGCCGCTCTGGTTAAAAAATACCTGGATCTGCATCCGGAGCTGACCAAACCGGTTGGCACAACGGACGGCAGCGTTACACGCACTGACGCTTATACAAAAGAATCTGCGCTGGGCAACCTGATTGCGGATGCTATGCGCAATGCTGACTTCGGAGACGGACAAGGCCCGGCCGACATGGCCTTCATGAACCCGGGCGGCATTCGCGCCGACCTGCCGAAAGGCGACGTAACGTTTGGCGACCTGGCCAAAATTCAGCCGTTCGGTAACACGCTGGTGAAGCTGACGCTGACCGGCGAACAAATCAAGACGCTGCTGCAGCAGCAGTGGAACGTAAAAGCCGACGGAACACCGGATGTAAAAACTCTGCAAATTTCCGGACTGAAGTATACGGCCAATATGTATCTGCCGGTAGCTGAGCGCGTTGCTGATCTCAGACTTGCCGACGGAACACCGATTGACATGAAAAAATCCTACACTGCCGTAGTAAATAACTTTATGGCGGCAGGCGGGGATAACTACAAGGTACTGACACAGGCCAGCAGCTCTTTGGCCGGTCCAATCGACCTGGATGTCTTCTATGACTATGTGAAAAACACATTCAAAGGCGGTCCGATTACAGCCAAAATTGAAGGCCGTATCGTGAACAATGAAAAGCCGGCAGCCACAGCAACACCAACGGCAACACCAAGTGCTACACCAACGACAACACCAAGTGCTACACCGACGTCGACGCCTTATACGCCTTCCGTACCTGGATCGTATCCGGGACCTGCGGCAAGCGCAGCGCCGACAGCTACGGCTGCACCGACAGCAACGCCGGCGCCGACGGCTGCTCCAACCGCTACCCCGGCTCCTACAACAGCACCGGCTGCTTCCGCTCCTGTATTTAAGGACCTGGGTAAAGTAGCATGGGCCCAGTCCGCAATCCAGCGGCTGGCTGCTGAAGGCATCATTCAAGGTGTGGGCGGCGACAACTTTGCGCCAACCAAAAACCTGACGCGCGCCGAGTTTGTAGCGATGCTGGTTCGTGTGCTGAAGCTGGAAGTTAACAATGCTTCCGGCGGCAAGTTTAACGACGTGAAGGCAAACGCCTGGTACGCCCAAGCTGTCGGAGCGGCGGTTAACGCGAAGCTGGTCAGCGGCTCCGGCGCCGGCAAATTCGAGCCGGGACGTCAAATCACCCGTGAAGAGATGGCGGTCATGATTTTCAATGCGCTGAAACTCCAGGGCAAAGCGCCAACTGAAAACGCCAGCGCCTCTCTTGCGAAGTTCGCGGACAAAGGCAAAATCGCCCCGTATGCACAAAATGCCGTCTCCAAACTGACGGAAGCGGGCATCGTGGGCGGAGTGAACGCGAAACAGTTTGCTCCAAAAGGAATTGCAAACCGTGCTCAAGCTGCGGTCATCCTGGTCCGCATGCTGGATTTTGCATCCTAAACATCGGTTAATCTGCGCCAATTAAAAAGAGACGTCCGTTCGCCGGGTTTTATCGACGAACGGACGTCTTTTTGTCATGCGAATTTGGCTAAGCGCAGTGAGGGCGTTTTGGACCCGGCAATTAGGCCTGCCAATCATGCGTACACAATCAGGCGTATGGAATCAAGCGTATGGAATTATGTGTGCGGAATAAGACCCGGCCCGTACCGGAACAGCCCTTCTCCAGGAGTAAACGCCTCAGCAGGCATGGGTTTGCTGATCCAGTAGCCTTGAATTTCATCGCAGCCTTCTTTTCCGAGAAACTCGAGTTGTTCCCGCGTTTCAATGCCTTCGGCAAGCACCGTAAGATTGAGACTCTGCCCCAGCGCGATAATGGCTTTGGCGATTTCTCCGCCTTTGGGCGATTCCCCGATTTTGATAATAAACGCCCGGTCGATCTTTACAGTATGAGGCTGCAGACGGTCCAGATAATTTAAGGAAGCATACCCCGTGCCGAAGTCATCGATCGCGAACTGGACGCCGATCGCTTTCAGCGCCTCGATTTTTCTGACAGCGGCATCAATATTCTGGATCATTCCCGATTCGGTCACTTCAAGCATGACATCGCCAGGTTCCGCTTCTGTTCGCTGAATGGCGGAGGCAATGCGGGCTACAAAATGCTCGTCCTGAAAATCGAAGGGTGAAATATTGACGCTCATCCGTAAATGATCCATCCCCTCTCGCTGCCAGCGGGTCAGCTGCTTCAGTGCAGTTTCAAGCACCCAGTCCGTAAGCCGGATCATAAGTCCGCATTCTTCCGCAAGCTGGATAAATTCCGGCGGTGGTATAAATCCAAGCTTCGGGTGCCTCCACCGGACCAGTGCCTCCATTCCAATGCACCGGTCTGTCCGTAAATCCCACTGCGGCTGATAATATACCTGCAGCTCCCCGCGTTCAATGGCATGATAGAGGTCGCTTTCCAGCCGGACTCTGCGGCTCAGGAGCGGATGAAGTGAAGGGTGGTAGACCACCAAAGCGCTGCTTTTATGTTTTTTGGCTTCGTACATGGCGATGTCCGCGCTCCGCATTAATTCATCCGAGGAATGCCCATGCTCGGGAAACAGGGCGGCTCCTATGCTTACCGTTGTATGCAGTGCAAGCCCGCGGATTTCGACCGCTTCCTCAATGCTGCGCTGGATGGCCCAGACGACCCGGTTTATCTGCGCTCTATCTATTAAAGGATACATCACAACGGTAAACTCATCCCCTCCAAGCCGGGCCAACAGCGTCTCGGGCGGGAGGCAGGCGCGCAGTCTCTCGGCAACGGTCAGCAGCAGCTGGTCGCCTGCGGCATGCCCAAGGCTGTCGTTAATCTGCTTGAAGCGATCCATGTCCAGAACCAACAGCGCCAGGCTCTCCCCGCCGGCTTTTGCTTCTTCAAGCAGCTCCTGCAGCCGTGAGTCAAAGTATCTCCGGTTCCGCAGTCCGGTCAACGGGTCATGATTCGCCTGATAGTCTGTCAGCTTCAGGCTGAGACTTAGCTTACGAACCAGCTCATCGTTTTCGGTGAGAATCATCACCTGCCGGATCAGAATCAGCACGATCATGAGAGCACACGAGCCAACCATGACATCAAAAGCAGGGAGCTGGCTGAGAATCAGCAAAAATGCGCCTGCCAGGCCGGCATAGGGAACAAGCCGCTTAAACCAACTTCCTGAAGGAATGTCCGGGTGTGGAGCAGGGGGCGGCGGCGGGTCTGCCTTAAGAGGCTGATAGATCCCGGCGATGGCAATGCCGAACAGCGAAGCGGACCACAGCGCGTCAATCGGATGGCCGGAATAATATTGGTCTGCGGATTCAAGGACCAGATACCAGGTGTCGGTAATAACCATGACGACAGCCGACAAAATCAGCCATCCGTACATTGGACTCCATGCCGGCCGAAGCCGGGTGTGGAACAGCAAACAGAGCAAAAACAAGATGCCAAGGTCGACAACCGGGAAGCTGACATTAACAAATAAAAACAGTCCGCCGCGGTTGTCCAAAGCGCTTTTTAATCCAGGTCCAATTAAATATGTCCAGCTGAAAGCAGTAGCCGCCGTCATGAAGATCATTGTATCCAGCAGGTACAGCACCGCGTGAAATCCGCGCAGATCCCGGTGAACCAGCAGGAGCAGGGCACACAGCAGCACCAGCCCGTAGATTACCCACAGCAGATCGGGCAGGCCGGGATTGGAGAAGTTAACCGATTCGGATAAGGAATCAACGGTATACAGAACCATGGAGCAGGCATAGATCAAAAAGCTAAATGCAATTACCATCCAGAAAGACCGGCTTGCTTGGTGTGACGAACAGGCGGAAATGATGCTGATTCCTGTACAGATCACAAGGCAGAACAAAGTTAACGCATTGCTGAGCCAGCCGATCACGGATAGGTCATCCCGGTAAAAGAACAGCAGCAGCTGATAAGCGAGCAAATAGAAACCGATACCTGTCAGCAGCGGTTTTTTATAACGGTACAGCAGCATCGGATACGCCCTCCTTATCTAAGCTGCAAGATTGGATCAGATGTAAGATGCCGCTTGATGCAGCATAAAGCCTGCAGGCTCCTATCGCTGCACGCGGCTTCTCTTTTTATATCGGAAAATATAGTTCAAAAGTTATACTTGATGTAAGCAGAAAGACATAGATTTTACCTGCGGAAACATGATCAACAAAGGAAATGCGTAAAAAGAGTGCAGGTAGAAGCTCCTCTTTTGCGCAAAAGTAAGTATGCCTCAAGATATATGCTGATGTTAGCATAAGCTATTGTTGGCAAAAGACTATGGCAAAAGACTATGGCAAAAGACTATGGCAAAAGACTATGGCAAAAGCTGTTGTTGGCATAAGCCGCTTTTGACATAAGGTTCCGCTGACATAAACCACCGTTGGCATTAGCTAGCGTTGGCATAAGCTGACGCTGACGTTGGTCCGCCGAAGAGATGGCTGGCTGGAGTGGTACAACCGGAGTGCAAAGCGGGCAGGCGATCTCAAAGAGAGGCAAAGTAAGCGACATTCATGGAAGTATACTTTACATAACCGGGAAGGACGGGGGGTAAAACACCCGATTTTATTCGTCAAGGACAAGAAACGGCGGCCGCTTTTGGTAAGAGGGCACATTGTCCGGCATCTTGGCGGTACGTTACCATAGGTTAAACTCATTCGATTCCCGTCCCGCAATAGACGGCGGGGCCGCACGCGCGGCGGATAAAATGGGAAACTAACCAGAAGCAGAGGAGGCCCTCTCATGGCATTAAAGCAGACATTAACTGTGCTTGACGCGCTTGACAGCGCTTATGTAAACGGTGAAGCCGTAAAAGGGCTGTTCGCCGGTTTCCCGGATGCCGACGTCAGCGTAACGACAGTTGAAGGCGACAAAGGCAGTACCGATTTCATCAAAATCATTCTGCCGGGGGCGAACGGCCGCAGCCGCGGCGGAACGGCGCCAACTTTTGGCATCGTTGGACGTCTTGGGGGAATCGGCGCCCGTCCGAGCCGGATCGGCCTGGTTTCCGATGCGGACGGCGCAGTGGCAGCGATCGCCGCGGCGCTGAAGCTGGCGGACATGCAGCAAAAAGGCGATGTGCTGCCCGGCGACGTCATCATTACAACGCATATCTGTCCCGATGCCCCAACTCAGCCGCATGAACCGGTCGATTTTATGGACTCTCCGGTGGATATTCTGGTCATGAACCAGTATGAAATCGTGCCGGAAATGGAGGCCATTTTGTCTATTGACACAACCAAGGGAAATCGTGTGATCAATCACAAAGGCATTGCGATTTCTCCGACAGTCAAAGAAGGCTACATTTTGCGTGTAAGCGAAGATCTGCTGCGGATTATGGAGATGACGACAGGTATGCTGCCGGTCACGTTCCCGGTAACTACGCAGGACATTACGCCATACGGCAATGACCTGTACCATATCAACTCGATCCTTCAGCCGGCTGTGGCTACGGATGCGCCGGTAGTCGGTGTAGCCGTAACCGCCCAATCGGCCGTACCGGGCTGCGGTACGGGAGCGAGCCACGAAACCGATATCGCTTCAGCCGTGCGCTTTGCAGTCGAAACGGCAAAAGAAGTGACGGCGGGCACATGCGCCTTCTATAATAAAGAGGAGTTTAGCCGCATCACCGCACTGTACGGTTCCATGAAAAGACTGCAGACGCTGGGCCAGGAAACGGTCGTGGGCTGATGATACGCACAGGTCTGGAACCGTCCGCTGTGCTTGGGATGATTACCATCGGACAAGCCCCCCGGACCGATGTCGCGCCGCATCTGCTGCGGCAACTGGAGGGCAGGGCTCTGCTCCGCCAGGCCGGTGTGCTGGACGGGTGGACAGCGGAGGAGATTGAGTCCCTATTTGGAGCCGAGGCGGGAGCGTACGCGCTGACCTCAAGGCTTACGGATGGGACGGCTGCCGTTGTGTCGCGGGACAAAATCCTGCCGGTTCTGCAGGAGAAAATCGACCGGATGGAGGCGGCCGGCATCCGTCAGATTTTGCTGCTCTGCACCGGTGTGTTTCCCGGTCTGCGGACCTCGTCGGCTTTTTTGATCGAGCCTGACCGGATCCTAACTCCCGCAGTGGCTGCGCTCGCTGGCGGCAGACGGCTCGGCGTCATCTGTCCGCTGGAGGAACAGGCGGCCAGCCTGGAAGCCAAATTCGGCGAATACGGGCTGCGGCCTGTGTTCGCCGCGGCTTCGCCCTACACGGGAGCGGATCCGGACTTCGACCGGGCGGCCGAAACCCTGAGAGCGCAGGCAGAAGTGATTTTGCTGGACTGCATGGGGTATACGGAGCGGCACAGAGAACGGGTCGCAAGGATTTCCGGCCTTCCGGTTATCCTATCCAATGCGCTGATGGGCAAACTGGTCTCGGAAATCATTGTGTAGAGGATGAAGGAAATGAATCAAGCGATTGTGGAGGCAAGCCGAAACGTGCTTGCAGAATGTCTGGGGCTTCGCGGCGGAGAATCTCTGCTTGTCGTGGCCGACGGCGGAAAACGGGAGCTCGGTGAAGCGGTGCGGACTGCGGGAGCCGGCCTGGGCGCGGAAGCCGTGCTTATGGTGATGGCGGAGCGCACGCGTTCCGGCGAGGAGCCGCCGGCGGCGGTGTCTGCCGCGATGGAAGCGGCTCAAGCGGTTGTCTGCATCACTGAGCACTCGCTGACCCATACGGTGGCCCGCAAACGGGCCGCAGCGGCTGGGGCGCGGGTGGCGACCATGCCGGGCGTGACGGAAGACATGTTCCTGAACGGTGCAATCACGGCTGACTACCGGCAGGTTAAGGCGCTGACGGAGCTGCTTACTGAACAGCTCACCGTCAGCCGCACCGTTCGGATTGAGAAAGATGGGCACCGTCTGGAGCTGTCTATCGACGGCCGCGCAGGCGTAGCAAGCACGGGTATGTATCTGAACCCCGGCGAATCCGGCAACCTGCCTTCCGGCGAGGCTTATATCGCGCCAGTCGAAGGTTCCGCGCACGGAAGCCTGCTGGCTGATGGCTCGGTAGCGGGTTATGGCGCCCTGTCCGCCCCGCTGCTGCTGACCGTCGAACAGGGCAGGCTTACCGGCGCGGAAGGCGACGGGGCGGCTGAGTTGTTCGCTATGCTTGGCGACGGCGACGGCAGGCAGCTGGCCGAGTTCGGCATCGGCACCAACGACAAAGCGCGGATCACGGGCGTCGTGCTTGAGGACGAGAAGGTCTACGGGACGATTCATGTGGCGTTCGGCAGCAATCATACATTTGGCGGCACTATTTCGGCAGGTGTTCACATCGACATAGTAGTAAAAGAGCCGGATGTCTATTTGGACGGACGGCAGATCATGGCGGCGGGCAAGCTGCGGGGCTAAACCTGCTGCTGCCTGCATGTTGCGTGTAGGCATGTAGCCGCTACCGGCGTGTCTAGCTGTTGTCTGAGGAACCAGCCGGCTCAGAGAGCACGAGTACAGCCTTACCGGCCAGCTGTAAAGGTTACAGGTATGCGCGGAGACATAAGACTGCTGCTGCGCCTACTGCGTCTGCAGCACCTACTGCGTCTGCAGCCCTACCGCATCTGTAGCACTTTTCGTACCTGCTGTGCCTGCAGAAAGAGGGGAATGTTATGCTTGGAATCATCAGAGTTATTACGCTGGAGAACCCGGAAGACGCAAATCAGCACGGCGAACGCATCGAGCGGCGGTATGGCCTGCCAACGCTCAGCGCCTGCATACTCGATCAGCCGGAAGGCGTGCATGATGAGCGGACTGAGGCGATCGCCATCCCCAAAATCATTCAGCTGGCAAAAGAGCTGGAGAGCCGGGGCTGCCTCGCCATCGGGATCAGCTGCGCCGCCGATCCGGCGCTGGAGGAATGCAGACAGGCCGTCAAGGTGCCTGTGCTTGGAGCCGGCTCCTGCGCGGCGCATCTTGGACTGTCATCAGCCGCTAAGCTTGGCGTGCTGACCATCCTGGAGGAGACGCCGCCGCTGATCCGTTCCATTCTCGGCGGAGCCTATGTCGGCATGGAGCGGCCCGAAGGCGTGGTCACGACGCTTGATCTGCGGACGCCAGCCGGCCGGGAAGCGGCTTTCCGTGCCGCAGCCCGGCTGGCGGAGCGGGGAGCGGAAGGCATCGTCTTGGCGTGCACCGGCTTTGCCAGCATTGGTTTTGCGGCTGAGCTGAAAGAGCGTTATGGGCTGGCAGCCTTTGATCCGATTGATTCACTGGGTGCAGCGGCCGCGGTTTTTCTTGCCCGGTAATCCCTAATCATAATACGTGGACACAGCGTCCGAACGAAAGGCATGCCGCCTCAGTTCGGACGCTTTTTCGACATATTTCGAAAAAATTCTGTTTTGTTTGCACATCATCTTTGGTACACTAGCAGTTAAAAAATCCAGACCTGACGTGTCAATCAAGGAGGCCGAAGCGTTGGACAAGACGGGAATCACCATACGGGAAGTGTTGGATATACCGATTTTGCAGAACGCCAGGGTGCTTGCTGGAGGCAGCGGCCTGAACCGTGTCGTTCAGTTCATCGATATTATGGAGGTGCCCGACCTGAACGGTTGGGTAAAAGAAGGGGTCCTAATGCTGACCACGGCTTACGCAATCCGGCATAACCCATCGGAGCTCGCAGGGCTCATCCGGATCATGGATCAGGGAGGCGCCGCCGCGCTGGCGATCAAGCCGGCCCGCTTCCTGAAGGGCATTCCGCAGTCCGCACTGGAAGCAAGCGATGAGACCGGCCTGCCGCTCATTGAAGTGCCGTCCGAAATTCCGTATACCGACATTACCCGGCCGATTATGGAGCGGGTGCTGGACCGCCAAGCGGCGCTGCTGCGCCGTTCGGAGGAGGTCTACCGGACGTTGACCCAAATGGTGCTCCAGAACAGCGGTATTCAGGCGGTTACGGACAGCGTGGCGGGGCTGATTCAGGCTCCGGTCGCCGTGATCGATAACGAAGGGCGGATTATTGTATCTTCACCCGCCGGGTTGGAATGGGTGGAGGATGCGGCCTATCAGCAGTGGACGATCAATGTGGACCGCCGAAATGTGGCCAAGCTGATCGCCGCCAAACCGGAGCTGGATGAGATGGAGCGGGTCGGCATCGAGCAGGCCCGGCTGGTGCTGGCACTGGAGCTGATGCGGGGGAAAATCGTGGCCGACACCGAATTGCGGCTGCGCGGCAATTTTATCGACGAGCTGTTGACGCCGCCTGTTCCGCCCCGGCATGAAGTGGAGCAGCGGGGACGGAAGCTGGGGATGAATGTCGAGCATTTATGGGAGGTTGCCGTGGTGGAAGGCGACTGGGCGCAGAACGAAGAGGTGTTATCTGCCCGGTTGGAACAGGAAGCGCGCACGCGGCGCGTTGTTCCGCACGTGGAATTCAGATCCAACCGGGCGGTGATGTTCCTTCCGAGCGCCTGGGAAAGACGGGAAGGGAGCGGTCATGACCGCACGCCTTCCTGGGCCGAGACGCTGGAGGCATGGGCCGCCGACAAGTCGCTCGGGATTTCGGGCACCCGAGCTGGACTGGGCGGGCGCAAACCGCTGTGGGAAATCTATGACAGTTATAATGAAGCGCGTAAGGCGCTGAGGGTTTCGCGCAAAATCGAACAAGAACGTTTTGCCGTCCGGTATGAGGAAGTGGAGATATTTGATCTTTTGGGCGAAGCGATGGAACTGCCCGCTTTTGCCTCTTTGTTTGAACGCAAGCTGGGCAAGCTGCGTCAATACGACGAGGAGCATAACAGCGACCTCATGCGGACCTTTCTGTATTATCTGGAGAGCCGCGGGAGCCTGATCGATACGGCGAACCGCCTGTACATTCACCGCAATTCCGTCAAATACCGGCTGGAGCGGATCCGCGATATCACGGGTTATGAATTAAACGATTCCCGCGAGCAGTTGGTCAGCCATTTGTGCTTGATCTACTATTACATGCGCGTTAAGCCGTCCGATAAGTAGGTGCAATCAGGTTGTTTTACCAGAATCCTCAGGTTTTCCGGGGCCGTGATGTCATATAATATTACGTTTAAGTGGGATATTCGTCCGCAGTGACCAAACAAAGGGATGCTTTTTTAGTCGAAGGGGACGTAGTGGGCAAACCGTAATCTTTGTAAAATGAGCACAATTCATATAAACGCACCTCGCAAGGGTACCTAACTTGACAGGCGAAGATGAGCGCCGGATGTGCAAAAAGGGGGTTGATCCATTGTTAGTGTATACGATCCGCAGGCTCGGACAGATGATTCCCGCACTGATCGGGATTATCCTGATCACGTTCATCCTGTCGCGCGTGCTGCCGGGTGATCCGGCGGTGATGCTTGCCGGCGAGCAGGCCACCCCCGAGGTCATTGAGAACATCAGACAAGATATGGGCCTGGACAAGCCTTTGTACGGACAGTTTTTCGATTATCTGGGACAGCTCGGGCGGGGCGATCTGGGCGACGCCTACCACACCGGCCATACCGTTGCCAGCGACTTTGCCTCCAGATTTCCGGCCACTATTGAACTGACCTTGTTCAGCATCCTGATTGCCGTGGTGATCGCCATTCCGGTGGGCATTATCGCCGCCACCCGGAAGGAGTCGGTAATCGACCACATTTCCCGCGTATTCTCCTTGATCGGCGCATGCGTACCGATTTTTTGGCTGGGACTGATCTTCATCTACATCTTCTACTCCCAGCTCGGCTGGGCTCCGGCGCCGATGGGCCGGATCAGCGGCGATCTTAATCCGCCGACACACATCACCGGACTTTATATTTTGGACAGCTTGCTATCCGCGGACTTTGTTGCTTTAAAGAGCAGCATTGCCCATTTGATTCTCCCGGCGATCTGTCTCAGCACCGGCACGATGGCGATTGTCGCCCGGATGACCCGCTCCAGTATGCTGGAGGTCATCGGACAGGACTTCGTCCGGACCGCCCGGGCCAAAGGCCTGCGCGAGTCGATTGTCATCTGCAAACACGCGCTTATTAACGCGCTGATCCCAACGCTGACCGTACTTGGTCTGCAGTTTGGTTATCTGCTCGGAGGCGCGGTGATCACGGAGACGATCTTCTCCTGGCCGGGGGTCGGCGGTTACATCACCGATTCCATATTGGCCGCGGATTATGCGCCAATTCAGGCTTTTACGCTGGTCAGCGCGGTGCTGTACAGCCTCATTAACCTGTCGGTCGACCTGCTGTACGGCATGATCGATCCGCGTATCCGCTATGAATAAACCGAAACGAAAGGAGGCGGGGGTCCTTATGACCGTTCTGTCCTCAACGGCCGGCGCTTCGCCGAAGCCGGAAGAAGCCCCGAAGCGGGCCGCCTTTCTCCGGCTGCTGCTCCGCAACCGTCTGGCGGCTATCGGCCTGCTGTTTATCCTGCTGTGGACGCTCGCAGCCATCTTGGCCCCATGGATCGCACCATATAAGCCGGATGTGCCCGACATGACCGCCAAGCTGCAGGCACCGGGAAGCGCGCATCTAATGGGTACCGACAACTTCGGGCGCGACATTTTCAGCCGGGTGCTGTACGGAGCACGCATCAGCATCTGGACCGGTCTGATCGCCGTCGGCATCTCGTTTATCATCGGCGTTCCGCTTGGAGGCATCGCCGCCTATTACGGCGGAAAGACGGAAACGATCATCATGCGTATCCTCGATGTGCTTCTGTCCTTCCCTTCGCTGGTATTGTCCATGGCGATTGCCGCTTCGATCGGCGCGGGGTTGTCGAGCGCGATGATTGCAGTAGGGATCGTAGGCATCCCTGAATTCGGGCGGTTGATGTACGGCCAGACCGTATCGCTCCGGGAAAAAGAATACGTGGAGGCCAGCCGCTCCATCGGCGTGAAGGACCGCGTCATTCTGACCCGCCACATTTTGCCGAACGCGCTTGCGCCGCTGCTGGTCCAGGCCACGCTTGGGATGGGCTTTGCGATCCTGACCGCATCCAGCCTCAGCTTCCTCGGTCTCGGCGTCAAACCGCCGACCGCCGAGTGGGGCGCGATGATTGCGGAAGGACGAGAATATATCATCTCCGGACAGTGGTGGCTGGTCACCTTCCCTGGACTCGGCATCGCGACGGCGATTCTGGGGTTCAACCTGCTGGGCGACGGGTTCCGCGACGTTCTGGACCCCCGTCTCCGGTCAAGCAAATAGACGCGCAGGGCGGAGGCATCGCTCCCGGGTTCGCTTTATGAGACATCTGTGCTTAACGGCGCTCCGGCGCTCCATCGCCCCATGATCCGCCTACCCGTCTATCCGGCGGTCCGCTGCCCGGCTGGCTGCCTGTCCGGCACCTATCCGGGGATTCGGCTTAACCGCAATACCGATCGTCAGCAATGCCAATTGATAAATAAAAGGGGATCTGTACATGAAGAAAGTGACGAAAGCTTTTACCCTCCTGCTGCTGCTCTGTGTGGTGCTGGCCGGCTGTGCCGCCAAATCCAATCCTCCCGCGGCAAGCAAGGGCGAAAACAATTCGGACAACGCCGCTGCCGCGCAGGAATCGGCCGCTCCATCTTCGGCATTGACTGTTGCTTTCTCGGAAGGCGGAACTACGCTTGACCCGGCGGAAGCCAGCGACCTGACAAGCGATACCTTTGTTGTTGCCGCTTATGATCAGCTCGTGACCTACGGTGTGAAAACCGTTGACGGAGCTGAAGTCGCCAACACGGATGACATTCAGCCGATGCTGGCGGAAAGCTGGGAAGTGTCTGCGGATAACCTCACTTACACGTTCAAGCTCCGCGAAGGTGTCAAGTTCCAGAGCGGCAATCCGCTGACTGCCGATTCGGTTGTCTACACTTTTGACCGGGTGAAGAATTCCAACTCCGGCAGCTTCCTGTACGGTATGGCCGACATTAAGTCGGTAACAGCCAAGGACCCTTCCACCGTTGAGATTGTTCTGAACAAACAAAACCATATGTTTATGCAAATTATCGCGCTCTACAACTTCTCCATTGTGGACGAAGTGGCGATGCAGGGCAAAGACGCAAACTACCTGAAGACCAATACGGCAGGCTCCGGCCCGTTCGTTCTGGAAAAATGGGACCCGGCCAGCGAAGCGGTTCTTACCGCCAACGCCGATTATTGGCAGGGTGCGCCAAGCCTGAGCAAAGTGACGCTGAAATTCACTAAAGAAGCCTCAAACCGGGTGCTGCTGCTGGATAAAGGCGATGTAGATATGGCGATTGAAATTCCGCCGAAAGACGTAAGCTCGCTCGAAGCGAACAAGGATCTGGCAGTTAAGTCCAATGCAAGTAACCGTATTTTGTATCTTGCCTTAAACAACAAAGTAGCGCCGTTCGACAACGTTAAAGTCCGTCAGGCGATTGCTTACTCTATTCCTTACGATCAGCTGATTAATGAAGTCATGTATGGACAGGCCAAGCAGATGAAGAGTGCGGTCGCCAGCAATACGCCGGGCTATACCGACAAAGGCTACACCTATGAGCACAACCTGGACAAGGCCAAGCAGCTGCTGCAGGAGGCCGGTTACGCTGACGGATTCACTTTTGATCTTACGCTTGGATCGGGCTTCCAGGACTGGGAGGACGATGCGGTTATTATCCAGGCGGAGCTTGCAAAAATCGGCGTGACGATGAACATCAACAAAGTGGCGCGCGCCCAGTTCCTCGAAATGCAAAAGGAGAAAAACCTGACGGCCTATATCTCCAAATGGACCTCCTTCGTTAATGATCCGGCTTACCATCTTGGCTTCCTGATGTACGGCAAAGGCTCGTCCAACTACAACAACTACAGCAATGCCGAAGTGGACAAGCTGTGGGAGCAGGCCAGCGCGGAACCCGATGCGGCCGTCCGCACGAAGCTGTTCGAGCAGGCGCAGGAGATCATCACAACAGAAGCGCCGTGGAGCTACTTGTATGAGTACAACCGGATCGTCGGCATGAAAGCCAACTTGAGCGGTTATGTATACTATCCGGACGAAATCATCCGTTTCTACCCGCTGTCCAAAAAATAAACTTCGGGCTGCGAGGCTCCCGTTATACGCAAGCGGAAAGGCCGAGCCGGCAAGCAGCCGGCTTCGGCCCTTTTTCCAAACCGCCGTCCGGGAGTTGTCCGCCTGAACATAGAGGAGTTGTGGTCCATCATGAACTGGAAGCAAAAAGTGCTGGATGCCGTCGATGAACGGCAGGAGGAGCTGCTGGAGCTGTGCTCGAAGCTGATTCAGTTCCCGACGGAAAACCCACCGGGCGATACGCGCGACATCAGCGCATTTATTATCGATTATTTAAAAAAAGCCGGGATCGAAACAGAAGTTCATGCGGCTACGCCGGAAATGCTGAACCTCATTTCGATCCATAAGGGAAGCGGAGAGAACGGTAAACGGCTCATTTTTTGCGGCCATACCGATGTCGTGCCTGCCGGAGATTTGGACCGCTGGGATTTCGATCCGTTCTGCGGCGAAATTCGGGACGGCTATATGCTCGGACGCGGAGCTTCCGACATGAAAGGCGGGCTGGCCGGGCTGCTGTTTGCGACGGCGCTGCTGGCCAAGCTCGGGGTTCCGCTCAAAGGCGACCTGTCGCTGCTGATTGTGCCGGACGAAGAAACCGGCGGCCACCTCGGCGTGCCGTGGGTGCTGGAACGGGAGCTGATCAGCGGGACGGCGGCGGTGATTGCTGAGCCTTCAGGCCCGTTAAATCCGACGATTGGCCAGAAGGGAAGCTGCTGGTTTGAATTTACGGTGGAAGGTACGCCCGGCCACGGCAGCTTGTCTCCGGTTGTCGGCGACAGCGCCATCGTCAAAGCGGCAAAAGGCATCGAGGCACTGCAGCGCCTGTGGGACATCGAGCCCAACATCCCTGACGAGGTCAAGGAAATTATCGAGATCTCCAAACGGTATGCGATTGAGCGCGAATCGGAAGGGCTCGCTTATCAGGTATTCGATCACGTGACAGTGAATATCGGAACGATTCAGGGCGGTACAAAAGTGAACGTGGTCGCTGACCGCTGCACGGTCCAAGTGGATTCGCGCGTGCCGTTTGGGGTCGACTACCGCCAGGTGATGGAACGGGCCGGATCGCTGCTGCTGGAAGCCGGCATTGAAACGGACATTAAGCCGTTTGGGTTTCAGGGCAATGCGAACTGGACTCCGCCGGAGGAGCCGGTCGTCAAGCATTTGGTGGACAGCATCTCCGAAGTGAGCGGGGAAGAAGCTTACGGTGTGCTGCAGTGGGCATCCAGCGATGCGCGCCACTTCCGGACGCATCATATTCCCGTGCTGCAGTATGGACCAGCTGAGCTGTCAACCATTCACTCTTTTAATGAACGCGCGCCGGTATGGCAGATCATCCAATGTGCTAAAGTGTACGCGCTGACTGCGCTGAAATATCTGGGTATTGAAGAAACAGCGGAGACGAGCGGCGAAACGGCCGCGCTTGAACGTATTTAATGAAGTAGGGTTGAAACAACCAGAGAAAGGGGGAGCGGCCATGGCCGAACTGCTGGAAGTATCCGGTCTCGTAACGGAATTTAAAACATCGGGCGGAGTCATCCGTGCGGTGGACGGCGTCAATCTGCGCGTGAAAAAAGGGGAGACGCTTGGCATCGTGGGAGAGTCCGGCTGCGGCAAAAGCATCACGTCGCTGTCGATAATGCAGCTGCTGCCCAAAAAAATCGGCCGGATTGCCGGCGGAAGCATCGCCTTCGAGGGCAAGGATCTGCTGAAGGCGAGCGGCCGGGAAATGCGGAGCATCCGGGGGAACCGGATTGCGATGATTTTTCAGGAGCCGATGACCTCGCTTAATCCGGTGTTCAAAATCGGCAAACAAATTTCGGAGGCAGCGCGTTACCATCTGAAGATCGGCAAAAAAGAGGCCTGGACCCGGGCTGTCGAGATGCTGACCAAGGTTGGCATTCCCCGTCCCGATAAAATCGCCGCACAGTATCCGCATCAGCTCTCCGGCGGCATGCGCCAGCGGGTGATGATTGCAATGGCTATGATCTGCAACCCTCAGCTGCTGATTGCGGATGAGCCGACCACTGCGCTTGACGTTACGATTCAGGCCCAGATTCTGGACCTTATGCGCGAGCTGCAGGAGACCGAAGGCACCTCAATTCTGATGATTACCCACGACCTTGGCGTCGTCGCCGAAATGTGCGACCGGGTTGTGATCATGTACGCCGGTCAAGTTGTGGAGGAGACCGACGTGGCAACGCTGTTCAACGATCCGAAGCATCCGTATACCCAAGGGCTGCTTGCTTCCCTGCCGCAGCTGGCCGGGGAGACCGACCGGCTGCCCTCCATTCCCGGACAGGTGCCGAATCCCCTGCACATGCCTTCGGGCTGCCGGTTTGCGCCCCGCTGTCCGCACCGCTTTGAGGCGTGCGATCAGGCGCAGCCGGCGCTGCTGGAGACTGAAGCGGGCCATTCGTGCCGGTGTTTTTTATACCATGACGGGAAGCGGGAGGCGGTATCATGAGCACGCTGCTTGAAGTGCGGGATTTGAAGAAGCATTACCCGATCCGCAAAGGACTGTTCTCCAAGCAGACGGGAGCGGTCAGAGCGGTGGACGGGGTAAACCTGTCCGTGCTGCGGGGGGAGACGCTGGCGGTCGTGGGCGAATCCGGCTGCGGCAAGTCGACAACCGGCCGCGCCATTTTGCGGCTGATCGAGCCGACGGGGGGCGAAATCAAGTTCGACGGAACGGATATCCGCTCGCTTGGACCGGAGGCCATGCGGAAAATGCGGACGCAGATGCAGATGGTCTTCCAGGACCCTTACGCTTCGCTGGACCCGCGGTGGACTGTCCGGCAGGTGCTGGAGGAACCGTTTCTGACCCATATGCCGGAGGTTGCCGGTGCAGAGCTGAAAAACCGGGTGGCGGAGCTGATGGAAGTGGTTGGGCTGTCGCCTTATCACGCCAACCGGTATCCGCATGAGTTCTCGGGCGGCCAGCGGCAGCGGATCGGCATTGCTCGCGCGCTGGCGATGAATCCGAAGTTTATCGTCTGCGACGAGCCGGTTTCGGCGCTGGACGTGTCGATTCAGGCCCAGGTGCTCAATCTGATGCAGGATTTGCAGGCCCGGTTTGGGTTAACCTATCTGTTTATTTCGCATGACTTGTCCGTCGTCAAGTTTATCAGCGACCGGGTAGCTGTCATGTATTTGGGCAAGGTGGTGGAGCTTGCGCCGACCAAGGAGCTGTTTGCTAACCCGCTGCACCCGTATACCAAAGCGCTTATGTCTGCGGTTCCGAAGCCGGAGCCGGGCATAAGAAAAGAGCGGGTTATTCTGAAGGGGGATGTCCCCAGCCCGGAGAATCCGCCTTCCGGCTGCACTTTTCATACGCGTTGTCCGCTGGCGTCCGATGTATGCCGCCGCGACATTCCCGAGCTGCGCGAGGTTAGTCCGGGCGTGCAGGCAGCCTGCCACTTTGTCTGATAACTAAAGAGAGGTGCCCGCCATACGGCAGGGCACCTTTTTCGGCTGGGGATTAGGTGGTCCTCGTTTCAACAATCCGGTTGGTGGCGATCGGAGGGAAGGGCTAGTCCTCAACTGTATCTCACCTCAAAACTCCCAGTCGCTGAGCGAGCAGGCCGCCTCTTAGCTATTTCTCGTTTCAACAATCCGGTTGGTAAGCGATCCAAGGCGGTCGATCGAAACGGTGACCTGATCGCCGTCCTTCAAGTAGGCTCTTGTTTCGGGCGGCATGCCAAGCGCCACGCCTTCCGGCGTGCCTGTCAGAATAAGATCGCCCGGCTGGAGAGTCATATGCCGGGAAATGTAGCTGACAATTTCGTCGCAGCGGAAAATCATGTCGGAGGTGTTCGACTGCTGGCGGAGCCCGCCGTTTACGCTGCAGGAAATACCGAGCGTGTTTGGGTCTCCGACCTCATCAGCCGTTACGAGATAGGGGCCGACCGGACAAAAGCCGTCCAGGCTTTTGCCGAGCATCCACTGGCTGGTCCGCCGCTGCAAATCCCGGGCCGACAAGTCGTTGGCGCAGCAGTATCCGAACACATAGTCCAGCGCATCTTCTACGGCGACATTTTTGGCCTTCCTGCCGATGACGATTGCGAGCTCGGCTTCGTAGTCCAGTTCCGACGTAACTCCGCTCGGCCAGGCGATAGAGTCCCCGTGGGCGGCGATGGCATTGCTGAATTTGCTGAACAGGACAGGAGAGCTTGGAGTCTCTGCGCCGGTTTCTTCGGCGTGTCTGCGGTAGTTCAGACCAACGCAGACGATTTTTCCGGTCCCCGGAACGCAGGGTCCCCAAGCAAGCTCTGCTTCGTTCAGTGGGCTGGATGAATAAGCCGATGCATAGGCCTCAAGTGCTTTGACTGCCGGAATCCCGCCTTCAATGGCTTCCCGAACAGTTAGGGGAAGGGGCGTTCCTTCATATAATAAGGGCGGTTCCTTGCCGGGAAGTACAGGAATTACACCGCTGTCTGTCCGGATGCCGAGACGTTCCTTCCCCTGCTCGAAGTAGGTTAACAGCTTCATAGTCTTTATCCTCCTTTGGCTGGTTGCATAAAGGTTGGCCGGCTTGCTATATCGGTTTGGCAGCCTGCTTTTTTGCACTGCCCGATTCCTCCAAAGTATACAAGGAGCGCTTCCGAAACGCACGGAAATAACTGCCGCTGCCCTGAGGCGGATTTTTTTTGTAAAAAGAGTTGTCATGTTCAAATTTATATGGTATATTAATTTTCGTTGCTGCATTACTTAGTGTCATGCGGTCGTGGCGGAATTGGCAGACGCGCACGGTTCAGGTCCGTGTGGGCTAACCCCCCGTGGAGGTTCGAGTCCTCTCGACCGCATTCCCTTAACAATCAAGCGGCTCGTAATCGTTCAGGCGATTACGGGTCTTTTTTGTGTATTCAAAGGCAGGGTAGAGAAATAATGGCGGAAGCTTGTGACGTTTTTTCGTTACCCTTTACATATTTCTTGACTGTGCTACAATGACATAAGCGCTTTAGGTCTATAACGGACAGAAGCTATACACAGCCATGCAGAAAGCCCTGCGGATTGGCCGGCGTTAACTCTCCTGAACAGGAATCTCTTTGTTTAACAGGTAATGAAGATTTAGTAACAAAGAAGCAAATTTTAATAGCGCTGGCGCACGGTCAAGGGAGCTCTTCGGCAGAAGGGCCTTTTTTCTTTCGTTTGCATCGTCTTTGGCTTGGCACATTCCAATACAAAAGAGATGAAAGTATGCTAGAACCTGCAATGCAACCAAAACCTGGGCGGATTCAGGGGCTGCTGGAGAAATACTTCTCCGGGGCAACTATGGATTACCGCCAGATAATCGCTTTGTTTATACCGATCCTGATTGACCAGATGTTTATCGTCGGTCTGAATGTGGTCAACACGGCCATGATCAGCTCGGCGGGCGTCGACGCGGTCAGCGCCGTCAACATGATCGATTCGCTGAATATCTTTTTGCTGAGCGTCTTTATTGCGGTCTCCACAGGCGGTACGGTTGTCGTAGCCCAGTACAAGGGGAACGGCAATGATGCCATGGTGTCCAAAGCAGCGGCGGGAACCGCGGCTTCGGTGGCCCTGCTGGCCGCTGGCGTCAGCCTGATCGTCATCTTGTTCCACAATCCGCTGCTGAGGCTGCTGTTCGGCGCGGCCGAACCTGCGGTTATGTCCCATGCGCGGACGTATCTGATCGGAAGCTGCATTTCTTTTCTCGGCATCGGCATTGTTGAGGCAGTATGCGGCGCGCTCCGGGGAATCGGACGGACGAGAGCGTCGCTTGTGCTGTCGCTGATTATGAACCTGACGTATGTGGCGCTGAACTTTGTTTTTATCAACGGGATGCAACTGAGTGTTTTCGGCATGACGCTGTCCGTAAATACAGCCCGTTATCTGGCGGCCGCCTGCGCGCTGTATTATTTGTTCCGGCTGGATGCGAGCCTGCGGATCAAGGTGAAGGACCTGTTCGCCGTTCAGTTTTCCATGCTGAAGCGGATTATGTTTATCGGTCTGCCGTTTGCGGCGGAGCAGATGTTTTTTAACGGCGGTAAAATGTTGACCCAGGTCTTTATCGTCAGCCTCGGCACGTTCGCCATCGCCACCAATGCCATCAGCTCCTCGATTGCGGGCGTGATGCAGATTCCGGCCAATGCACTGTCGCTGACGCTGATTACGGTGGTAGGCCAGTGTATGGGGCGCCAGCATGTGGACGATGCCCGGAAATTTGTAAAATCGTTTCTGGTGCTCGCCTCGCTGTCTTTTGCGCTAATGGGAATGCTGATTCTGCCGTTTTTCCATCCGCTTGTTTCGCTGTTCCACCCGCCGGCTGAGATTATTGACGATATTTTCTGGGTTATTCTTGTGAATACACTGGCCCAGATTCCGCTCTGGTCCGTCAGCTTCATCACCCCTTCGGCGCTGCGGGCCGCGGGAGACTCCAAATTCACTTCGATGGTCTCCATGCTGTCCATGTGGCTGTTCCGGGTGGTGCTCGGCTACCTGCTGGGTATCGTGTTCGGCTTCGGCATTCTTGGCGTCTGGGTGGCGATGAACTGTGAGTGGGGCGTCAGAGGTTTTGTTTTTGTTCGCCGGTTCCTGGGCGATAAGTGGTATCGCCATCGGGTGATTTGAACCCCTGACTTAAATACGTCATCATCTTCTGTGTTATATGAATTTTAATGCCGATTATGGCTTAACTGCTATAGTCTTCTCGAGTAGTAGTTAGAGAACCCGATGACCAGTACTCCCTCCAGCAGCAGCAGGGAAGCTGCAAGAATAATAACAGTCCGGTCGACGCGCAGGAATCCGAGGATGACGACAAGGAGACTTAGGGCGTAGTTCATTATTTTTCCTGTCATATAACCGGTTTTTTCCCGGATGCGTATATTCCGCTCGTCGGCCCGTTCCACCTGCATCTGGCGTTTAAGCTGCTCGTTCTTGGCTGGAGATATCAGAAAGGAACGCAGTAAGTTCCCTAGGCCGATGGCGGCAAACGCGGCCCCTAAACCGATACACAAACTGCCCGCCATCTCCCACTTCTCTCCGGTCAACCGGAAACCGCCCAGATACAGCAGCACCGCACCGGCAAACCCCAAAAGCGCATACCCGCCCCTGTGTCGCTTTATGCTCATTTTGTATCCTCCTCATAAATAAAAATTTCTTCAATGGTCATTCCAAAATACCTGGCGATCTTAAAGGCCAGCAAAATGGACGGGTTATACCGGCCGTTCTCCAGCGAGCCGATCGTTTGTCTGGAGACTTCCAGCGCCGCCGCCAGCTCCTCCTGCTTGATTCCCTGAAGCTTCCGTATTTCCTCCAGCCGGTTTTTCATTTCCGCACCCCGTCAACGCTTATGATGTAAAGTGGACTTTCCATTTCGATTGTAGCACTAGAGCAGTAAGATGTAAAGCTGGCTTTCCATCATGCAACTTACAGGGGGTTGGCGGCCTGGTAGTGCTATATCTGTTATTGCCGAATAGTAATGCCGAATCTACAGAAACCCATCGCGTCATAAAAAACAGGCCCTTCGAGGACCTGCGGCTGCCCTGAATTGGACCTGGAAAAAGAAAAAAGACAGGCTAAGCGCCTGTCCATTTTTCGCCGTTCAGATATTTTTGGGTAAGCACGGAGAGAAGCTGAATGCCGACCTCGTTATGCCCGCCTTCCGGGATAATCAGGTCCGCGTACTTCTTCGACGGTTCGATAAACGCTTCGTGCATCGGCTTGACCGTGCTGAGGTACTGATTATGAATCGATTGAATCGTGCGGCCGCGTTCTTCGATGTCCCGGAGTACCCGGCGCAGAATCCGCACATCGGGATCGGTATCGACAAACACCTTGATGTCGAGCTCGGCCCGCAGCTTCTCGTCAGACAGGACATGAAGCCCTTCAATGATGACGATATTGTTTGGTTTCAGTTCAACGGTGCTGTCCGTGGAGCGGGCGTGAACTGTAAAATCATACACTGGCGCATAAGCGCTGTTCCCGGTTTTGAGGCAGCGGAGATGCTCGATCAGAAGATCGTTGTCAAAAGCGAAAGGGTGATCGTAGTTGATCTTTTCGCGTTCGGCCATTTCGAGATACGAATGGTCTTTATAATAATTATCCTGAGAGATAAACGTCACTTTGCCGGACTCGTATCCGAGACGGTCAATGACGGAGCGGGCTACCGTCGTCTTGCCGGAGCCTGTGCCGCCGGCGATTCCAATAATCAGCATGGCGTTATCTTAACCCTCCCTAAACATTAGCCGTTGCCATTCCAGTATTGTAGCATATGGCCGTTCAATTTTCATCCGGAGAGAAAGGCAATTTTAGGGACAATGGGGCGGCGCCCGTACAAGCGCAAAGTGGTATAGTAAAAAAGACAGCAATTTGAGGGAGGCGGCAGAAGATGGAACAGAGATTGACCCTGCAGGAGGCGTTTGCCCGGGCGGAGTATCCGGTACCTGCGCACGGCAGGCGGAACGCAGGAGTGCTGAAGGAAGCGTTCGCGCAGGTGGCGGACGAACTGGACAGCGACATGTACGGATCGGGGGAAGTGATCGAACGTTTTCAGGACAAGTTTGCGGCGCTGCTCGGGAAGGAAGCGGCGGTGTTTTTTCCGAGCGGAACGATGGCCCAGCAGATAGCCCTGCGGATTTGGTGTGATGAAAAAGGAACAAACAGAGTGGCCTATCACCCGCTCTGCCATTTGGAGATCCATGAGGAAGACGGCCTGCGCGAGCTGCACCGGCTTGAGCCTTTGCTGCTGGCCGACAGGGAGCGGCTGATTACACTGGAGGATGTTCAGGGCATCGGCGGTAAAATTGCCTGCCTGCTGCTGGAGCTGCCGCAGCGTGAAATCGGCGGTCAGCTGCCGGCGTTTGAGGAGCTTGAAGCGATCTCAGCATACTGCCGGAAGCAGGGCATCCGGCTGCATTTGGACGGGGCGAGGCTGCTCGAAGTGCTGCCGTATTACGGCAAGACCGCGGCTCAGGTATGCGAGCTGTTCGACAGCGTCTATATCTCCCTGTATAAGGGGATTGGCGGAATCGCTGGGGCAATTTTGGCCGGGGGCCGGGAATTTACGGCCAAGTCCAAGGTGTGGAAAAGAAGACACGGCGGCGATCTGATCAGCCTTTATCCTTATATTGTTTCGGCCGACTATTACTACAACCTGCGCGCGGACCGGATGGAACAGTATTATGTCCAGGCACGGGAGCTGGCCGGGCTGCTGAATGGCTGTGCCGGCGTCCGGACGCTGCCGGAGGTGCCTGTGTCCAATATGTTTCATTTGTATTTTGACGGATCGAAGGAGCACATTGAGCCGGTGCTTGTTTCGTTTTATGAGGAAAGCGGCATTGCCTTATCTTCAGCGCTGAGAGAAGCCGGCCCGGACGCCTGCTACTGCGAAATCAGCATCGGGGACCGGTATGGGCAGATCCCGGGAAAACGGCTGCGTGAAGGCATGGAGCTGCTGAACGTCAAAATGAGCCGGCTTCGCCAGAATGATTAACCGAGGGGAGAAAACGTGATGAACAATAAAGTGATTTTTCTGAATACGGACAGTCTGGGTGACGGGGAAAGGGAGCTGGGCACCCAGCTGCTGGAGACTTTTTTTACGCTGCTGAAACAAAAAGACCCGCTGCCCGCGGCGGTATTCTGCGTTAACCGGGGGGTGCTGGCGCTGACGGAGCAATCGCTGGCGTCGCTTCATCTGAAAGAGCTGGAGGAACGGGGCGTGCCGGTGCTGGCGTGCGGAACCTGCGTTGATTATTACGGAATCCGCGAAGCGCTGTCGGTGGGGGAAGTGTCGAGCATGGGGCGGTTTTTGGAGCTGGCGGAGCCGTATGAGGTCCTAACGATACGGTAAGTGTAAAAGCTGAAAGGAAACCGGGCGGAGCGGCGCTGCGTTTGTGCAGCACCTTCCTTGTTTGCGCCGGTGAGCGGGCACATTGGACCGGAGGGTATAAATGGCGGCGGATAAGCCATCATTATAGAGATGGAGCCGAACAGGGTAATAAAAGATTATCCACGGGCGTTCAGCCCGGCGCAAAGGAGAGAGGCACATGACAGCAAGCGAACGGCCGGATGAAATCGGCGTAATCGAGAAGGCGGAAAATGCCTTTTTTATGCGATTGGAAGGAGAAAACATCGGCGAAATCACGTTTGTCCCGGTGGAGGATGGAACGTGGCTGCTGGACCATACGTATGTCGATCCGCAGTACCGGGGCGGCAGTATCGCCCGCAGGCTGCTCCAGCGGGTTGCGGATGAGGCCAGAGCCGAAGGCGCCAAAATCGTGCCGGTGTGCTCTTACGCCGTGACCCAGTTCAAACGGGACCCGGGGTATTCCGACGTATGGAAACGGAATCCGTAACGGCTAGCCCGAAGCTGGATGTTATATTTACGCCTGGACGGCCCTGCGGCTGGACATCGTAATGAACTACCCACAAGTACATGGGCGGGATGAAAAAAACCTTAAGCAGGCGCTGCGCCGGGAAGGCGCAGGTGACCTTGCTTAAGGTTTTTTTGTGAAGAAACCAGGGGGGCGGACGTTAACCGACCCACTCCCTGCGAAGGGTAAACAATTCCCGCAGCGAATCGTCGGAGAGCTCCGTGATCCAGCCTTCCGAGCTGGAGATTACATTGTCGCTGAGCTGCTGTTTGCTCTCCAGCATTTCGTCGATCCGCTCCTCCAGGGTGCCAAGTGAAATGAACTTGTGCACCTGAACATCTCGGGTCTGGCCCATCCGGTAGGCCCGGTCGGTTGCCTGGTTCTCCACAGCGGGATTCCACCAACGGTCGAAGTGAAACACGTGGTTGGCCGCTGTGAGATTAAGCCCGACGCCGCCGGCTTTAAGCGACAGGATAAACACACCCGGCCGTCCGGGTGCATCGCCGTCCGGCGACTGGAAGGTATCGACCATGCGGTCGCGGGCGGTTTTGGAGGTGCCGCCATGCAGGTAAAAGACCGGCTCCTCCAATTCTTCTTCCAGGATAGACTTCAGCATCTCGCCCATTCCGATATACTGCGTAAAAATAAGGCAGCGTTCGCCCGCAGCCCGCAGCTCCTTCACCATGGCCAGCAGGCGCTCCAGTTTGGAGGAGCGGGCGACCAGGGCGGCGGTGCTTGCGGCGGTATAGGGAGCTTCCGGCGTTGGGCTAGCGGAGCGATTGGCAGCGTGTGGAGTCTCCGGCTTCGAGTCTGCGGTGCCGTTGGCAGCGTAGGGAGCTTCCGGTGCCGGGTCGGCCGTGCCGCTGGTGGCGTAAGGGGCTTCCGGCACCGGGCTGGCGGTTTTGTCGGCAGCGTAGTCTGGCGTCGAGTCTGCGGTGCGTTCGGCAGCTAAAGGAGCTTCCGGTGCCCGGCTAACGGTGCGTTCCGCAGCGATAGGAGCTTCCGCCGCCGGACCCTCCATGCCGCCGGCAAGCCCGCCAGCCGTTCCGGCCGCCCGGGATGGCTCCGCTGCTGCCCCCGGTCCGGAGGCCTCCCCGGCCGTGACTGTGCCAAGCTGCGCCGCTGGCTTCACCGCTGTCTCCGCAGGCTGCAGGCTCTCTTCGACGGGCTGCGGCTCCTGGGTCAGCAGAGCCGGATGGTCGCAGAGCTGCTTCAGCTTGGTTAACGCGGACAAAATCGCTCCTTTACGGCGCATGCCCTCCAGATCCTTCATGCTGTCCAGCAGCCCGTTCACCGTCTGGTCGTACAGCGCAGCCTGCTCAGCGGTCAGCGGCACATAGGTTTTCATTTCGTTTTTATCGGGCAGATCCAGCTGAATGGCGGGATCTTTTTTCTTGCGTCTCAGCATAAACGGCTTGACCAGCTTGCGCAGCTCGGCCGTCCGCCGTTCATCCCCCTCTTTTTCGATCGGGCCGGCGAACCGGTCCTGGAACGCGCGTTGGCTGCCCAGATAACCGGGCGTAATGAAGTCGTAGATCGACCACAGCTCCGCCAGCCGGTTCTCAATCGGCGTGCCGGTCAAGGCGATCCGGTGGCGTGCCGGAAAGCTGCGCACGGCAACCGACTGGCGGGTGTTGGCGTTTTTGATATTTTGCGCTTCATCCAGACAGATCGCATTCCAGGTAAAGCTCTGCAGCAGCTCTTGATCCAGCGATGCGGTAGCGTATGAGGTCAGGATTACATCCGCTTCGGCCAGCGCGGCGGTGAAGGCATTGCCGCTTGCCCTGCGGGGGCCGTAGTGCAGCCGCACCCGCAGCGAAGGGCCAAACCGGGCCAGCTCCTTCTGCCAGTTGCCGAGGACCGAAGTCGGGCAAATAATCAGCGCGGGCGCTTCGCCGGGCCCCGGCGCTTCCGCGGTCTCGTCCTGCACATGCAGCAGGTAGGAGATGAGCTGCACGGTCTTGCCGAGGCCCATATCGTCGGCAAGGCAGGCCCCTAAACCAAAGCGGCGGAGAAATGCCAGCCAGCCGAAGCCCTCCTGCTGATAAGGCCGCAGCTGCGCCTGAAGTCCGGCCGGCACCGGCGGCACCGGCCACTCCGCCTGGCTGCCCAGCTTGCCGATCAGCTCCAGCAGATGCGCATTCAGCTCCACCTCCAGCTGCAGGCGGCCGTCATCCTCTTCCTCCAGCGCGGCTTCCTCTTGATTCTCCCCGGCGCGGAATGCTCCGCCGCCCCGCAGCAGATGAAGCTGCAGCACGTCCTGAAAGGACATCCCCCGCCTGCGGTCGATGCCCTGCATCGCCCGCTGAATCTGGGCGAGCAGCGCCGGGTCAAGCGGCACCCACTGATCGCGGAAGCGGACCAGCCGTTCGCCGCGCGCGACCAGCTCGGCGAACTCGGCTTCGCTGAGGTCGGCTTCGCCAATGGAGACGCGCCAGTCGAATTCGACCAGCGCGTTTAGACCGAAGCGGGACTCGCCGCCGCCGCGCGACTCGCCCTCTTCCGGGCGGACCTTGGCCCGCAGGCGCGGTTTGCGGCGGCTTGCCGTCTCCCACCAGGCCGGCAGCAGCACGACCCAGCCGGCCTCCAGCAGACGGCGGCTGTCCGCCGTCAGGAAGCGCCAGGCGGCCTCGCTGGTGAGCGGCCGCCCAAGCACGTCGCCGGTCCGCCCGGCCGAAGCGCCCGGCAGCAGCGCGCGCAGGCGTTCCGCCCAGCCGGCCGCCCGCTCCCTGACGAACGGCTCCCACGCGTCCGGCCAGTCTCCGTGCGGGTCGCCGTAGCCGTCCAGCCGGAGCGGGGCGAGCCGGGAGGCGTCCCACTTGTCCTGCAGGACAAGGTTCAGCCGCCACTCCGGCCGGTCTTCCTCCGGCTCGAGCAGCTGCACGGCCGGGCGGAACGGCGCGACGTCGGCCTTCCAGCCGACCGCCACCAGCCACGCCTCCTCGTCCATCCCCGCTGCGGCCGCGCCGCTCCGGTCGAACAGCAGCGGATGCTCCCGGCGCAGGTCGGCCGCCGCGGCTTCCGTGCCGTAGTGCCGGGCATACACGGCGGCGGAGAAGGCGGCGCGCAGGCCAAGCAGCACATCGGCATCTTCACCGATCTGCCCAAGGGCCTCCTGCGCGCTTTCGTCATCCGCCCAAAAGCGCTCGTCCCAAGTCCACTCCAGCCGGCCCCGGCGGTAAGCGGACAAGCTGGGCTTGTAGCGCGCTTCCTCGATCTGCTCGGCGAGCCGGGGGGCAAGCTTCACCAGCGGCGCGGCGAGCCCTTTCCAGCTCCACTGGACGTGGGACAGCCACGGTCTGGAAGCAAGGAAAGGCACAACCAGCTCTGCCGGCAGGACGACCAGCTCCATTCTTCCGGCATCCTGGATTTCAAGGCTTGTTCCATAAAAGGAAGGTTCATGCCAGGCAAAAAGCAGCCGCTTCAGCGTCAAGCCGTCCAGTTCATGGCCCTGCTGGCTCTGCCCGTACAGCAGCGCGTCGCCGTGCTCGCTGAATCCGAGCCCTACGGCCGCACTGCGGAAGTAAGCGTTCATGCGATCAGTTTTCCTTTCCGAAGCTCTTCCTGCAGCGCCCGAAGCCGGCTGTGCTGCTGCAGAAAGGATTGGAAGAAGTCGTCCCAGCGATCTTCCCGCTTCATTTTGTGATAGAGCTTGGCCAGCCGCTTAAGCAGGCGGACGGCCGCTTTATAGCTGCTCCGGTTCTTCTCCGCCACCAGCCGTTCAACAGCCTGGTGATAGAAGGGCAGCAGCGTCTCCGGCGCGTTTTTCTCCAGCGGTTCCAGATCGGCCACCCGAAAATGCGCCGGCTCTGCCCCCGAACTGAGCTGAAAATCCATCCATTCCCGCCATTTGCCGCTGGACAGCAGCAGCTCCGCGTATACTTCACGCGAGTGGGGGAGCAGTGCCGCCAGGGAGCCCCACATCTGCGGCTCTTTCTCCGGCAGGTGCTGGATCGCTTCCCTCCAATAGGCGGCATAGGCCCGGTAATCGTAAAAACGGTGGCCTTGCGCAAGCTGCGCCATCTCGCCCAGCCAGCGCGTAAGACGGGGCCAGTCCCCGGCTTCGGCAAGCGACTGAAGCTGCGGGGACAGACGGGCGGGCTCAAAGCCGGGCAGTGCAGCCGCCTGCCGGAGCAGTGTCCAGGCCTCCCCGTCTTCGGACAGACGCAGCAGCATGGCAACGCGGGCCATGAGCCAGGACGGCCGGGACAAGGCGGCGCCCAGCTCCATCTCAGCCGCATCCAGCCGGTCCAGCTCGTCCCGGTACAGCGGTTCGCCCCGGCGAAGGGGGTCCAGCCAGTTGCTCCAAAGCAGCTCATAGCAGTTATAAAAATAAGCGCCGCCGTCCGCCTCCGTCAGCATCAGACGGCGCAGATAGGCGAGTGTGTCCAAAATCCGCGGCCATTCGTCTGCCTCCGCGCCGGAGGGCAGCTTGGACTCCAGGTAACGTTCGATCCCGTTCTGCAGATCAGTTGCCGCCAGATGCGTATGGTAACCAAGCGAACGGGAGACGTATCTTCCGGGAACCTGCACGGCCGGCCGCGTTAGCGACTCCAGAATGTACAGCGAAGCATGCAGCTCAAACAGGCGGCTTGCGGCCGGTGTCATCGGCGGCTTGCTGCGGTAAATCAGCAGCGCCGCCTGGCGGGCGTATTCCTGGTTGCGCGGCGTCTGCGCAAGCGATGACGTACTTCGCGCAAACAGCGCGTGCCATTCGGCGACGTTCATGGCCGCAGGCGGCGGACCGGATTCCGCCCGTTTGGGAGCGGGGCGGCCGGTCTGTGCCGCAGGCGGGGCGAGCGTGCGCCGGTGAACAGCCGCCCTGGCGTTGGCCAAGGCAAGCACGGGCCGCCCGAGCCGGTCCGCCAGCGCAAGCAGCGCGGCGGCCATATGCTTGCAGGGCGGATCGTCCGGGCAGTCGCAGCGCCCGGCGGACAAATCCGCGGGATTCAGCTCCAAAGCGTAGTCCGCTTTGCCTTGCACAAGCGCGGTTAATCCGGCCGCACCGGCCGATGTGAGTGAACGGACGCGGCCCTGCTTGAAATATTGGAACCCTTTTTTGAGGGTAAGGTCGTCAAAATAATAAGCGGTATCCCGGAGCAGCCGGTCCCAGCCGGCATCGTCCAGGTCGAATTGAAAGGGCATAACAACCTCTCCTGTCGGATCTATCGGACATATCCCCCATTATACCACGATATGGCGGAGCCGTACGCATGTTCTCTTTTTACCGGAGACACGGCCCTGCGCAGCTGTTTATATTGTCCGCCTGCTGAAGAAAGCGGAGCAGACGGAAAGGCGCGAAACCCCATTAATCTGCTTTAGGCCGGAAAAAAAGGAACATGCTGGAAGCGACCTGGAAATTAGGCGTCAGGAACCTTGTTTTTTTGCGTTTTTTCGTCATGAAAAATTTTAAATATTCCGATAAACAGAGAAGAACTATGAATTAGATAAATAGGCATGAACAAGATAAAAGGAGTGGGAATCAAAATGCGATTTATGCGGACGACAGCTCCGGAAACAAACGGCGTGCTGGCAGAGTTGACTGAAGCGGCGCGGAATTTGGCGGAGAAGGCGGAGCGGCCGGATTTTAAAGGGGATTATGAACTCGAAGTTTCTGCGCCGGAGGGAAGGGAGCTTGCAGGGTATATCAACCGGATTCTAAACGCGGTTAACGGCAGAAAAAAGGCCGCTGAAGACCGGATGGATCTCGTGACCAAAGCAGTGCGGTTTGGACTGTGGGAAATGATTGTCATGGAGGGCGACTACCAGCATCCGGACAACCTCTATATCTGGACGGACGAGTTCCGCTCCCTGCTCGGCTACAGCAGTGAAGCGGAATACCCCAACACTTTTGACAGCCTGGTCGGCAGTCTGCACCCTGAAGAAAGCGGCCAGGTGCTTGATGCCTTCGCCGCCCACATGCTGGACCGGACCGGACAGACGGCATTTGACCTGAAATACCGCATGCGCCATAAGGATGGACAATTCCGCTGGGTACGTGCGGTCGCAACAGCGCTTCGTGATGCGGAAGGACGGCCGCTGAAGTTTGTTGGCGTGCTGTATGACATTCACGAAGAACAGACCGCCGACGAAAAGTACAACGCCTATATTGAGCGTTACGAACTGATCAACCGGGCGCTGATTGAAGCACCGTGGGACATGACGGTTGTTGCCGGGGATGTTGTGAATATGAACAATAAAATCTGGTGGTCGCCGCAGTTCCGCAGTACGCTTGGTTTTACGGACGAGGAGGACTTCCCGAGCCAGCTGAGCAGCTGGAGCGACCGGCTGCATCCCGATGATGCGGAAGACGCCGTAGCGGAGTTTGGCGCTTACCTGAACGACTATACGTGCACCACGACCTTTAATGATGAATACCGGCTCAAACGAAAAACCGGCGAATACCGCTGGTACCATGCTACAGGCGAGACGATCCGGGATGAAAACGGCGTTCCGCTGCGGGTTGCGGGAACCATCCGTGACATTACGCTGGAAAAAAACAAAGACGCCATGGTTCAGAAGATGACGCAGCAGATGCAGGATTTGTCCGAGGCGATCGGCGACCTGGTTGAAGGCGTGAAATCGGTCAGCTCCCAGGCGCAGGAAATCGCGGCGGCGCAGGAACAGTCAAGCGAAGCTGCCCTCCGGGTGCAAAAAAGTGCGGAGGAAACACGGGACATCTCCGGTTTTATCAAGGAAATTGCGAATCAGACCAACCTGCTCGGGCTGAACGCCGCTATCGAAGCGGCTCGTGCGGGCGAACAAGGCCGGGGCTTCGGCGTTGTAGCCGACGAGGTCCGCAAGCTGGCTGTGCACAGCGCCAATGCTACCGAAAATATCGAACACAGTCTGAACGATATGAAGTCGATGATCACTCAAATTCTGGAATATATCTCCAACATGTCGATGCTGACTCAGTCGCAGGCGGCTTTGACGCAGCAGGTTGATGCCACATCGGCGGAAATCCGGACGATGTCGGAAGACTTGATCGAATTTGCCCGCAAGCTCTAGGCTTACGTTTTATGTCCTTGCCGATTATTGAAGTCCAAATGTCTCCAAGCGGCTCAAGGTTGATCCTTGAGCCGCTTTTTATGCCCAGTTTGAAGTGCCTGACCATAGCTGCAACAGGCAGGCTGCCGGAAGAACCTTGAAGCACACTTGACGGGCTGAGCACAATCCGCTCATGATGTAGATTTTTCATTAATCGTCTTTATCATATATTTCATGTGTTGAATCATGTCTTCCCTGCGTTTTAAACGGGAGCGGTACTGCCGGCTTTCTTTGCCGGTCCGGATATGCAGCGCTTCCTTTAAGATCCTGTGAAACGGTGAAGGGAGCTGCATTAAGCTATATTCGGCTGCCCTGTCTTTTGAAGCAATATCATTTTCACGCAACGTATAATACATCCGGCTAATCCCGCACGTGCACCATTCCACTGCTTGATCTGACAAAGCAAAGATACGGGCAACGGAAAACGGCTTTTGCAATTTCTGCAATTTGCTTGCCCAGTAGGAATTCACATTGTCCTTTACATAGTTTTTGACGTCATCAATCGTAATGGGGATGTTTATATCTGCCGCGGGCGTCCCGGTAAGGGTATGGCCATACTTTTTTAAGGTGAACCACGTAACGGGATTGGCGTTAAACTTTGCAAGCGTCAAATTGCCGTCATGGTAGCTGTAAAAGGGTTCTGTATCAGCCTCGTTTTTTTGAATGCTGTCTATCACGATGTATTGGCTTTCCAATGGCATATCTTTGTATTGCGCCGATAGGACGCGGTGAGTCTCTCTGATCTTCCCGGCTTGAACTTCATTTGGCTGGCTTGTTAGCAACACTGTACAGTCCACATCACTTTTGCCTTCATGAAATCCATCTAAAACGATTGACCCCGTCAAATAAATACCGGTTAAGTTTTCGCCAAATATACCGGCTATCTCGTTTTTGTATCTGTCCAGCAGCGCATCGAGCCGTTTGCTCAAATGATACACCTCCAATTTGCCAGTCTGTTTAATAAGAATATGGTAAAAAAGAAAGGGAATTCCGCTGACGGAGTTCCCTTTTTTACAAGTGTACAGTAAATTCCCGGTGACCGGGAATAGCCGGATCGATCCGGACATGTTTAAATTTGGCGGCCTGGCTCTGACCCGCAACCTGGGCGGCAGTTTCAGTGAACTTTGGTTTTTGCCGGCAGGCGCCGGACCGCGGGACGCTCAGCCCTGCAGCAGTTCCCGGTATTTGGCGTAGTCGGCCGCCCGGCATTCCAGCTTCAGCCGAGTTCCCGACTCCTCATATTCCACCTCACGCACATCGGCGTGCTCGTTGAAGTAAGAGACGATATCGCCGCGGTCGAACGGAATCAGCAGCTCGCAGCGGACGTAATCCGTAAACACCCGTTCCCGGATCTGCCCGATCAATTCCCCGATCCCCTGCTGCCGGAATGCTGACAGCGTTACCGAGTCCTGGGCGGCAGCGGGATGCTTCACTCCCGCAAGATCGGCTTTGTTATAGGCATAAACGACGGGGATGCGGTCTGCTCCAAGCTCCTTCAACGTCTGCCGGGTCACCTCGATCTGCCGCTCCATGTGCGGACTCGACAGGTCGGCGACGTGAATCAGCAGGTCGGCTTCTGTCACTTCTTCCAGCGTGGAGCGGAAGGCTTTGACCAGATGATGGGGTAAACGGCTGACGAAGCCGACGGTATCCGTCAGCAGGAACGACTTCCGGTCCGGAAGATCGATGCGCCGCACGGAAGTGTCGAGCGTGGCGAACAGCATATTTTTGGCCAGTACTTTTTTGTCCGGGTCCGGGTGATAATGCTCCACAATCGCATTCATCAGCGTTGATTTGCCGGCATTGGTGTAGCCGACAAGGCAGACGACGGGCCATTCGTTTTTGTGTCTGCGGCGGCGCTGCAGCTGGCGGCGGGCCACCTGTCTGTCCAGCTCCGTCTGCAGCGCGGCGATACGCTCCTCAACACGTCTGCGGTCCAGCTCCAGCTTCGTTTCACCAGAGCCGCGGTTCACGAGTCCCGAGCCTCCGCCCTGGCGTCCAAGCGATTCGCTCATTCCCGTAAGCCGGGGCAGCATATACCGCAGCCGGGCGGTTTCCACCTGGAGCTGAGCTTCCCGGGTCCGGGCCCGCCGGGCGAATATATTCAGGATGAGCATCGTCCGGTCCAGCACCTCGATCCCGAGGGCTGTCTCCAGGTTGCGGAGCTGCGAAGGCGTCAGTTCGTCATTGATGATGACGGCGTCAGCATTGGCAGCCTCCCGCATCGCTTTCAGCTCCTGCAGTTTACCGCTCCCGAGGTAATGAGAGGTATTTATTTTGTCCGCCTGTTGGGTCAAGCTGCCTCCCACTTGCAGTTCGCACGCCTCGGCCAGCTGGCGGAGCTCCTCCATAGCGTCTTCAAAATGAATATCCTGCTGCAGCCGTACACCGGCCATAATCACTAAAGGTGTTGTTTTTCTCATCTATCCTTCATCTCCGTTTCTTATTTTGGTCTGAGAAAAATCTCAGCGCCGGAAGACACGGATGAAGTGCTGTCCTTATGTCCCGCGTAAGGCGGCGGGATGCATGCAAAAAAACACAGGCATCCCGCTGCCTGTGCGGATCAGTCCTTGTAGGGACGGCGAAGGGAGGAAACGCGCGGCGCTTTCCAGCCGTTCGCGGTCGTCATACACAGTTTCCCCCCTGTTAATTCCTGCGTCGTGTCTTAGGTAACATTCCGCAGAACTGCAGAACTGTGGCGGATGCACTGCGGAACAATGTTCCCTAGAATGATGAGGAACCATGCAATCCACAGCCAGCACAGTAAATGCATAAGGGGGAAAGTCCCTGGCGAAGAATCGCCGGTAGGGACAGGGTATAGGGTACAACGGACAGACCTATCCTGAGTCCTCTGCACAGAGCAGAGCATTGGCGCTATTCAATTCGCTAGCCGCGCATTGAGCGAACCCGGATAAAATCAATCACGATTGCAGCCCCTCCGTTCCTAAAAATGTACGGTTAGTATAACATGTGAACTGATCGGGAAGTTGGGAACAAACAAGTATAATTAAAGTATACCGGCTGCGTTCGAGTGCCTGGTTACGCGGCAATAAGGAGGAGACCCATGCGTTACACCAAGGAATTGTTGGCCGCCGTTCAGGAACACGGCATGCTGATGGAAGTAATGAACCGGGCGGGGGCGCTTGGACTCGGCAATTATTATATCGGGGCAGGCTGCATCGTGCAGACAGTATGGAACCGGCTGACCGGCCGGCCCCTGGCTTATGGGATCGAAGACGTAGATATTGTGTATTATGACGGACGCGATTTATCTTATGAAGCGGAAGATTGCGTAATTCAGGCCGGTCGTCTGCTATTCGAAGATCTTCCTGTCCGCCTTGATATCAAAAATCAGGCCCGGGTTCATGTATGGTACACGGAGAAGTACGGTATCCCCCTGGCTCCTTACATCAGTGTGGAGGATGCAATCAACTCATGGCCCACTACGGCCTCTTCTCTTGGATTACGCCGCAATTCAGAGGAAACGTGGACGCTTTACGCGCCATTCGGACTGGAGGATTTGTTCCATTTGATGGTCCGCCCCAACAAAAAACTGATCGGCGAGCCGGCGTATCTCGCCAAAGTGTCCAAGTGGCTGGGAAAATGGCCGGAATTAACGGCGGTCGGCTGGAACGATGCAGGAGATCCGCATCCTTTATATGGCGCGATTACGTTGAATCAGCCGGTTTAGAACCGCTGCAGGGCACCCGCTTCAGGGTGCCCTTTCCATTTCATGCCTGTTACAATAAAAGAACATCCGGCGGAGCTGGGATGCACTGATATAATTAAAATTCACGAAAACGTTCACATGTATCGCAGGAATTGGCAAAACAGGCGTTGAAATAGGATAAGTTTCGGAGGCGCTACGCCTTTGGGGGCTCGACAAGAGGAAGGATGAATCAGCCGATATGCTCCGTTTTATCATCAAAACCGTACTGAAAAACAAACAGACCCGCCTGATCCTGACGCTGACGCTTGGCGTTTCGTTACTGATCCTGGCCATTGGGCTGTATTCCTATTCCAAATACAGAGAAGTGCTCGACACGGAGCTTAACACGCCGAATGTGGAGCTGCTGCAAATTAATCTGGATGTGATGAACCGGGCGATCCGGGAATCCGACGCCAAGGCGGTGGATCTGACCTTTCATAGCGCTGTATTGAAATATATAAACGCTGATACGCCGGTAAGCGCAGGGGAGGCGGAAGAACCGCTGTCTTATTTGCGGACGCTTACAACCGGACCGGATCTTCACGCTATCAGCGTAATGAAGTTCGCGGACCGTTCCCTGCTGTCCAGTGCGGACGGGTTTACCGCCGATTGGCGTGAAGCCCGCGATACCGGCTGGACGGAATGGATCGGGCAAATCCAGGACAAGCCGCTGCTGCTCAAACGAAGAACGCTTGAAGACGGGCGGACGCCCGCGGGCGGCACGGAGCTGCTGTCTCTGGTCCGGCCTATTTTGACGAACGGGAAGGTCAGCGGGGCCGTAATGGTCGATATGGATTATGACCGGCTGTTCTCCAAAATGTATACGCATTTATCCAGCTATCAATATGTGTACGATCTGGAAGGAGCGCTGATTTATCCGAAGCTGAATGCTCCCGTCCCTCCCTCTGAGATGGAAGGCGTGTTGGCCGAAATCGATGTGCGGCCGTTCGCCTACGTGACGCTTGGTGGGCAGGAATACATGGCCAACCAGACGTTTTCGGATGTAACCGGCTGGAGGCTGGTCTCGCTTGTTCCAATGGAGGAGCTGCTTAAGAATGTAAAAATGGCGCGCAACATGATGCTGCTGATCTCTTTAATCTCCATTGCAGCCGGCTGTGCGGCGATTTATTACTATAACTACGCGGCGTTCCGGCCGTTGAAGCGGATCAACCGGCTGCTGAATCCTGAACAGGCCGGTGGCGGCAACCTGCATGAGCTGGAGCCGGTGATCGGCAAGCTGGTGGGTGACTTTCAGAGCAAAGCGCGGGTGGCGGAATGGAGTCTGCCCGAGCTTCGCTCCAAATTTGTGCAGGACCTTCTTGCCCGGAGCCTTGGCGCGCTCGACATGCGCACCAAGTGGGAGCATTATTTTCAGGATTGGAAGGAAGGGCCGTTTCGGGTTGCGGTGCTGTCAATCGACCGGTACGCCCAGTGGTCGGCCGCCTACCGGGAAGAAGATCAGATGCTGCTGAAGTATGCCTTAAACAATATCATTATGGAAAAGCTGGGCCAGTCCTTCCGCGTTGTGACCGCTACGGCCGAGCTGCCGGGTCTCGCTGTGCTGCTGCAGCCGAAAGAGGCAAATGTCTCTCTCAGAGATGAACTATCGGCCCTGCAGGGGATGCTGAAGGAACTGCTTCATGTCTCGGTATCCGCCGGAGTCGGCGGCGAAGCGGACGGGCTGCAGGAACTGCCCCGTTCTTATGCCGAAGCGCAAGCTGCGCTCTCGGAGCGGGTTTACGCAGGTTATGGGCATCTTAGATTTTACCATGAGGGTTTGGACTCTCCGGGTCCGGCTTCGGTCCAGCCGGGGACGGAGGATTCCTGGAGGGCTGAAGTCGTCCATGCGGTCAAAGCGTCGGACGGCGGCACGGCGGCGGATTGGATCGCCAAATGGGCGGCGGGCTGCCGCAAAAAAGCCGCCGCGCCGCAGCAAGTGATCCGCTCGGCGGGCGAGCTGCTTGAAGAAATGGAACGTTATGCGGCCGCCGGGGGCTATGAGCTCCCGGAAGAATTGGCGGATTATACGTCGAAGCAGCTGCTTAGCATGGATTTGACGGAGATTGAGGAGATGCTTATCCGGATTGTGCATCGGCTTGCTGAACAGTCCGGACAGCGGCGCCTGACGAAAGAATACCAGCTGGTTCAGGCCATGATCGAATATATGAACAGCCATATGCATTTGAATATCGGTCTGCAGGACGTAGCCTCACATGTGGGAATGGGGGTATCGTCTGTCAGCACCATTTTTAAAGAAGAGACCGGAACAACCGTATACGAATATTTAACGGCCCTCCGGATTGAAAAAGCAAGCGAGCTTCTGCGGGACACCCCGCTCAAAATCGCCGATATCGCCCAGCAGGTCGGGTATCAGAACGAAAACAGCTTTATCCGTGCTTTCCGCAAAGTGAAATCGATTACTCCGGGCAAATACCGGGAAACCAGCAAATATTCCGATGAATATGCAGATCGGCCAAAACCGCGCCGTTCCGGCGTTTCTGACGATCCAAAATAAGATTATACGATTGTGCGCGTCCGCGGCCGTGCGTTACACTCCAGTTGAGAAAACTTTCACAGCTGGTGAAAACAAGTACAACTTGGAGGTGATCGCGGCGGGCGGGCGCGGAAAAATCTATTGGATGACACATAGTCCGGCAGGCACCCGCGGGGACATAACTGAATAGGAAATGAGGGATCGCTTTGGAAAAGAAAACGGATCGTAAATACCGGGGGATGCGGGTAGCGGCTGCTGTGGCCGTTCTCACCGCCGTCATTATAGGTTTTTACAGAGCCGCAGATTCGGAGCGCGCGGACACAGCGGCCGATTTTCCACACAAGCCCGTAACGCTGGTTGTGCCTTATGCGGCAGGAGGCGGAACGGACAAGACGGCAAGAGCGCTGGCGAAAGCGGCGGAAAAGCACCTCAGCCAGCCCATTATGGTGGTAAACCGGACGGGAGGCGGAGGTTCCGTAGGACTGATGGAAGGCGCCCAGGCAAAAGGAGACGGATACACCGTAACCTACCTGGTGGCGGAATTGACAACGCTTCCCCACTTGGGACTGCTGCCGATTACTTATGAAGATTTTAAGCCCATTGCGCAGACGAATTACGATCCCTCCGCCATCACGGTCCGGGCGGGAGCGCCATGGAAGACGGTTGGCGAGTTTTTGGATTACGCGAAAGCGCATCCAGGAGAAGTTAAAATGGGCAACGCCGGCACAGGCAGCATTTGGCACTTGGCGGCGATTACGCTGGAGCGTGGAACGGGCGTGCAGTTCGCCCACATCCCGTTTGAGGGGGCTGGCCCTGCGGTATCCGCGCTTGTGAGCGGTTTTGTGGATGCCGTACCGGTTAGTCCGGCCGAAGTGAAGGCTTATGTGGACAACGGCACGCTGCGGACGCTGGCTATTGACGGAGATGAACGGTCCGAGGCGCTTCCGGATGTGCCTACGCTGAAAGAAGAGACTGGCGTGGACGCCGAATTCATCGGAACGTTCCGGGGATTGGCCGTGCCGAAGGATACGCCGGACGCCATTGCGGATCAATTGGCGGAGGCGTTCATTAAAGGGACGGAAGAAAAGGAATTTAAGGATTTTATGAAAGAAAACGGGCTGGGGATCCGGGTCCGCGACGGCAAGGAGTTCACCAGACAGCTCAAAGAGAACCATGACCGGTTCGCCAAAATGATTCCTGAGCTCGGACTGGAGCACAAGTAAAGTGAATACGCCTGAATGCCGTACGTGTTGACGGCTGACCGGGCATGCGGAGTCTGCAAACGCTTTCTTTTCTCAGTTTCGAGTCTGTATGAGGGCTTAAACGAAGCATGCCGGAAAGGACCACGGAGCGGAAGACGGCTCCCTGCACACACAAAATGTAAATATTAACTATTTGAGAGTTATATAGTATTTAACTTGTGATAAGAAAGGTAAGGTACTATTTATGAAAATTAAAAAGACATTGGATAAAATCCCCGGCGGCATGATGCTGGTTCCCCTGTTCCTCGGCGCGATTATTCATACGTTTGCACCTGGCGCAGGCGATTATTTTGGCGGGTTCACCAAAGGCCTCATGACCGGCACTGTGCCGATCCTTGCAGTATGGTTTTTCTGTATGGGAGCTTCCATCGACGTCCGCGCCACAGGCACCGTGCTTCGTAAATCGGGTACGCTGGTTTTGACCAAAATTGCGGTTGCCTGGGTAGTTGCAATGATTGCGGTACAGTTTCTGCCTGAAGGCGGCGTTCAATCCGGCTTTTTCGCCGGCCTTTCCGTTCTGGCGATTGTTTCGGCGATGGATATGACCAATGGCGGCTTGTATGCTTCGATTATGCAGCAGTATGGTACCAAAGAAGAGGCCGGCGCGTTTGTTCTGATGTCCATTGAGTCCGGCCCGCTCGTTACGATGCTGATTCTTGGCAGCACGGGCGTTGCCGTTTTTGAACCGCATGTGTTTGTAGGCGCGGTCCTGCCGTTCCTGATCGGTTTTTTGCTCGGCAACCTGGACCACGACCTACGCGCTTACTTTGGCAAGGCGACCCAAACGCTCATTCCGTTTTTCGGCTTCGCGCTCGGCAATTCGATTGACCTGCGTGTAATTGTAGATACCGGACTGCTCGGCATCCTGCTTGGCGTTGGCGTTATCATCATCACCGGTATTCCGCTGATTCTCTCCGACCGGTTCATCGGCGGCGGCAACGGAACGGCGGGCATCGCAGCTTCCAGTACGGCAGGTGCGGCTGTAGCCAACCCGATGCTGGTGGCGAACCTGAAGCCGGAATTCCTGCCGGCCGCCGAAGCGGCAACTGCGCTGGTGGCGGCCGCGGTGATCGTCACCTCGATCCTGGTTCCGATCATTACCGCTTATTATTCTGACTATGCGAAAAAAAAGATGCCGCAGGTACCGGATGCCCCGGCACAAAAGGCATTGTAACGGGAACTAACAGCAGTTTGCAGCAGGCCTGTACGAAGGCAACTCCTTCGTACAGGCCTGCTTTGCTCTGTGCGAAGTCAACCTCTTCGTGGGCGGCCCGCCCGGACTATCGAAATGTTGCGCTCATAGCCGGCGGGACTGCTGCCGTTCCGCTAAATCGTTTATACTGTTCCGTAGAAGGAGGGATCGCGGATGGACGCCCAACTATTTGACCGGATCTATGAGACAGTCGCCGCCAAGGAAGCGACGTATGACGGCGTCTTTTATACCGGCGTGCGGACAACTGGGATTGTGTGCCGGCCCTCCTGCCGGGCCAGAACGCCCAAACGGGAAAACGTGACGTTTTATCCCTCCTTGGAGGCTGCTGTCCGGGATGGCTTTCGTCCGTGCAAGCGGTGCCGTCCGGAGGAAAACGGCAGATTGAGCCCGGACGCCGCGCTGGCGGCTCAAGTGGATGCTATCATTCGCGTGCGGTTTGCCGAGCATCTCACGCTGAAGGAGCTCGCCGGTTCACTGGCGGTCAGCCCGTTTCATCTGCAGCGGACGTACACCCGTGTAACCGGGCGCTCACCCGCAGCAGCGCTGGATGAAGTGCGGCTGGGTTGGGCCAAGCAGTGTTTAGCCCAGTCGGAGATGGAGGTGCGGGCCGTAGCGGAGTCGGCCGGCTTCCGGGGCGCCTCTCATTTTAGCGCCTGGTTCCGGGAACGGACCGGATTTACACCTGGAGACTATCGCAGGCAGCATAAGGAGGGATAACGAATGATGAATCATTTTGTGAGTCAAACGATGAACCAGTCTATGAACCAATCTATAAACCAATCGCTGAATCAACCTGTAAACCAATCTGTAAACCAACAAGCCCATGATTTAACCGAGCCAAGACTGTATCTGTACAAGCTGGACCTGGGCGGCAGACCTTGGACGCTGATCGCGACCGGCCGGGGAATTTGCCGGATATCGTTCCAGCATGAAACAGAGGAGACCCTTCGGGACTGGGCTGCCAAAACCGTTCCGGGGGCCGAGATCCGGCAGGACAAAGGGCCGTTTGCCGAATGGGGAGCGGTTGAACGGATGGAGCGTTATTTTGCCGGGCAGCCGGAGACGTTTGCGGGAATTCCGCTTGATGTGCGGGGGACGGCGTTTCAGCGGGAGGTGTGGCTTGCGCTGGGCCGGATTCCCTATGGCGAAATGATCAGTTACAAGGAGCTGGCGGCCCTTGTGGGCAGACCCCAAGCCATGCGGGCGGTTGGTGCGGCTAACGGCAAAAACCCGCTGCCCATTATCCTGCCATGCCACCGCGTCATTGGCACAAACGGCACCTTAACCGGTTACCGGGGCGGGCTGGTGCTGAAGCAGGAGCTGCTGGAGCTGGAGGGAATTACCCGCTTTACCGTAAAGGGGCATGACCGGTTTGCGTTTTGAACGGATGCTGCCGGATGAATTTGATCCGGCAGTCTGCCTGGACTATCTGGAGCGCTCCCCGCTTGAATGCCTGTATGAAGCGGATCCCCGGGGGGTAAACCGGCTGCTCCGGCTGGACGGCAGGCTTGTTCTCATCCGGTTTGACTGGTCGGCTCCCGGAAGGCTGGGGATTGAGCGGCTGGCAGGAGACTCCCTGCTTGAGGAGGATGGTCCGGAGCTGCTGAGGTATGCGGCGGAGTGGTTTGATCTGGACCGCGACCTGCGGCCGTTTTACCGGATGGCCGCGGAGGATGCCCTGCTTGGTCCCCTTGCTGAGCGCTTCTACGGTCTGAGGCTGATTGGCGTGCCCGATCTGTTCGAAGCGCTGTGCTGGGCCATTGTCGGGCAGCAGGTCAACCTCACTTTTGCCTATACGCTTAAGAAAAGACTAGCTGAAGCTTACGGGGAATCCCTGCAGTGGAACGGCCGGACATACCGCCTGTTTCCCGGCCCTGAACGGATGGCTGCGGCCGAAGGGGAGGAACTGACCGGTCTGCAGCTGACGCGAAATAAAGCAAGAGCCATCCGGGAAACAGCCGAATGGCTCGCATCCGGCCGGATCAGCCGGGAGCGGCTGGCGGGATTGAGCGGGGAGGAAGCAGAGCGGGAGCTGACGGCGATCCGGGGCGTTGGCCCATGGACGGCCCAATACGTGCGAATGCGCTGCCTGCGTGATCTGACAGCGGTGCCGTATGGGGACGTCGGCCTGCAGAACGCGGTCAAAGCGCTGACCGGCATGGACCGCAAGCCGACGCTGCCCGAGCTGCGCGAGCTGTTCGTCCGCTGGCCCGGCTGGGAGAGCTACGCTGTTTTTTACTTGTGGAGGGCGCTGTATTAAAGGTGCGGACTGTACTAAGGTGCGGTATGAATAAAAGACTTTAAGCCGCATTCAATATTTTGATAAGAAGTCAAGGATTTCAATTGTCAGACTCCGAATGTATAGTAGGTTAGACAACATAACTTCTACATTCCGCGGGGGAGAGACAGCTGCGGCGCGCAGCGCCCCTGTATTGCAGCAAAGGAGCCTGGCCATGACAAGAACTGTATTGCTGGTAGACGACGAACCTGAAATAACCGAGCTGCTCCGCTTGTTTCTCGAACAGGCGGGGCTTGCTGTGCTTGAGGCCCATGATGGCGAGGAAGCCTGGAGCCTCATTGAGAGCGGGAGACCGGTGCACCTTGCGGTGGTCGATATCATGATGCCGCGGCTGGATGGATCGGAGCTGCTTAAACGGCTGCGGGCCCGTCATCGTCTCCCGGTGATCCTGCTCTCTGCCAAAAATGCCGATACCGACAAAATTCTCGGGCTGTATCTCGGCGCCGACGATTTTATAGCCAAACCGTTTAATCCGCTGGAGGTTGTGGCCAGGGTGCAGGCGCTGCTGCGGCGCGCCTATGATTTTGGCGGGGAAGCAGCCGCAGCGGGAACGGAAGAAACGGTTCGCATCGGGGACCTGGCGCTCGACCGGCGGGAGTGCGCAGTAACCAAGCAGGGTGAGCCGGTGGAGCTTACCGCACTGGAATATAAGCTGCTTGAAGTTTTTATGTCTTCGCCTGGACGGATTTTCACCAAACAACAGCTGTTCGAGCGGGTATGGGCTGATTATTACCACGAAGATGCGAACACCGTGATGGTCCATATTTCCCGGCTCCGCGGCAAAATCGAAGATCATCCCAAGCAGCCCTTATACATTCGTTCGGTCCGGGGGATCGGCTACAAGTTCGCCCGGAGAGAGGAGTTCCCATGAAGCCGGCCCGTTTGTCTCACAGCATGATGAAAGCCTATCTTTTTTTTATGCTGCTTATGGGCGTGACCAGCATCGGTATGCTGCTGTTGGTGCTCCGTTTTACCTCGGCCAATCTGGAGGTCGGTTTGGGCTGGCTGCTGTCATTCCTGGCGCTCCATGGACTGAATGCATGGTTGTACAAGCTGTGGACCGCACGTACGGTTGCCCGGCCGCTGGAAGGAATCGCCGAGGGGATCCGGGAGATGGCGGAAGGGCGGTACGGACAGCGCCTGGACTATAAGGGGGGCTATGAAATTGCGGTCATTCAGGAGCATCTGAATGCCATGTCCGAAGCGCTTGAGCGGGCACAGGCCAAGAACCGCAGATTGGAAGAGTCACGCAGCCGGCTGCTCGCCGACTTGTCCCATGACCTGAAAACCCCCGTAACAACCATTCAGGGATATGCCCAGGCGCTGCGGCTCGGTATGGCGGAAAACGAATCGAAGCGGGAACGGTATTTGGAGCTGATCAGCCAAAAGTCTGCCCATTTAACGGCACTGATTGAGGATTTAACCCGTTTTTCCAGCCTGGATAGCCCCGATTATCCGCTTTCTCCTGCTCCTTCTGATTTGGTAGAGCTTGTTCGTGAGCTTGCCGCGGAGTACTACGAACTGTTTGCGGGCAAAAAGATGCCGTTGACGGTAGATCTCCCCCGGAGCAGCTTCGTCTTCGCTTTCGACACCAAGCTTGTACGGCGCGCCGTCTCCAACCTGCTGTCCAATACGCTTAACTATGGCCCGCCAGGGACGGAGGTCGTGCTCCGTCTGCGGCAGACCGGAGGGCTGGCTGAGCTGACGGTGGCGGATCACGGCGGCGGTATCGCCGAACCGCTTGCGAGCACGATATTTGACCCGTTTGTCAGGGGAGACGATGCGCGCGGAAGCCGCGGCGGCACCGGCCTCGGGTTGTCCATCGCCCGGAAAACGGCCGAGCTGCATGGAGGCACGCTTGAACTTGTTCCTGTCCAGGGCAAAACTGTTTTCCGGTTCACGCTCGGAATTGGCGGCAAAGCCTCAGAACAGGTGGATCGACAGCATGTTCCAATACAATAAAAAACCTGTATGAACCAGCGCCATGACGGCAACTGCGCAGGAAAGAACCGGAGGCCGTTCGCCCCGTGCCAACTGGCGTCCATATTTGACCAGCAGCACCAAGGCAACCGCCGAAGCGGCAAATGGCAGAGAACAGACGCCGATGCGATACCAGGCGGGGAAGCCATAGGTCATCCGGACAAGGGCGTACAGGAAGTGAACCGGCAGATATACAATGAACAAGACCGGGATCGCCAGCAGAGGAATCGATAGCGGAGCCGATGCACGGCGCCGGAATTTCCGCACCGCCTGCCGGACCAGTTGGTACAGCAGCACAGCCGGCCATATAACCGCCAACAGTACGTAAATTGTCAGGAGAATCTTCGGATGTTCTGCAAAAGACAGCCGGTCCATCGTCACTTCGTCGATCCCGGTCAGCTTCCATTCCCCGCGAACTTGATGCATCCATATTTTTAGCGGCCCGTCCTGCTCTTTAAACAAGCCGTTACCCGCCGGGATAAAAGCTTTGGTTTCGGCGTCTCCTTCTCCGCTCGGAAATTTGCCGGTTACATTCAGGCCGTTTTCCCCCGCGGCAACCTTAAAGCTTGCTCCCTCAAAAAAACGGACCCACCGTCCCCAGCCGTGCACGGGGCTTATACGATAGCTGTAATATCCTGCATACTGCTCCAGGTTTTCATCTGCCGCATCGGATACCGCTGCTTGTTCTCCTTTCTGTGGTTTTTCCTGCTGCGCGGCGCCGCTGTCCTTGTTATTCCCTCCGGCAGCTGCTCCGCTGCCATTGCCTTCTTGGGTGCGATGAACTTCCGGGATCGCCGCAAGTACCTCGGATACGACCTCTCGATGCAGGGCTAGATCCGACTCCAACGCATTGACGACAACATAAATCCCGATACGCGCTGAGGGGAGGAGTGTCATTTCGGACAAGAAACCGTCCACCTCGCCCGTATGCTGCAACATGGGGGTTCCATCCGGCAGCGCCGAACGGTATAGCGAGTAGCCGAACCCGTCCAGCTCTGGATGGGGGGTATATTGCAATGCCTGCATCGCCTTGACGGTTTCCGGCTTCAGAATTTGCCGGTTTTTGTATTGTCCTTCGTTCAGCAGCGCGACCATAACATGTGAAAACTGTTCGGGCGTCATACTAATTTCTCCCGCTCCCAACAGCCGGAAATGATCGTAAGGCTTCTTTTCATATTCCTTGCCGGTATAGCTATACGAAACTGGCTGATCCGGGTTCTCGTCCTTAACATCCAGAGCGGCGTTGTTCATCTCCAAAGGACGAAACAGATGCTCGGCCATATACTTCGTATACCCGCCCCCGTCCGTCTGCCCGATCAAACTGGCGATAATGCCGTAATTGATATTGGCGTATTCGAACCGTTCTCCGGGAGGCCGTACAGGCGGCTGGGTCTTAAAATAATTTTTCAAATATAAATCGGACGCCGCGGTATCCCCGCCTAGACTGCTTGAGTTCCCGTTGTCTCCCGCCTTTTGTTCCCCTTCACTGCCAAACATCACGCCGTAGAGCGACTGGTCCAGTCCCGACGTATGCGTGAGCAGATGATGCAGTGTAAGAGGATGCCCGGGAAAGCTGGGAACCTGGTACGCTGAAGTATAAGCGTTGATGTCGCGGTGCAGCTCCAATCGGCCGTCTTCTGTCAGCTGCAGGGCCGCCACCGCGGTCAGCAATTTCGTTAGTGAACCAATACGTACCGCTGTGGAAGCGGGATTCATAGGTTTTTTCTGCTCCACATTTGCATAACCGTATCCTCCGCTGAACAAAATCCGTTCCCCTTCGGTTACGACAACCGCCGCCCCCGGAATATGCAGCCGTTCCAGCTCGGTGTCCATCAGCCGGTCGATCCGCTGCTTAACCGCTGCGGCTGTATCTGTTCCGCCGGCCGGCGCAGCCTGGATGGTCGGGGCAAACAGCCCGGTAAAGAGAGCCGTCATCGCGGCACCTAGCAGTATCCATTTTTTCATTGCTTTTCTTCTCCTTTGTTCAGTTGGCTGTGCTTCCTGGTGCAAGCTGCTTCAGTATAGTCTGCTGATCTTTCGCGGGCATGTCGCCAATCTTACATTTACCTTAACGGCAATGCCGCGGGAGCGGATCGGACGCAGAACCCGGCAACTCACACGGACACGGACACGGAGGAGCGGAGGGCAGAAGGCATGCCCCAAATTAAGAGAACAGGCGTATAAAGGTCAATGAAGGTCAAAATTCAAAAAACATACCCGCAGCATTGCAGTTTTCCTTGATTATTTCCGGTAACCGCCGCTAATTGCTGTTATTCGGCTTTGGCTTTCGCAGGCTGCAGGCCTATAATAGAAGCGTAAGGTCAAATAAAGTCAAAGAGAGGAGAATGGTATCATGTTTGATCTGATTCCGTTTGGCAAGCGCCGGGAAGAGGCGTTCAGTCAGCTGGCAAAATCGTTTAACGAGATGTTCCAGGACGACTTTTTTGCTCCGCTGCGCAGTGAAGCGCTGTCGTTCCGGACGGATGTGCGTGAGACCGAGCAGGCTTACCGGATTGAAGCTGAGCTGCCGGGCTTCCGCAAGGAGGATATCGACATCGATTACGCCCATCCTTATTTGACGATCCGCGCAGTGCGCAAGGAAGAAAGCGAAGCGGAGAATTCGCAGGAAAAAGTCGTCCGGCGTGAACGCCGCTATGGCGAATATATCCGCCGTTTCTATGTACAGGATATTGAAGAGGACGGCATCCGGGCTTCGCTGAAGGATGGGCTGCTGTCGCTTGAGGTGCCGAAACGTTCCAAGCCGCAGGGCAAGCGGATCGAAATTTCGGATAAATAAACATAAGGGCGTACAACCGCCCGGGTAGCTTTCATTGCTAACAGGCTTCTCCTCGCAGCAAAGGCGGAGCCTGTTTTACATACAAACAGAAAACCCGCCCCAAAGGAGGAAACTGCCCGTATCCCGCAAGGTAAAGAAGACGCTAGACAGCGCTGGACGGTTGTTTCCTTGGTCTGATGAAAGGATGTAACCGCTTAAACGGATTATCCGGGATGGCGTTTGATAGCAAATTTCGTCTAAGAGCGGAGGCGCGTTTCTAAAGCGGACACAATTGGAGTTGCGGCGGGGGATTGCCTTACGTTAGACTTAAGGGAAGAGAGATGCAATTGCAGGGTGAATGGAGAGGGAGAATGGAAGTATTTAAGCGTTTTTTTGCAAATTTGACGATCCGGCGGTTCAGTATTATCCTGCTGATCTGCCTGCTGATTTACAGCATCCGGGATATGCTGAACCTCGTTCTGCTTACCTTCCTGATCGCTTATATCATGAACAGCTTCCAGCAGATGCTGTCCCGCAGGCTAAGCAGATTCTTCACCATCAACAGCAAGATTATTATTATCGCCCTGTATCTGGCTTTAATCGCCATGGTGGTGTTTGCCTTGGTGAATTATACGCCCAAGCTATTTGTGCAGGTCAAGCAGCTGACCGATTTCCTCGTGAATTTGAAAGCTGAAGATCTGCCGCAGAATGAAATCGTCCAGCATTTATACTCCACGCTTAAAGAAATGAATTATCAGTCCTATATTAACCGGGGGCTGGAATATGTGCTTCGCATCAGTAACTGGGGTACTACTTTCGTTTTGTCGCTCATCCTGAGTCTTGTATTTATTTTGGAGAAAAACCGGGTTGTAGCCTTCACTTCGCGGCTCCGCCACAGCAAAATCTCCTGGTTCTACACAGAGCTGGAATACTTCGGCGGCAAGTTTGTCTCTTCCTTTGGCAAAGTGATTGAAGCGCAAATTTTGATTGCAGTGTTTAATACCGTGTTTACGGTGATTGGCCTGGCGATCTTAGGATTTCCATACCTGTTTGCCCTGGCAATCATGATATTCCTGCTGAGCCTGATCCCGGTGGCCGGGTTTATCATTTCCCTGGTTCCGCTGTGTATCATCGGCTATAACATCGGCGGTTTAATCATGGTGATTTATGTGCTCGCTATGATTGCCGTCCTGCATTTCGTCGAGGGTTATTTCCTAAATCCGAAACTGATGTCCTCCAAAATGAATCTGCCGATGTTCTATACGCTTATTGTGCTTTTGTTCGGCGAACATTATTTGGGCGTATGGGGTCTGATTCTCGGCATTCCGATCCTGGTGTTCCTGCTGGATATTCTGGAGGTTACGAACGAAGAGGAACGGAAGGCCAAACGGCCGCAGCCTGGAACGAAACCTGCAGACTGAGCCGTTTGACCGTAACTATATATAAAATCAGTGCACCGCCCGCCGGGCGGCACGCAAATCGCCCCTTGCCGGCGCGTCCAGTTGACGCGCCGCACAAGGGGCGATTGGTTTGCTGCAGGTTATTTATGTACCGTATGGCTGATAGAAGCTGCGTGTAACCATCTCGCGTACTTCCTCCATCTGCAGTTTGTACTGCTCTGGCGTAATGGATCCGGAGTCGAGCCGCTCCTGCAGCTGTTCCGACAACTGTTTCGTCTGAAGCGCAATTACAGCGTCTGGATCGGCGCCTCGAACGGAGGCGATATCGGCAAGTGTCCGCCCATCGTAAAGGGCATCGTATAACTCTTCTTCGGAAGGACGGTTCAGCGCATCCAGCAGGGGATCCCTGTCCGCAACCGTTTCATTGGAGAACCGGGCGACTGGACTGGCTGACGCTTTTAAGGTCATCCAGGAGTTACCGCCTACTGTCATGACAATCATCAAAGTTCCTACGACAATCACCCGTTTGATATTCATAACATCCCTCTTTCCGGGTGTAAATGGTTGAATTATTACGTCTAGTGCAACTGTCTGGCTGCCGGTGTCTGACCTTATTGTACCCGCCGAACCTTATAGAAAGCTTAAAATGACTTTAAGGGAACCTAAAATCGCTGGAGGAGACGTGATATCAGAAGGCGTGATAGCGAGGGTATAAAATAAAGGGAGCGGAATTAAAAAAGGGGGCTTGCAAAGCGGAGGGGAATAAGCTAAGATAAATTCAAATTTAGTGATTGGCCAATCAATAACTAAACTAAGCTGGAAGCTGAGGAGCAGTAAAACATGAGTAAAGAGACCGCAACATCCGTAAACCGCAAGAAGGAGATTGTGTCTGCCGCCATTGAGGTTTTTGCCGAAATTGGTTATTACCGTGCGACTACGGCTCAGGTGGCGGAGCGGGCTTCGATTTCCCAGCCCTATGTGTACCGTTTTTTCACCAAGGAATCGCTGCTCGTCGAGGCGCTCGGCGTCGCCATGGAGCGAATTTTGCAGGCTTTTGCAGACATCATCACGACTGCGCCCGCGGCAGAGCTGGAATCAAGGCTGATTGGAGCTTATGAGCAGATTATGCAGGCTCACCGGAACGAAATCCTGCTGCAGATGCAGGCTTACACCATTCGCGAGGAGCCTGTCCGGGAAGCGATGCGCCGTGGAATGGAGCAGATCCAGCGAACGGTACACCAAGCGTTTGAGAAGGCTGGTATAGGGGAGGCCGCCAAACGAACGTCCGATTTCCTGGCGCGCGGGATATTGTGCAATGTGGCGATGGCGCTTGATATGCCGGATTTAATGGCAAAAAACTAGAGAGATATTTTTTTTGAGGATAAGTAATTGGTCAATCAATAACCATAATCGAATGTGGAGGCGAGCGAAAATGAAAAAAGCAATCGTTCTGGGAGCAACAGGCGGGGTTGGACAGCCGCTGACGGCAGAGCTGTTGAAACGGGGAATCGAAACCGTAGCGTTCGGGCGGTCAATGGGCAAGCTGCAAAATTTAAGCGCATCGCTGGGCACACCGGCCCGTCTGCATCTGGCGGCCGGGGATGCTTTTAACCCTGACGATGTGGAACGGGCGGCTGAGGGAGCGGATGTGATTTTTCACAGCGCCAATATTCCCTATCATGAGATGGAGAGCCGGTTGCTTCACTTGGGTGAGTCTGTAATGACTGCTGCACAGCGGCTGCGGACCAAGATTGTTGTTGTCGACGGAATTTATCCCTATGGACGCAGAACTGTGGACCAGGCCACGGAGGACCATCCCAAGCGGCCCCATACCCGCAAAGGCAAAATCCGGCTTGCCTATGAGTCCCTGATTTTCAGTAACAGGTGGGAGGGAGCAGAGCCGCTTATTGTCCGTTTACCCGACTATTATGGCCCATCAGCCCAAGCCTCTTATCTGGATGTTACCTTGGGAGCCATCGCCGCGGGCAAACCGGCCGTATTTGTCGGCAACATGACGGTGCCCAGAGAATATGTGTATCTGCCCGACGCTGCCAAGATGATTGTGGAAGTTGCGTCAAAAGAGACTTCATACGGACAGAACTGGCATATTCCCGGACCTTCGCTTCTTTCGGGAAAAGAGATCGTCCGCATCGCTCAAGCGGCCGCTGGTACACGTAAACCCGTAATTCCCATGGGCCGGATCAGCCTTTCACTAGCAGGGCTGTTTAATCCCGTCATGAAGGAAGTGGTGGAGATGCTGTATTTGACGGAGGAGCCGTTTGTGCTTAGCGGAAGTAAATATGAGCGGGAGATTGGACCGATCCGCTGGACGTCTCACGAGCAGGCGATAGGCGATACGATCCGCGAGCTGCAGAAGCGGCAGTCAAAACAATCTGTTTAGGCCGAACGAGTGAATGACAGGAAAGAGGCGATGGTGCAGAAGCGATGGCACCAGAGGCGGCTATGAGCTGCAGGAGCGAAGCCTGCGCCTACATTTTTGGAGTTCTGCTGCTACCAAAAATTTGAAGAGATTCGGCGATGCTGGCCGGCTCTCTTTTTTTGTCCAAAGGGATTGCGGCAGACACTAAAATACGTTATATTATCATTATCAATAATGATAATAATGAGGTGAAGCAAGATGACCGATCCCAAAGCGGACTTGATTTTGCATCCCATCCGGATGCGAATTCTGCAATCTCTGGCGATGCGGGGCAACCGGACAGCCAAGCAGCTGCTGGATGAACTGGGCGATGTACCGCAGGCAACCCTGTACCGGCATCTGGACAAAATGCTGAAGGCGAACATCATCGGCGTCGCGGAAGAAAACAAGGTGCGCGGCACGCTTGAAAAAGTGTATACTCTCTCCCCCGGCGGGCAAACGGTTACGCCGAGCGGCACGACGCAGGCTTCCGCCGGCGAGCATATGCAGCTGTTTTTGCGGTTTGCGGCCTCGCTGATCGGCGACTTCGGGGAGTACGTCAGACAGCCGGAATACGATTTGGTACAGGATGGCGTATCGTTCCGGCAGGTGCATCTTGAGCTCAGCGATGAGGAATACCGCTCGCTGCTTCAGGAGATACGCGGCGCTATGGCCAAATACGCCGGTAACGCACCCGGCGCGGACCGGCGCAGACGGATGCTTTCCACCATCGTTATCCCCGGTGCCGGGCAGGAAAAATTCCTACCAAAAGAGGAGGACAAAACATGATGACGACAACCAATGATCTGAATAAGCGCGGTGCGGGCCAGGAGACCGATCCGTTTGCCGGTGTATCCCGCCGGGCACTGACCTTTCTCCCGCTGTACCTGCTGGTGCCTGTTGGTTTTTGGGCCTTGATGCAGTCGCTGGGATACGGGATGGACTGGAAAGGTTTTGGCCTTGGAGCGCTGGGATGGTTGATCGCCTTGTTTCTGCGGGGCCCCCTCAGCGCCCTGGTCCGCAATCTGCCTGAAGAACGCGCGAAAACAATTGTGGGAGCCAGCTCGGGTGTCTTTGAGGAGTCCGTCCGGCTGCTTCTGATCGCATTAACCTCGGCCGCGCTGCCTTGGGCGCATTCGGTCGGGCAAGGCTGGGCGGCGGTCGAGGTGCTGTTTGTGATGGTCAATGTCGCGGTAATCGTCTCGCTCCTACCGCGTACGGACGAGAAAGCGATGCAGGCCAAAGAAATCCTGCTGAAGCAGGGAAATCTTCAGGCCAGTCCGCTGTGGGGAATTCTGGAGCGCGTTTGGGCGTCCGCTTTTCATATCGGGGCTACATTAATTGTTGCACATAACCCCTGGACGGTCATCCTGCTTATTCCGCTGCACAGCGCCTTTAATCTCACGGCAGTCAAACTGGGCCAAAAATCGCTTGTCGGGACCAGCCTTTTTATAGCCGCGGTAGGTCTAGCGCTGTTCGGAACGGGACTTTGGCTGGCGGGTGCCGTTTAACAGATGTTCAATGCCTGCGGCGACCCCGTCTTCCTGGTTGCTGAGGGTAATGAAGTCGCTCATATCCTTAAGCACGTCCGCGGCATTCGCCATGGCGATGCGGTAACTGGCCGCCTCGAACATGGGAACATCGTTATAGCTGTCCCCCATTACGGCTACTTCCTCCATCGGGATGCCGTAGTGGGCGGCCAGTTTTTTTATGCCTTCGCCTTTGGTGGCCAGCTCGTGGTTCACCTCAATGTTGTTTTCATGTGAAGCCGTCACAATCACACCCGGAACGCCGGCGAACCGCCCGGCGGCTTCTTTGAGCAGCTCGGGACTGAGCGAAAAAGCAAGCGTTTTGTAAATGACCGTCTCCGGTTTACTCCACACTTCCTCCATGCTCTCTACATACGTTACGGCTGCCTGCCGGAACTGCTGGTCCACCAGTGCCCGGATCAGCCAACGCAGTTCTTCCGGCACCTCGGCCTGCTGGCCGGCGGCCAGCTTTTCCAGACGTACGCGTTTGTTCAGCTCGACATAAACGTTGTCCCCGGTGTACACCTCGTAATACAGCTCCGGCAGCTCGCTCATCCAGCGCAAAAACGGGATAATCGTCTCTTTTTCAAGCGGAGTGCTGGATACCCGGGTTAAATCGGGCAGCGTTACGCCCGCGCCGTTCATGCTGACGACTGGGCATTCCAGCTCGGCCAGCCGGAGCTGTTTTTCCGCGTCCATAAATGATCTTCCCGTAGCGATGGCTACGATATGCCCCAGGCTTTGCGCCCGCCGGATTGCGTCGCGGTTTCCCGGACTGATCATTCCGTCTTCGTTTAACAGTGTTCCATCCATATCCAAGGCTATCAGCATAGGTTGTCTCTCTTCTCCTTTGATGGCCGGGCTTAGGCTGTTCCTGCGCCGGCTCTGTGTCGATTTGGTAGTGCGGCTCCTCGTCTGGCGGATTTAACTGAGGAAAGAAGTAAGTATCGCTATCTCAGTTATACCCTTAATCCTGCAATCCGGCATCCCCGCGGCCAAAAAAAATGACGCAAAAGCTGCAACTTTACCAGCTCCGCTTAGTCTGTTTAGTGACTGGGAGGAAAAAAGGTTATGGAGAACAGGGAACCGGGAATGCGTGCTTCGTCAAGCGAAGCCGTGCTGACCGGATGGATGGAACAGTACGGGGAAGATGTGTGGAATTACGCTTATTTTCTATGCAGGCGCAGAGAAACCGCGGACGATATTGCCCAAGAGACATTTATAAAAGCCTACCGGAATGCGCATACGTTCAGAGGAGAAGCCCAGGTGAAGACCTGGCTGTTCAAAATCGCCCGGAACTGCTGGTTCAGCCAGCGCCGCTCCGCTTTTGCCCGCAGAGTGGCGCTGTTCGGGTTTGCTCCGGAGGACGGGGCGATGCCCTCGGCGGAGGACAGCTTTTTGGCCGAACAGCTGACGCATGAAGTCTGGGGCGCGGTGCTGGCGCTGCCCGCCAAAGACCGGGAGATTTTGCTGCTGCAGGCGCATCACGGCCTGACGCTGGAACAGATTGCGGAGATGCTTGGAGCATCGGTCACCGCGGTGAAGTCCCGGCTGCGCAGAGCGAAACAGCGGGCGGCCCGGCTGCTGAAGGAAAGGGAAGAGGGGAGATGAGGCGGATGAAAGACGATGCGGAACTGGAACAGAAGCTGCGGCATTTGAAGGAAAAGCCGTTTCAGGACAATCAGTTTACTTCCGTGATGCAGGAAAAGGTGCGGAGAGAAGCGGGGGAGAAAGGGGCCCGGAACCCCCGGAGTGCCCGCGGCAGATTTTTTGGCTGGGGGCTGGGGGCCGCCGGACTGCTCGCCGCGGCGCTGCTGCTGACGGTGTTCTGGCCGGACTTGGCGGTTAAGCCGCCTGAAGGGATGACGATGACGCAGGGAGGAGGAGCCGAACAAGGCGGGACGGCTCCCGGGGCTTCGGCTGTACCGACGGCGGCAGCCCGGCCTGCGGACGAAACCCGGTCTGCAGACGAAGCCCGGCCCGCAGACGAAACATCGCCCGCAGACAAGGGCGTGGAGCTTCCCGCAACAGCAGACTACCAGCGGATGATTTTGCAGGGGACCGTAAGTTTTGTTTCCTCAGGAGAGGGAGGGCAGATCAGTCTGCCGCTTTATTCCATCGAAGCTTCTTATGGTGTCGACATCAAGGGTGACGGGACGGATCCTTCGGTGACCCCGGTCACCCCGCTGTCAGCGGTCGATTTTGCGATCATGCCGGATCAAGCGGAGGGGCTGGCGGCTTACTGGATGAATGATGGTGATGATAAACACGGGTACCTGCTGATCGCTCCAAGGGGATGGCGTTCCACCGACTCCGGTGTAGGCGCCAACGCTTCTTACGGTTTCCACCTCCGGAATCCGGATAACCCCCGCGAACGGCTGGATTATATGGATACGGCCGGCAGCTGCGGCGGGTGCGCGATATACAGCATCGGCCAGTATTTTCCCGAGCTTGCCGGGTGGTCGGCCGAAAAAGGGATGGAGGTCTACGAAAAGCTGGATTTTGTAACCCAGGAGCAGGATGGGGATTACAGCCGTTATTCCTATCTGCACCCGGAAACCGGCGTTCTTACAGAAGGCATGGCGCGCAAGGAAATTGACGAAACAGAACCGCTGTACCGGTTCAAAAAAGAGGAGCTTTCACTTGAAGATGCAGGCGGCGGCGAACCGTTAGCAGAGACGATATTGGGATTTTTTAAGGCCCAGGGAGGCGCGGTGGAGACGGGACGACGGCCTTAATTGGCACAATCGGCGCTTCTTTCCGGCTTTAGGGCGCAAAAGGCCCATTCCAGGCGGGGCGAACGTTCATATCCTAACAGCGAATACTGTGAATGGAGATGAATTTATGCCATCGTCCCCGAATGCTTTATCCGGCCGCGCGGTGCCGATTGATGTGCTGATCCCGGCAATTGAAAAGGACCTGGCCACACTGCCCCATGTGGTAGCCGGGCTTCGCCGGCATGTCAGACACCCGATCCGCCGCATTTTGATCATTGCTCCGCGCCGGCCAAAGATGCTTGCTTTTTGCAAAACCCACAACTGCAGCTTTATCGATGAAAATACGGTTCTGCCTATCGTCAAAAAAGATATCCATTACCGCTCGCGCACCTGGGAGCGCTCGGGCTGGCTGTTTCAGCAGCTGCTGAAGCTGAGCGGGGACCGGCTGTGCACGGCGGACTTTTTTCTGGTGATCGACGCCGATACGGTGCTGATCCGTCCGCATACGTTCCGCCGGAACGGACGGACCGTGCTGTACTGCCGGAACTGGAGCCAGGAGGAATACTTCCGCACGTACCGGAAGCTGATGGGATCGCCGAAGAAAGCGCCGACCTCGTTCGTTACGCACTACATGCTGTTCGAGCGCCGCAAGCTGGCGCAGATGAAACGCGAAATGGAAGCAAGGCACGGCACAAGCTGGTATAAGGCGATTCTGCGCAGTATGAACCGTTCGCGGCCGTTTGCTTTTTCCGAGTTTGAGACGTACGGCAACTACCTGTACTCGACGGACCGCGGCGGCATCATCATGCGCAAAGCCCGCAACAAAAGCCTGAATCTCAGCGCGTCGGCCCTTACTGCATCCAGAACGGGGGCGCTGGCGGCGCGGTACCGTTCCGTGTCTCTCCACAAGCGAAAAGATTATTCGCTTAAAACTAAGGCGGGTTCGCGTTGAACCGGCGTCTTCCCCGGGTTGTGCTGCTCTCCGGCGGCTCGGGCCAGCGCCTGTGGCCGCTGTCAAACGGCGTGCGCACGAAGGCATACCTGAGACTGCTGCCGGGCCCGGACGGCGAACGGGAGTCGATGCTCCGGCGGGTGCTGCGCGGGCTGAAAGCGGCGGGCGTGCCCATGGCCTCCGGCTGCGTCGTTACCCAGACCGACCAGCTGGAAATGACGAGGGCTTCGCTGGAGCCGCAGGTCCCTGTACTTGGCGAGCCGCTCAAACGGGGGACTTATGCGGCCGCCGCGCTGGCTGCCGCCTATCTGTATTCGGCGGCTCAGGCGGACCCGGAGGAGACGGTGGCGGTTGTTCCGGTCGACACGTATGCGGACGAAGCGTTTTACCGCCTGCTTGTCCGTCTGCCGGAAGTGCTGGAGCAATCGGGCGCGAGTCTCGCGCTGATCGGGACCGTGCCGGTCGCCCCTTCGTCGGCTTTTGGCTACATTGTGCCGGAGAAGCAGGGGGGCGGGGAAGCCTGGCAGCCGGTCGCCCGGTTCGAGGAGAAGCCGGCTCCGGAGCAGGCCCGGCGGCTGATGAGCGAAGGAGCGCTGTGGAACTGCGGAATATTCGGGTTTCGGCTTGGGTTTCTGCTGGACGACTTGCGCAGACGCGGGCTGCCGCCCGAATACGGCCCGCTGCTTGATGCGTACGGCGAGCTGCCGGCCGAGAGTTTTGACCGGGAAGTTACGGAAAAGACTCCGGGGGTTGTCACTCTGTCTTATCCGGGCGCCTGGAGCGATCTGGGCAGCTGGGATGTTCTCGCCGGTGAATTGGAGGAACGGGTCACGGGGGCGGGCAGCGTCTCGGCGGATTCCGCCGGGACCTGCCTCGTCAACGAGCTGCCCATTCCGGCCCATGTCATCGGCGCGCCCGGCCTGATTGTGGCGGCTTCGCCGGACGGCATCCTCGTCGCGGACAGGCGGCAGGCCGACCGGATCAAGGAGGTGCTTGATGCTGCCGGGCATTCCCGCCGGCCGATGATCTCGGAGAAACGCTGGGGCGAGTACCGCGTACTCGACATAACCGCCATGCCGGGAGGGGGAAGCTGCCTGACCCGGAAGCTCCGGCTGCGGGCGGGCGAACAGACGAGTTATCACCGGCATCCGCATTCCCGGGAGCTGTGGGTCATCCTTGCAGGGCGGGGAGAATACATGCTCGAAGGGAAACTGCATCCGTTGGAATGCGGAAGCATGGTCACGATTCCCGCCGGATATAAACACGGCATCCGGGCGATGGAACCGATGGAATGGCTCGAAATTCGTTGGGGGTTCCCGGCGGCGGAAGGAAGCGGGGATACGGAACGGATAACGATGAGCTGGGGCGAGTAGAGGATCGGAATGGGGGAAAAGGCGAGGCGAGTGCCGGTCTTGCCATGATTTTTCGCTTAGCCTGTATTCGTGGTACAATGAATGGCGGATTATCCGGGCGGCAAAACCCGGAGCCTGTACCCGTTTAGGAGGTCTGATTCCGATGAATTCCAAATATTTGGCTGCGCTGTCGCTGGCGTTTATGGCGTGCGGCTTTATCGTTACCCTTCTGCTTCCAGAATCTACGGTCGTTCTGCTGCTGCTGGGCGGTTTTGAGGCCGGCCTTGTCGGCGGCTTGGCCGACTGGTTTGCGGTGACGGCCCTGTTCCGGCATCCGATGGGGATTCCGATCCCGCATACGTCGCTGCTGCTGAAGAACCGTGACAAAATCGTCCGCTCCCTGATTACGGCAATGGAGACGGAGCTGCTCAACAAAGAAAGCATCGGCAACCGTCTGCGGAGCATCAGCTTTCTGCCGCTGGCCGGGTCCATGCTGACCCGGGCGGCGGCCAAAAAAGCCACCCGCCGCGAGCTTTTGGGCCAAGCGGCGGCGCTGGTCCGCAAGCTTCCGGCCGATTCGGCGGTGCCTTATGTGCAGACCGCGCTGGCCGGCTACGTCCGTGAAGCGGACATCAAAGGCATGGCGGACAATCTGGTTACCCGGCTGATCGAGGACGGCAAGGACGAAGCCGCACTGAACTATGTGCTCGGCCAAGCACTGGAGTGGGCGGATCGTCCGGAAACCAAAAGCATGCTGGGCCGCTTGGCCACGGAGAAGCTGAGCGAGGTCAAGCTCGGCGGGCTCAAAGGCGTCGCCTTCCAGGCGTTTGTCGGCTTTATGGAGGAAGACAAGCTGGGCGAGCTGCTGCAGGGCATGGTTCGTTCCGCTGTCGCTGATTTTCTTGAAGAGGACAGCACATACCGGGCGGACTTGCTCCGTGAAATCCGGATTCGCATCTTCCAGTTCGCCGGCGAAGAAGGCCAGCTGGAACCGCTGCGCGAGTGGGGGTTGCGGCAGCTGGAGGGCGAGGAAGCCGCCGGGCTGATCGCGTCCGCGCTTGTCCGGCTGCAGGAACGCGCGGCCGAATATCTGGAGGAGGACGCGAGAACAGGCGGGCGGGCGTTGTTTAAGCTGTACGCGTGGATTGTCCGCCGGATCGGTAAAGAGACGGTGTGGCTGGAGGAGACGGAGAGCCGGATCCGCACTGCGCTTGTCCGGTTTGTTGAGGCCAACCACTACCGGATCGGCCAGCTGGTCAAAGAAAATCTGGACAAGATGGACGATGCCAGTCTGGTCAGCATGCTGGAAGAGAAGATCGGCAAGGATTTGCAGTGGATTCGGGTGAACGGCGCGCTGTGCGGCTTTTTGGTCGGCATTGTGCTGACGGCGATCCAGCTGCTGTAATATTAGGGTGTGTACGCAAATTGTAAATTAGGGAAATAAGGGTCAGTCAAACGATTCCGTAATGGGTTACGGAATGCTATCAACCCTAGAGCTACAGCTGTTTATTGTCAGATCGATCTGCGAATCCTCTCCTGTGACACACCCGCAACGGATTACCACAGAACACGGTACAGATGTCTTTCCGGACCCAGAGGACGTTATTTCTGAAATTCTGGGGCTTTGATATGCCTGACGGACTCCAGGGCCGTTATTCGTACTGAAAACATACAAACTATGGATTCTTCGCGTAAATAGGCGCATTTGAGTCCGTAACTTTGCCAAAACACAGAATAATCAGCAAATAACGCATCCTGAGTCCGTCAACTTGTACCCATACTTTCTCTGGCGGCTACAAAAGGTGGGAATCTTGGATGATCCTGAAGTATGTTACCATTGAACCCGACTTTGGGCAGAAGATGATGGATACCGCCATAGTCCAAATCCATCAGCATGGGGCCGGCGCAAGGTGGGCAAAGCAGGCAAACGATCAGACGATGAAAAGACAGCCAGGGCCGGAGCGGTAAGCTCCCAGCCCTGGCTGTTTGCGTCTGGCTGTTTGCGTCTGGCTGTTTGCGTCTGGCTGTTTGCGTCTGGCTGTTTGCGTCTGGCTGTTTGCGTCTGGCTGTTTGCGTCTGGCTGTTTGCGTCTGGCGTGTTTGCATTCCCGGCGGAACCTGCCGCCCGACTTGCCGCCGGCGCGTCCCGGTTATGGCGCGGCCAGAGGCGCTTGCGGCGGAGCCGGTGCGGGTGCCGGCGTTGGCGCGCGAGATTCCCCCCCGCCTGCGCCTGCAAACGCCTGCCCGCCAAGCGCCCGTCCGCCAAGCGCTGCGGCATAGAGGCGCTCCAGAGCGACGGCCGAGTACCGCCAGTCAAATCGCGCCTCCGCCTCAGCGCGGGCCGCCCGCCCCATCTGCTCCGCCGCGCCTGGATGGGCCGCCAGCCGGAACAGATAGGCGGCAAACGCGGCCGGTTCCTTGTACTGGCGGACGAGGAAGCCGCTGCGGCCGGGATCAACGATCTCGGCGATGCCCCCGATCCGGGAGGCGACGACCGGTAGCCCGCAGGCCATCGCTTCCACGTTGACGAGGCCAAAGGCTTCATGCCGCTGGGAGGGGCAGACGAAGCAGTCGGCCTGCGGGTAGAGGCGGTGGATGTCCGCATGGGGCACGCTGCCGAGGAAGACCGCCGGGATGCGAAGCCGGCGGGCCAGCTGCTTCAGCCGCCGGACGTATGCCGGCGGACCGCCGCCTGCGACGATGAGCTGCACCGGCACCCGCCGGCGGATCCGGTGCAGCGCCCGCAGCAGCACCGGGACGCCCTTGCGGGGGATGAGCCGACCGGCGAAGAGCACGGTGAACGGCCGCCCGGCGGGCCGGGCCGCCGCCGGCCGGAAGCGATCCGTGTCGACGCCGAGCGGCACGATGGCCGCGGGCGGGATGCGCGGGAACCGGCGGCGCAGCCTCCGCCCAAGCGAGCGGCTGTTTGCCAAAATCAGGTCGGCACGTGCCAATGCGCCCGCAACTTGTCTGGAGGCCGGGACAAAGGTCAAGGAATGCAGAAAAAGCGCCACGGTCAGATCCGGACAGGCGGATTTGACCGCGGCCATCATCCCCGGCCGGTTGTCGACCTGCACCAGATCGAAGCGGCTTTTATGTTGACGGAGGTAACTCAGGACGCCGGCCTTGTACACCGCATAGCTGTCCGCCGCAATCCGGACGAATTCCACGCGTCCCTCCTGCTCCCGGTTCGGCTGTCCTTCGGCGCTGCGGCATAGCACGGTCACCTCATGGCGTTCCGCCAGCCGGACGGCCAGCGCGTGAATACAGATCTCGACCGAACCGCTGCCCGGCAGGGGCAGACGTTCCGGAGCGACCATCGCGATTCGCATGCGATGCACCTCTTTTCCCTTGGTAACCCTCCAGCACACTCCATTTACTGTATGCGTTCCGTTAGGCAGACGACACTCCTTCTCCGGAAGCAAGGCGTATACCCGCTCCGAAAGGCGGTTGCCAGCATATTTTATACGGAATACCCTGGGTGGCCAGCGGAACGATTACAGGGAATGGGAGAGAGGCGACATTGGGAAGCAAACGGTTGACTCACCTGACTAGCAAGTGGATCAAAACAAAGGTGCTGCTGCGCAGCTCCGGCGTATCGCATCTGGTTCCGGAAACCGTCCGGTTTACACGGGACAATCTGAGAGCAATGTTGAATAAATACGGCATGGTGTATGTGAAGCCGGAGCGGGGAACCTACGGCAAAGGGGTAATGCGGGCCGAAGCGGGAGGTGGATCCGGCGGGCCTGCCTACACGTACCAAAGCGGCACGAAGATCAAATCCTTCGGTAGGTTCGAGGCGTTTTACCAATCCCTGCGCAAAGCGACAGGCGGACGAAGCTACCTGATTCAAAAGGGTATTGTCCTGCTGAAGCATCATGGCCGGCGGTTTGATATCCGCGTTATGGTCCAGCTCAGCCCCAAAGGACGCTGGGAAACAACGGGAATTATCGGCAGGGTGGCGGACCGGGGCAAAATTGTTACCAACTACCACAGCGGAGGCCGGCCAACCGCAATTGAGAAGCTGCTGTCTCCGCATATGGATGCCGCAGCTATGGGAGAGACGATCCGCAAACTGAAAAAGCTTGGGGAAGACATCGGCCGCATCTATCACGCTAAATATCCAGGTTTCAAAAAAGTGGGTGTCGACGTTGGATTAGACCGCACGCTGACGCCTTGGATTATCGAGGTTAACACCAATCCGGACCCGTTTATCTTTAACCGGCTCAAGGACAAAACGATGTACCGGCGTGTTATGGCGTACCGGCGGGCCCAAGAACAGCGGACCCGTAAACAAGCGGCGCGGAGCAAAACCTGAGCACGGACGCCAAGGAAAAGGGGATCGGGATAAAGACCGGTTCCCTGTTTTGTGTCTCTTGTTCGGCGTTTCGGTCCTGCACCTCAGCCTCCATCCCGGCTAAAACCGATAAGATTTTACATATATGCGCATACCGGGGCAAATGTACTGATTCAAGCTGTGCACGATTGGGTAAAATGTTGTGATTAGTGACGGGTCAAAGGTCAACTGCTGCCCCAAACCCCGCGTTTTTCGCTCTCTAGGGTTGGAATGATCCTCCATCTTGGCAAAGGGCGTTTTTGTGTTGTTTCGACAGGATTCGGGCGTGAAGATGCGAATATAGTAGTTTAGATAGCGTGCCAACCGGGTCGGCAGAACCGGATGATGATGAAGGAGGCCTTGTTTAATGGATCGTTTGGTGGGGGATATGGGCATATTTGAGCAGGCTTTTATGTTGCATCCGCTAGGGATGGCTATAATATCCTCCAGCACAGGAGTTGTAGAACGTGTGAACCCGGCATTATGCCGTATGCTAGGTTATACCGCAGATGAATTGGGCGTCCTGCTGCGATATGATCCGGACAAGGATGAAGGGATAGGCGGCTGCCGCGAAATTGTATCCCGGTTGGCCGGCGCTCCTTCCTCCTCGATAAATATGGAGATCCGTTTCCCTCATAAGGACGGGCGTAACTTGTGGCTGGCATTGACCTGCTCAGCTGCGGCGGAGCGCGGCGGCTTGTTTATCATTTTTTGCATTGCAGATATCACGCCGCAAAAAGCGGATGACCAGCTTGCGGTTGACAGCCGGGATCTGTATAACCTTGTGATAAAAAACGACCAGAACATCATCACGTTAAGCGGACCCGATGGTACGCTGGCTTTTGTTTCCCCGTCCGTGAAGAAGCTGCTGGGCTATGAGCCGGAGGAATTAGTCGGAAAGGACCGCAGATTTTTTTATCACCCGGCCGATGCGGAAGAGATGCAGGATTCGGACAAGCTGTATTCGGACAACGATACGTTCACCCGGCGGATCCGCCACAAGAACGGAAGTTATATATGGTTTGAGACGTCGTTTCAAATCATCCGGAATGAACAAGGCGAGGAAGAGCGTATCCTTGCAATTGGCCGAAATGTTCATGACCGTAAGCAGTATGAGGAGTCGCTGGCGATTGCCCAGCGTGCGGCAAAAATCGGTTCATGGGTTTGGGATTTTGAAACGGATTTGCTCAGCCTCTCCGAAGAAGCGTATCTAACGCTCCATGGATTTATAACGGAACCGGTAATGAATATCTACGATTACCTGGAGCTCATTCACCGGGAGGATTTCGGGCGGGTGAGCGAAGTGGTCGAACATCAGATGCGGGCCGGCATTCCCGGTGAAATCACTTACCGGCTTGTTTTGCCCGATGGAAACGTCCGGCATTTGCTGATTCAGTGGGAGGGGTTGTTTGACGCATTCGGCAAGCCCATGCGGGTCCTGGGCATGCTGCAGGATAACTCCGAGCGGATGCGGATGGAGGAGAAGCTTCGGGAAAGCGAGCGAAATTACCGGATCATTTCCGAAAATTCGCTGGACTTAATTTCGCGCCATGCCGTGGAGGATTCCATCTTTCTGTACTGTTCTCCGGCGAGCCGCACGCTGCTGGGATATGAGCCGGAAGAGATGGTCGGGACAAGCGCCAATGACTATCTGCATCCGGATGATGTGGAACGGGTCTACCGCTACATGGAAGAAAGCAGGAGGACAGGCCATATCCCGCCGATTGCCTTCCGCTACCGCCATAAGGACGGCAGCTACAGCTGGTTTGAAACGAACAGCCGGTATGTCGAGGACGAACACGGCAGACGGGAGATTATCGCCGTCATGCGCGACATCGCAGACCGGAAGAAATTTGAATTCATGCTTAAAGAAAGCCAGCAGCGTTACCGGTCGTTGTTCGAATATAATCCTTCCGCGGTCTATTCCATGAATCTGGCGGGCGAATATCTAACGGCCAATTCAAAGCTGGAGAAGCTGACGGGTTATACGCTGGAAGAACTGATCGGCATGTATTACGGCCCGATTGTGGCGAAAAAAGACGTGGAGCTGACGAACCGCCATTTTGGCTTGGCCTGTAAGGGTTATCCGCAAAGCTACGATCTGACCCTCATCCACAAGGACGGACATTTGGTGGAGATCAACACGGTTAATGTGCCCATTATCGTAGACGATCAGGTTGTAGGCGTGTATGGCATCTCGCGCGATATTACCGACAGCAAACGCTACATTGAGCAGATCGAGAAGCTCAGCAGCGAGCATACGCTCATTCTGAACTCGGTCTCCGAGGGGATTTTCGGCCTGGATCTGGAAGGCCGTATCCAGTTTATCAATCCTGCGGGCGGCCACATGCTGGGATTCGAGCATGCGGATGTCATGGGTTATCCGTACATCCAGACGCTGGAGCAAACGGCTGTCTACGACGAGCAGTACGCCTCCAAGATCGCGCCTATGCTGAAAGCAGCACGGGAGGGGGTGTCCCACCGCGCTAAAGAAGCGGTGTTGTGGCGTAAGGACGGGTCAAGCTTTTTGGCCGAGTATCAGGTCAACCCGCTGTTCGATAAAGGCGAGCTGAAGGGCTCGGTTATCGTCTTCCGGGATGTAACTGATGAAAAGGAGATTATCCGGGCAAAAGAATCGGCAGAGAAGGCGGATCAGGCCAAGTCGGAGTTCCTGGCGGTAATGAGCCATGAGCTGCGGACGCCGATGAACGGGATTATGGGGATGACCGATCTGCTGGCGGAAACCGTATTGGATGAGGAGCAGCGCGGCTATGTTGAGATCATCGGCCAGAGCAGCGCGGCGCTGCTGCATATTTTGAATGAAATTCTGGATTTCAGCAAAATTGAAGCCGGAAAAATGACGCTGGTGCAGGAGCCCGTCTATCTCCAGTCGCTGCTGGAGCAAGTGCTCGAGCTGTTTTCCGCCAAGGCAGCTGATAAACGGCTCAGCCTGACGGGCCGGATCGGAGAAGGCGTTCCCGCCGTTATTGCCGGGGACGGGAACCGGCTGCGGCAGATTTTAGTTAATCTGGTCAGCAATGCGGTCAAATTTACCGAGCAGGGTTCCGTCTGCATTGAGGTGTCGCGAAGCGATAACGACCATCTGGTCTTTCACGTGCGCGATACGGGGATTGGCATTCCGTATGAGAAGCAGGCGCTGCTCTTTCAGTCATTTTCTCAGCTGCATCCTTCCATCAACCGCAAATATGGCGGAACCGGATTGGGGCTGGCGATCTGCAAAAAACTGATCGAGCTGATGGGCGGTGCAATCGGAGTGGAAAGTGCGGAGAACGCCGGCTCGGACTTCTACTTCAGCCTGCAGGCCGACCGGCTGGACGATTCCTGTGCGCCCGAGCTTGTGCTGACCGGCGAGACCCGGCCGGCGGAGGAAGATGAGAGCGCATATCTCCCGGTTGTCCGGCTGGATGAGGATGTCCCGCTTGAGCCAAACTTTGGTCCGCTGCAAATTCTGGTAGCCGAAGATCACCCGGTCAACCAGAAGCTGCTGCTGACGCTGCTGCGCAAGTGGGGATACCGGGCTGATTTGGCGGCAAACGGTGAGCAGGCGGTGGAACTGGCGCTGAATAACAATTACGATGTGATATTTATGGATATTCAGATGCCTTTGATGAGCGGGCTAACCGCGGCGGCGCTGATCCGTGAACAGTTAACCGGACAGCCGGAGCCGTATATCGTGGCGGTAACCGCCTATGCCAGACGGGAGGACCGCGAAAAATGCCTTGCTGCCGGAATGCGCGACTTTGTCAGCAAACCGTTTTTGTCATCCGAAATTGAACGGATTCTCCGCCAGCAGAGCAGCACCGTGTCCACATGACTGCCATGCTGACCCGGCGGATTGATGGGGTGGAGCCGTTCACCCAGTGGGAGGAAGGGGTAAAATCCCCTGCCTCCGCCTGCGGCCCGGCGACCATCGCCGTCATTACGGAATACTGGAGCCAAAGGGGCTGGAACACTGCGGGCGGCATGAGCCGTTTCGGTTCCAAGTCGGAGTATCTGAACTATTTATACCGCTACTGTGGCGGAACGCCTTGGGGAATGCCGGCATGGAAGCTGATGCGGGGCCTGCGGAACTGTCTGCAGAATGGAGAGGCGGGACCGGCTGCAGTTCGCAGGCTTTCCGGTTTCGGGGACTACAAGGCAGAGATTGAGGCGGGGCGCCCCGTCGCGGTGAAGTTTGATAAATGGTCGTCTTTCCGCTGGCGCGGGAACTATGCATTTGATTATCACTGGACAGTTGGTGTCGGTTACCGGGAATCGGCGGAGGGCGGGCAGTGGCTGCTTGTGCAGGACAACGGGACCCGTATCCGGGGCGGAGGCTACCGCGGCAGCCGGGAGTGTCTGATCGATTATCAGGCGAACCTGCCGGTGCTCACGCTGATTGGAGTGAAGCCGGCCCGGGCGTGACCGGGATATTCCAGATGCCGCAAGCGTTATTCACAGTCCGGCGGCAGTTCTATTGGGATTACCCGCGCCCATCCGCTTAGTCGTAATCGGCAAATGTGTGATCGACAAATAATGTAGGTAAGGCAGCCTTAGCGGCTGTCTTTTTTTGGCGTTTCAGCCCGTTGTTAATTAAAAAACGTAAGCCTATTTCCTTATATTAGTAATTGTAGTTTGGTAACGCTGATTGGGTAATAAAAATAGACGGTTCTGCCGCACAGACAGCAATCGGCCGCAATCGCACACGGCTCAAAGGCTCACGGCATAAGGAGGCGCTGCTATGAACCTGTGGAACTGGAAGGAAAGCATTGTTTATGAAGTATACCCCAGAAGTTTTATGGATTCGGGCGGCGACGGAATCGGAGACCTCCCGGGGATGATCTCCAGGCTGGACCACATCCAGGAGCTCGGGGCGGATGTTGTCTGGATTACACCGGTCTATCCGTCCCCGAACGCGGATTATGGATATGATATCAGCGATTACTGCGCTATTGCACCTGAGTACGGAACGATGGAGGACTGGGAGGAGCTTCGCGACAGCCTGAACCGCAGGGGGATGAAGCTGATGATGGATCTGGTGCTTAACCACACCTCGGACGAGCACCCGTGGTTCCGGGAAGCACGGAAATCCAGAGACAATCCGTACCGGGATTATTACATTTGGCGCGATCCTGGGAAGGACGGGGGCCCGCCGAATAACTGGACTTCCTATCTTGGAGGTTCTGCCTGGGAATGGGAGTCGGAGACAAAACAATATTACCTGCACATCTATGGGCGCAAACAGCCCGACCTGAACTGGGACAATCCCAAGGTGCGCGCCGAGATGCATGCCGTTATGGAATTTTGGCTGGAAAAAGGCGTGGACGCCTTCCGCATCGACGCGGCAAACATTTTGTCCAAAGATCCGTCTTTTTCCGACACCGATTCGGATAAGAAGCAGGGCGCGGGTGAAGAGTATTACCGGAACGGCGTGCATATTCACGATTACTATCAGGAGATGCACCGGGAGGTGCTGTCCCGCTACCCGGTTGTTACTGCCGGTGAGACAGCAAAAGTATCGCCGGAAGACGCGGAGCGCTATACCGCGCCCGGCCGGCGTGAAATGAATATGATCCTTATGATTGAAGCGTCCAAGGTGGCTGAAGGAGACGACGATTTGTGGTATTTGAAGCCTTGGAATTTAGCCGACTTAAAGGGAATTATCAAGAAGTGGCAGACCGAGCTCGAAGAAGGCTGGATTGGCTTGTACTTCAGCAACCACGATCATCCGAGGCTTGTCTCCTATCTTGGGGATGCCGGAAAATGGCGCAGGGAATCAGCTTCGATGCTGGCTGTGCTGGCGCTGTCGCTGCGCGGGACGCCGTTTATTTATCAGGGCGATGAAATCGGCATGACCAACAGCGGGCATTTTGCGCGGATTGAGGATTTCAAAGAGCAGCAGGCGCTGGAATATTACCGGCTGGAGACCGAAAATGGAGCTGCCGAAGACGAAGTGCTGGCCAAACTCCTTCCCGCTTCACGCGACCAGGCCCGGACGCCTATGCAGTGGGAGGACGGCGAAGGTGCAGGATTTACCACAGGCACCCCGTGGATCGGACAAAATCCGAATGCGGACGAAATTAACGTTGGCCGCGCGCTGGCCGATCCGGATTCGGTGTTCGCTTTTTACAAAAAAATGATTCGCTTGCGGAAGGAAACACCGGCATTGGTCTACGGCTCGTACGAGCCGCTGCTGGAGCCGCATCCACGGATTTTTGCCTACCTCCGGGCGCTGGGTTCAGAGCGTCTGCTGGTTGTTCTGAATTTTTCGAAAGAGGAGAGCGAACTGGACTTACCGGCTATGGGTGGAACTGAAGAAACGGGATCGTTTACGCTGCTGATCGGCAACTATCCCGATCTGGCGGAAGGTGCGGAGCTGCCTCGTCATTTGCGGCCGTACGAAGCGCTTGTCTTTCGTATGACATAACGGTTTGACAGCGTTTTACAGGGAATGATATAATCCCGCCTGTACTCAATCAAACGTTTGCACAAATTCTGCTGACTATAGAGGAGATGACAATTTGGCGGTACAGCGAGAGAGGGAGGAACCCATCGATTATGGGGATCCGGCGGTAACTGGCGGAATATCTGTATTTGACCGTGAGTTCGACGATTACTTCAGCTACGAAGGCGATGACCTGGGTTTGACTTACCGTCCGGACAGCTCGGCATTCCGGCTATGGGCGCCGACAGCGCAGGAGGCTTATGTGGTGTTGTACGGCTCCTGGGACGGACCGGCCGATGAGGTGCTGCCGATGGAGCGGGACGTCAGGGGAACCTGGACGCTTACCGTTCCTGGCGATCTGCAGGGCCGTTTTTACACATATCGGGTAAAAGTAGGGGAGTGCGTGGGAGAGGCCTGCGATCCGTACGCGAGAGCTGTGGGCGTAAACGGCGACCGCGGAGCGATTATCGACCTGCGTGCGACCGACCCGGAGCGTTGGACGGACGACAGACCGCCGCTTGAAGACGCGCTTGATGCCATTATCTACGAACTTCATTTGCGGGATTTATCCATTCATCCCAAAAGCGGCATTCTCCATAAAAGCAAGTATCTGGGGTTGGCGGAAGAAGGGACGCGGGGACCGGGCGGCATTCCGACCGGGCTTGATCATATCGCCGGGTTGGGCGTAACCCATGTGCAGCTCCTGCCTGTCTATGACTATTCCACTGAAAGCGTGGATGAAACACAGCTGGATAAGCCGCATTATAACTGGGGATATGATCCCAAAAACTATAACGTGCCCGAAGGCTCCTATGCGACGGATCCTTATGTTCCGGGACTGCGCATCACCGAGCTCAAGACACTGATCCAGAAGCTGCACGATACCGGGCTCCGGGTTGTTATGGATGTGGTCTACAATCATGTCTACGATGCGTTCCGCGTTAATTTCACAAAGCTGGTTCCGGGCTACTATCTCCGCCATGAGCCGGACGGCGAGCTTTCCAACGGTTCGGGCTGCGGGAACGACTGTGCGACCGAACGGAAAATGATGACCCGTTTTATCGTGGATTCGGTGCTGTATTGGGCCAGGGAATATCATTTTGACGGCTTCCGTTTTGATTTGATGGGCCTGATTGATATCGAGACGATGAATGAGGTTCGCCGCAGACTCGATGAGATCGATCCCACGCTGCTGATGATCGGGGAAGGCTGGATCCTGGAGACGGCGCTGCCGGAAGAGCGGCTTGCCCATCAGAAAAATGCGCGGAGCATGCCCCGGATCGCTCAGTTTAACGACTCGTTCCGCGATGCCGTCAAGGGCGATGTGTTTTTGTTCGACTTACCCGGCTTCGTGGGCGGCGGAAGGAAGCTGGACACTCAAACCAAGGGAGGCATTGCGGGCGGTATCCAGTACGGCGGCGGTATCGGACATTATGCCGGCGAGCCCGGGCAGGTTGTCAATTTTGTCGAATGTCATGACAATCATACGCTGTGGGATAAGCTGGTGTTGTCTTGTCCGGATGCGGACGAGGCGGAGCTTACCGCCATGCACCGGCTGGCGTCCTCCATGGTGTTAACCAGCCAGGGGATAGCTTTTCTGCACGCCGGACAGGAGTTTATGCGGACCAAGCAGGGTGTGGAGAACAGCTTTAAATCGCCTGTGGAAATAAATTGGCTGGATTGGGAACGCTGCGCGCAGCGGACGGACGATGTTGCCTTCATGAAAGAGCTGATCGCTCTCCGCAAGGCACATCCGGCCTTCCGGCTCCGCAGTGCCGATGAAATCCGCCGCCATCTTGTGTTTGAGCTGGTTCCATCCGGCAGTATCGCTTATACGCTGCGGGATCATGCCGGGGGAGACCCCGCGCGCCATGTTTATGTGCTGTACAACAGCGGCAAGGAAACCGAAGTCCGGTTGCCGGAGCTTGGGGAATGGCGGGTCCGCTTCGGAGCGGATCATGTGCGCTCGCTTTCAGGTTACCGGCTGACAGCCGGCGGACCGGGAATGATTGTGCTGATCGTCGAAGATTAATTTACGACAATGACAATATAGTTAAAAAAATGAGGGAGCCGACCGGATAATCGGGCGGGTGAACTCCCGCCTGTCCGTAAGGAAGCTGTCTCCGCAAGGCAAGGCTGCGGAAGACGGCCCGGCTCGGATCGCCTTGATCCTTCATTCATTAGCCGTCCGGCCGTTACTGCGCCGGGCGGCTTTTTTGCGCCCGGCGGTTTTTTGTGCAGCGCAGTTAGCCGTCAGCCCCTGCTCTCCAGTATCTTTTCCCGGCTGCTGGAGCGAACCCGGCTTTCGGAGCAACCCGGCAGTTTTCGCAGGCAGCACCTTGTTTCCATCGCCAAATCATGCGGACATTTTGGACAATATCGTTAGTTTGAATGTGTCATTTTGTTTACATGGTGATTTACTTCATTACGCCGATGAGGAAACGAATGCTACGATGGCGAAAAGCAAGGAATAACGGACACTTCGCACCAGCCTGCTTTTTCGCTTTACTGCGGCATATAATCTTGATTTGAACGATGCGAATCGGCACAATAAGGGAGAGAACAGGGAATGGGGAAAACAACCGGATTTTTAGAATATAAACGGGAAACGCCGGCGGAATGCGAGCCGCTGCGCCGGATTGCCAATTGGGATGAATTCGCTGTCACGATGGAGGAAGAGAAGCTGCGGGACCAGGCGGCCCGGTGTATGGATTGCGGTACGCCGTTTTGCCATGTCGGCCGGATGTTGTCGGGTATGGCTTCGGGCTGCCCTGTGCACAATTTGATCCCCGAGTGGAACGATCTGGTGTACCGCGGGAATTGGCGGGTCGCGCTGAAACGTCTGCACAAAAACAACAATTTTCCGGAGTTCACTGGCCGGGTGTGTCCCGCTCCCTGTGAGGGTTCCTGTACTGTGGGCCTGCACGGCCAGCCCGTAACCATTAAGTCGATTGAAAAGGCGATTGTTGACCGCGGATTTGCGGAAGGCTGGATTGCACCGGAACCGCCGCTGTCGCGGACGGACCGGAAGGTTGCGGTCGTCGGCTCCGGGCCAGCAGGTCTGGCCTGCGCGGCGCAGTTGAACAAAGCCGGGCACAATGTGACGGTCTATGAGCGGGCGGACCGGATCGGCGGGCTGCTGACCTACGGCATTCCTAACATGAAACTCGATAAAAAGACCGTGCAGCGCCGGGTGGATCTGCTTGCCGCTGAAGGCGTAACGTTTGTGACCGGCACGGAAATCGGCACCGATCTGCCGGCCGCGGAGCTGAAGGCGCAGTTCGACGCCGTTGTGCTGTGCGGCGGTGCAACCCGGCCGCGCGATTTGAACGTAGAGGGCCGGGAGCTGGCGGGCATCCACCAGGCGATGGAATTCCTGACGCTGAATACAAAAAGCCTGCTGGATTCCGGCCTCCAGGACGGACGTTACCTGTCGGCCGCCGGCAAAGACGTCGTTGTAATCGGCGGAGGTGACACGGGAACGGACTGTGTGGCTACAGCTATTCGCCATGGCTGCCGGAGCGTAACCCAGCTTGAGATTATGCCGCCGTCCCCGCTTACCCGGCAGGCGGGCAACCCTTGGCCGGAATACCCCAAGGTGCTGAAGGTCGATTACGGACAGCAGGAGGCTGCCGCGCTGTATGGGGAGGACCCCCGCCGTTACCTGGTCTCGACCAAACGCTTTATCGGCGAAGAAGGACATGTATCAGGACTGCTTACTGTACAAATTGAATGGGTCCGCGGCGAAAACGGCCGGATGACACCGGTTGAAGTGCCGGGCAGTGAAGAAGTGCTGCCGGCGCAGCTGGTGCTGCTGGCGATGGGCTTTACTGGACCTGAGGAGACTATACTTGCGCAGCTGGGCGTCGAACTTGACGAACGGTCCAACGCCAAAGCCGAATTCGGCCTGCAGGCAACCAATGTTGAAGGGATTTTCACTGCCGGCGATATGCGGCGCGGCCAAAGCCTGGTTGTATGGGCGATTAACGAGGGCCGCCAAGCCGCACGGGAAGTCGACCGCTATTTAATGGGGGCCTCCAATCTGCCCTGAATAGACCTGGCGTCTTCATCAATCGAAGCAGGGCGCTGACATTTGGGCATGCAGCTTGTCTCTTGCGCCCAGTCCTACCCGTCAAGCTGGGCACGAAGATGCTCATGTGCGGGTCCTGCCCGTCAAGTTAGGCACGAAGATGTTCATGCTAGGCACGAAGATGTTCATGCGCGGGTTCTACCCGTCAAGCTGGACACGACGCTTGTTCATGCGTGCGTTCTACCCGTCAAGCTGCCGCTGGTATCCATCAAAGAAAGGCGTGAGAAACGATGAAACTGATGTTTATATCCGATATTCATGGTTCCCTGGCCTGGTTGAACCGGGCGCTGGAAAAATACGAGGAGGAGCGCCCGGATCAGCTGGTGCTGCTGGGAGATTTTTTGTATCACGGTCCACGAAACCCGCTGCCCGAAGGGTATGATCCCCAAGGGGTGGCCCAAGCGCTTAATCCGCTGAAGCAGGTGATTGGGGCCGCCGTGCGCGGTAATTGCGACGCCGAAGTGGATCAAATGCTGCTGGAATTCCCGATGATGGGGGACTATGCGCTAATCGTGCATGAAGGCAGACGTATTTATGCGACGCATGGACATCTTTTCAGTATGGACTCTCTGCCGCCGCTGTCGCCGGGTGATGTGTTTATTCAAGGACACACGCATGTTCCAGTGGCGGAGGAAAGGGAAGGGATTTATGTGCTGAATCCCGGATCAATCGCTCTCCCCAAGGAAAATCATCCGAATTCGTACGGCGTGATTGAGAACGGAGTGTTCAGCGTCAAAGACTTTGCCGGGGGTGTAATCCGCAGTATTGCCTTCGCATGACCACGTAGTATTGCCTTCTCGTGACACGTAGTATTGCCTTCTCGTGACACGTAGTATTGCCTTTATATGACATGCAGTCTTGCCTTCGCGTAATACGTGAGGCTATTCGCGTAATCCGCAATATTGCCTGCGCGGCTTAAATTATTGTCTTCGGCAATAAAGCATTGCCTTCATGCGTGCCTGCTGCATTGCCTTCACGCCAGCCTGCTGCATTGTCGTTAATTGTGGATCGCATAATCCTGCATTTAAACCGCTCCAATTCAGGCTGGGGCGGTTTTTGGCATGCCAAATTGTACCGGATGATTTGTTCCCGTGATCCGTCTTCCGCAATTGAGTATGAAACGAGTTTATTGTATGATGGGTTAGGATGGGCGGAGGCTGTTTTCGGCCTGTTCAAATTTAGAGCAAAGCGAGCCAAATAAATGAATCCTAGAGATTTAAACTATAGCATGCCGCCCGAATGGGCAGAGCATGAGCGCACATTGATTTCGTGGCCGGTTCAGGCGTCCATGTGTTTTCCGGATGAGCATGAATCGGTCTGCCGCGGGTATATTGATATAGTAAAGGCCATCGCCGAGTTTGAGCCGGTCACGGTGGTTGTAAATCCTGAAGAACTGGAGACGGTTCGTGAGCTGGTCGGCGGGCCGCGGGTGGAGCTGCTGCCGATTCCGCACAGCGATGCCTGGCTGCGGGATAATGGTCCTACCTTTTTGGTGAATTCTCAAGGCCAACTTGCGGGAGTGAATTGGAAATTCAACGCTTGGGGCGGCAAATATTCTCCCTGGGATCTGGATGACAAGGTTGCTCCGCAGGTGCTGGAACACTTCGGCGTCCGCCAATTTGACGCTCCGCTAATCATGGAGGGCGGTTCTATTCACACCGACGGTGAAGGTACGCTGCTCACAACGGAAGAATGCCTGCTGAACCCGAACCGGAATCCGGGACTTGGCCGCGGAGACATCGAAGCTTATCTGCACCAGTTCACCGGAGCGGAGAAAGTAATCTGGCTGAAACGCGGTCTCAGCGGCGACGAGACGGACGGCCATGTCGACAACATCGCTTGTTTTGCGGCGCCGGGCAAGGTGCTGCTTCAGGTATGCGACGACCCAAATGACGAGAACTACGAAATTACGCAAGAGAACCTGCGTATTCTTGAAGAAGCGGTTGACGCCAAGGGACGCCGGCTTGAGGTGATCACAATTCAGCAGCCGCCGCGTACGGATTATGAGGACGGACGGCTGACGCTGAGCTATTTGAATTTTTATTTTGTCAACGGAGGCATTATTCTGCCGGTATTTGGCGGTACGGCTGCCGAGACGGATCAGCTTGCTCAGCGCGTGCTGCAGGAAGTGTTCCCGGACCGGACCATCCGCCCTGTTAACGGCATGGCTGTCATCCGTGAAGGCGGCAATGTGCATTGTACGACACAGCAGATGCCGGCACGTACGGCGCTGCGTTAAGTTTTAGAGCTTACATTCAATTATCGAAGGAGGAAGATACGTTTGAGAAACGTAACAGTAGCCGCCACGCAAATGAGCTGCTCCTGCAACATCGACGAGAACATCAGCAAAGCGGAGACGCTCGTCCGGCAGGCTGCGGCCTCCGGCGCGCAGATTATTTTGCTTCAGGAGCTGTTTGAAACTCCGTATTTCTGCCAAAAAGAGAAGTCCGATTATTATGCGTATGCCACGGAGCTGGAGCATAATAAGGCGGTTAACCATTTTAAATCGATCGCCAAGGAACTGCAGGTTGTTCTGCCGATCAGCTTTTATGAGAAAAAGAACTACGCCCGTTACAATTCGCTAGCGGTTATCGACGCCGACGGCTCGGTTCTCGGCAAATACCGCAAAAGCCATATCCCGGATGGTCCGGGTTATGAAGAGAAGTTCTACTTCAATCCTGGAGACACGGGATTCAAAGTGTGGAACACCCGCTACGCCAAGATCGGTGTGGGAATTTGCTGGGATCAATGGTACCCCGAGGCGGCTCGCATCATGACGCTGATGGGGGCGGAAGTGCTGTTTTATCCTACAGCCATCGGTTCGGAGCCTCAGGATCATACGATTGATTCCAAAGATCACTGGCAGGCGTGCATGCTGGGTCATGCGGCAGCGAACCTTATCCCTGTTGTTGCCTCCAACCGGATCGGCGTGGAGGAAGACGAAGAATCCAGCATCAACTTCTACGGATCTTCGTTTATCGCCGGGCCGCAGGGCAACAAGGTTGCGGAAGCCGGCCGGGATGAGCAGGCTGTGCTGGTTAGTGAATTTGATTTGGACGCGCTGGAGGTCGGACGGATTGAATGGGGGATTTTCCGGGACCGCAGACCTGATCTGTACCGGATGATTGCCTCTTACGATGGCGATGTAACAATCTAAATAACACTGTTTCAAGTAAAAGAGTGCCTAGGAGCCGCTTGATGAGCGGCTCTGCAGGCGCTCTTTTTTTATGCAATTGTTGTGCTGTACTGCATAATCCAACCTTATGTTAAATAACATTACATAAAACAATAATATTAATTGTTATGACCAACCTAATCTGCTAAAATCGCTGTAAGTATTTTTTGAAATCGGGGGTGTTTGAAGTGAGAAAGGTGAAGAACAGAATTTTTATGTCAGTTTTACTACCATTAATGGCGTTGTCTTTGGCGGCATGCGGAAACGGAAATTCGGGTACGGACTCGGCTGGGAGCGGGAATGCGGCAACGGGGGGCGGCGCGGCTTCGAGCAGTGCGCCGGCGGCGTCCGGGGAAGGGCTGCCCGAGAAAGTGAAGTTTGCCAGCGATGCGAGTTACGCTCCAATGGAGTACATGGACAAGGACAAAATCGTAGGTTTTGACATCGATTTTATTGCGGAGGTAATGGAGGAGGCCGGAATGGAATATGAAGTGGTCAACACCGGCTGGGATACCATGCTGACCAGCGTACAGCAGGGAACGGAATATCATGCGGGACTCTCCTCGGTATCGATAACGGAGGAACGCAAGCAGACCTACGATTATTCGATTCCCTATTTTGAATCCACCAATATGATTATGGTCAAGGAAGGAAGCGAGATTAAAAGCGCGCTTGATCTGAAAGACAAAACGGTGGCTGTTCAGACGGCGACGACGGCGGATTCGCTGATGAGCGAAATTATGGGGCTCGATAATCCGAAGCTGAAGCGCTACGACAGCAACGCGGTGGCCCTGATGGAGCTGCAGGGAGGCGGGGCCGATGCCGTGGTCGCGGATAACGCAATCGTCGGCGAATACATCAAAAACAATCCGGATCAGAAAGTGGTTGGCATTACGGACACGGAGAATTTTGGCGCGGAGTACTACGGTATCCTATACCCGAAGGGGAGCGCGCTGAAAGCGAAGCTTGATCCGGCTATCCGGACGGTGCTGGAGAACGGGAAGTACGAGGAGATCTACAAAAAGTGGTTCGGAGAAGCACCGGACATGGACAGCTTGCTCAAGGCGGAATAGAGCGCGTCCCGCAAAGAAGCATGCGTAATGGAAACTGTTGCGCATGCTTTTTTGTTAACCGGACTTATGGGGGAAGGGTAGAGGACCAATGGATATCAAATATGAGATTATCATAGATTATTTGCCTATGTTTATGAAAGGGACGCTGCTGACCATCGGGCTGTCCATTGCCTCCATTTTGGCCGGATCGGTGCTCGGACTGCTGATCGGATTCGGGAAAATGGCTCCCCGCTGGTATTTTCGCTGGCCCTTTCACTGCTACATTAACTTTTTTCGCGGCACGCCGTTTTATGTACAAATTCTGATTGTGCACTTCGGCCTGGTTCCGCTGGTAATGGGCGGAACAAATCCGATCGTATCGGCGATTGTGGCGATGTCGCTCAATTCGGCGGCGTATTCGGCGGAAATTTTTCGCGCAGGCATTCAGTCGATTGACATTGGGCAGCGCGAGGCCGCGCTGTCACTGGGGATGACGGGCGGACAGGCGATGCGGTCCGTGATTTTACCGCAGGCAATCAAGCGGATGCTTCCCGCCTTTGGCAATGAGTTTATCGTGCTGATCAAGGATTCCTCGCTCATGGCGCTGCTTGCGGCGCCGGAAATTATGTACTGGAGCAACACTATGAAAGGGCAGTATTTGCGGATTTGGGAGCCGTATTTGACGGCGGCACTCATTTATTTTGTCCTAACGTATTCACTCAGCAAACTTCTTGTTTACTTGGAGCGCAAAATGAAGTAAAGCGGCGGAGCGTAACGCGGAGGGGGGATTTCGGATCTTTGCACCCTTGTAACGCAGCTGCGTCGAATTCAAGTGTGAGCGTATGCAGCTAATTTTCGCAGCGCCTGGCAGCGCCTGAGTGTATAGCTGTACAGTGCGGGCCGCGAGCTTTTTGCAGCGAGTCTCCACAGCGTTTCCAAATGACCGCTATCGGGGTAAGCCGCCGCAGCATGCCCTGGGTATACGCCGGAAAGGGCCAAAGTAGAATCTTGTTTTTTTATCAAGTATAGTAGAAGAGAAGGCCGTAATTTAAGAGAATCCGTCTAAATTCGGGCACTGTGCCCGTGCGCGCCAAGCGCTGCAGTGTTCTTCGCGGGACAAATTGCGGACTTCGGGTGAAACGTCTTCCTTTTGGCGCCGTATCAGTGGTATATCCTTTTTTAGAATTGGAGGTTGCGTAGCTTGGCAGGAATTAATCTCGTCAAAGGTCAGAAGATCGATTTAACCAAGGGCAACGCCGGTTTAACCAAAGTGGTGGTCGGGCTGGGCTGGGACCCGGTCAAACAATCGCGCGGCCTGTTTGGCGTCAAGAAGGCGGCAAACATAGACTGCGACGCGTCGGCCCTGCTGCTGAACGAAAGCGGCAAACTTGTCAAGAAAGGCAACCTGGTTTGCTTTCATAACAAAGAGAGCCAGTGCGGTTCCGTGCTTCATTCGGGTGATAATCTCACCGGAGACGGGGCTGGGGACGATGAACAAATTGCGGTAAATCTGAACGCCGTTCCGTCCGACGTACACCGGGTGCTTGTTGTGGTGAACATTTATGACGCTGTGGGACGGAAACAGGACTTCGGCATGATCCAGTCGGCTTATATTCGGGTGATGGACGCATCCAATAATAATGAACTTGTAAAATTCAACCTGTCGGACAACTATAACGGATTTACGGCGCTGATCTGCGGAGAGCTGTACCGCCAAGGCGGGGAATGGAAGTTCGCCGCGATTGGTGAAGGCAGCCATGCTTCCCATATCAACGAGCTGGCTGAACGGTATATGTAATCTGCTTTCTATCTGGAATCCAATATACTTGGGAGGGATTTTATTATGGCAATCAACTTATCCAAAGGCCAAAAAATCGATTTGACGAAAACCAATCCGGGACTGTCCAAAATCACGGTAGGTCTGGGCTGGGATACAAACAAATATGACGGCGGGAAAGACTTTGACCTCGACGTATCGGTGTTTCTTGCCAATGCGAACGGCAAAGTGACGAACGAAAAGAACTTTATTTTCTTCAACAACCGTCAGAATGAAAACGGCTCGGTCGTACATACGGGCGATAACCGTACCGGCGAAGGCGAAGGGGACGACGAGCAAATCCAGGTCGATCTTCAGAATGTGCCGGGCGACGTGGACAAAATCGCTTTTACGATCACCATTTATGACGCGGCTTCCCGGAACCAGAATTTTGGACAAGTCTCCCGTTCGTATGTCCGTATTATCAATGACGCGAACCAAGAAGAACTGATCCGTTTCGACCTTGGCGAAGATTTCTCCATCGAGACTGGCGTTGTAGTCGGAGAACTGTACCGCCATGGCTCCGAGTGGAAGTTCAACGCAATCGGAAGCGGCTACAGAGACGGCCTGGAAGGGCTGACGCGCGATTACGGCCTGCAATAGGCCGCAGAATCTTATCCGGATGACCGCTACAGGCGGGGTCCGTCAAGCGGGGTCGGAAGACCCCGTTTTTTCCATATTATCAGAGGGGACCGAGGGTGAGAGCGTATGGGCATTGAGGCGGTCAAAGGGCAAAAAGCCGACCTGACGAAAACCCACCCGGGGCTTGGGAAGATAACTGTTGAAATCGGCTGGAACGCCCCGCCGGCCATGGAACTGGATACATCTGCATTTGTACTGGGCGCAAGCGGCAAGACGGCGCGTGACGAAGATCTGATTTTCTACAACAATCCGTCCAGCGAATTTATCAAGTACATCGAATTAACGGCATCGTATTATCAAAAAGCATTTGAAATTAATCTGCATCGTATTCCCCCGCATGCCGACAAAATCGCGTTTACGCTCACGATTCACGAAGGCGAGGAACGGAGGCATAACTTCGGGCAGGCGGGTAAAGTGTATTTTCGCATTTTTGACCGAGCGACAAACGGAGAGATTCTCCGCTGCGATCTGGACAATCAGTTCTCTATAGAAACGGCAATTGTTCTAGGAGAGTTATATAGATACAACGGGGAGTGGAAGTTTCACGTTGTCGGGGCGGGTTTTTCCGGGGGCTTGGAACGGATGTGCCGGCATTATGGACTGGAGGTAGGCGGCGATCCCGAGCCGGTGACTCCTCCCGCATCATTCACACCTCCCGTACCTCCTGCACCTCCTGCGCCGGCTTCTTACGGCGGGGCGCCTGAGTTCCCCGCGCCGCAGTCTGCTCCGGCTTCACCGCCGCCCCGCGCCGCGCGGGAACGGCCGCCGGAACCAGCCCCGGGACCGCCGTCGACTGCCTCGGCGGATTACGGGGCACCGTCCCGGCGGGTATACACGCCGGAGCCAACCCGGCAGGCTGAGTCGAAATGGCGTCCGGCGGAGTCGTACCGGCCGGATGTGCGTGAGCCTCGGCCCGAAGGGCGGCAGCGTCCGGAATCGAAGTGGAAGATTCCGGAGGCTTATCCGGCCTATGAGCGGCCGGAGAGGAGAGGGGGCACGCCGCAGGGGCCAGCGTGGGGCCAGCCGTCCGCGCCGCCGCAGAGCTCGGCGTGGGGCCAGCCGCCCGCACCGCCGCAGAGCCCGGCGTGGGGCCAACCGCCCGCACCGCCGCAGAGCCCGGCGTGGGGCCAACCGCCCGCGCCGCCGCAGAGCCCGGCGTGGGGCCAGCCGTCCGCGCCGCCGCAGGGCTCGGCGTGGGGCCAGCCCCAAGCGGCGTCGCGCTTTGCGGGCGGGCCGCCTGTGCCGCCGCCCGCGCCGCCGGCGGGCAGGGAGCCGGACGGCGGATTCATCCGTCCGGCCCGGATGGAGCTCAGACGCGGTGACGCGCTGGAGCTCCAGGTGAGCGACGGCCCGGGCGGAGAAATCCGCATCGGGCTGGACTATGACCGCAACGCGGGCGGGGGGCTGTTCGGCAGATCCCGCAAGCTGGAGATTGAGCTGGGCTGCCTGTATGAGCTGCGCGACGGCAGCAAAAGCGTCGTGCAGGCGATCGGCAGCGCTTTTGGCAATTACGCTTCCCCGCCCTATATTCAACTGGAGCGCAGCGGGCGTAACGGGGGCGAAGAACTCCGGATCAATGGCGGCCAAGCGGCGCGGGTACGCCGGGTGCTTGTGTTCGCCTACATTTACGAAGGAGCGACGCAGTGGTCGAGTGCGGGCGCTGTTCTCACGCTTCGGGCGGGAGACGGTTCCGAAGCTGCAATCCGTCTGGATACGCATGACGACCGGAAAGGCATGTGCGCCGTCGCCATGCTTAGCAGTACAAGTCCCGAGACGTTCCGGGTGGAACGGCTGGTGCAGTATTACGCCGGCCACCGGGAAATGGATCAGGCCTATCAGTGGGGGCTGCGTTGGGTAGCCGACCGCTGATTATTTGAAATAACCGGAGGCGCAAGCAGGAATGAGCTGGTTTAGTGACTTTTTTCAAAGTATAAGCGAAAATTACGGACATTTTTTTTCATGGAGCGATGTGGTTGCGACGCTTAGCGACCCGGTAAGCTGGGGGATTATTGCCAGTCTCGTCTTGCTGGAGGGCCTGTTATCCGCAGACAACGCGCTGGTGCTGGCCGTCATGGTCAAGCATCTGCCGAAAGAGCAGCAAAAAAAGGCGCTGTTTTACGGAATCGTGGGCGCCTATATTTTCCGGTTTCTGGCCATCGGCCTTGGGACGTTTATTATCAAATTTACGGCTGTCAAAATATTGGGGGCCGCTTACCTCTTCTATATAGCATTTAAGGGTTTGTTCAAAAAAGAAGAGCATGAGGAAACGAAAACCCGCCAGACCTCGTTTTGGGGTACGGTGCTGATGGTCGAGCTGATGGACATCGCCTTTAGTATCGACAGCGTAGTTGCTGCTTTTGGGGTGAGCGACGAGGTTTGGGTGCTGTTTATGGGCGGTATTCTGGGCGTTCTGATGATGCGCGGCGTCGCGCAGGTGTTCCTGAAGCTGATTGACAAGTTCCCCGAGCTTGAGCGGGCCGCTTTCCTGCTGATTGCCATTATTGCCGGTAAAATGCTGGCTGGCGCTTTTGGCTATGAGATGGACCACACGATTTTCTTTGCGGTCATCATCGGAGTGTTCGCGGGTACGATTGCGTTCAGCATTACACGCCGGCGCAAGCATGAGCGAATGAACAAAAAGGCATGACACTTATCCGCCGGTCCTCTTGAGGTTGCAGTGAAGATGTACCGAGAGTGTACCTAGGATGTACCGAAGATTTACCGAGGGTGTACCAAGCATGTACCGAAGCGAAGATGTACCGAAGATGTACCGAAGATATACCGAAAAAGAAATCGCTGTTCTGCTTCTGTTCTCCCGAATGAACGAACAGGGGGAAAATTCCGCTCCCCGTTTCCACTTGCGGCGCAGCAGCCGGAGCAGGCCAAGGCGTTCCGGGCCGGCCATTGGTATTGTACATTTTTTAGGAGGAAATCACATGAAGTACTTCAGCGATTTGACCGCGGATCAGCGCTCATCCCTGTTTTACTCGCCCCCGGTCCCGTTTACCAATGCCAGCGACAAAGAACTGCTCGCGTACGCCGTCGGCGCGGTCCTCTATATCCCCGCGACACGGCCGAAGCTGGCTGACAGCCTGCTGAAGCTGCGGGATAGAGGGCTGGTATCCGCCATTATTGATTTGGAGGACGCCATTGGAGATCTGGAAGTGTCCGCTGGCGAACAAGCGGTCGTCAGCCAGCTGTCTTATCTGCTGCGTCTCGCGGATGCCGGTATGCTGCCGCAGGACGACATTCCGCTGATTTTTATCCGGGTCCGGCACCCGGAGCAGCTGCAGCGGCTGATTCTCCGGCTCGGTCCGGCGGTTCGTCTGCTGACCGGATTTTCGCTGCCGAAGTTTTCACCGGATAACGGGGCGATGTACCTGGAAGCGATCGCGGACTATAACCGGACAAAAAGCAGCACTGCCCCTGTCCTCTACGGCATGCCCATCTTGGAGAGCGCCCCGATCATTTACCGGGAGAGCCGGATCGAATCGCTGCTGATGCTGCGTGAACTGATTGACCGGTACCGGGACTATGTGCTGAATGTCCGGATTGGCGCAACCGATTTTTCCAGCTTGTTCGGATTACGGCGCAGTCCCGACATCAGCATTTACGATTTGGCGCCGATCCGCGACTGCATCGCGGACATCATCAATGTGTTCGGGCGGGCCGATTCGGGTTACGTGATTTCGGGACCGGTCTGGGAGTACTTCAACAGCGGCAGTCACCGGATCCTGCGGCCCCAACTTCGGGAAACGCCGTTCGAGGAAACCTTCGGGAAGTCTGGGCGCAGCTTGCGTATGGAGTACATTTCCCGGGCTATGGACGGGCTGATCCGCGAAGTGCTGCTGGACAAGGAGAACGGAATTGTCGGCAAAACAATTATTCATCCTACGCATATCAAACCTGTCCAGGCGATGTATACGGTCATGCATGAAGAATACATGGATGCGATGGGCATTGTCGCCGCAAGCGACGGCAGCCGCGGTGTTTTTAAGAGTGAATATTACAACAAAATGAATGAAATCAAGCCGCACTTAAATTGGGCTAACCGCATTTTACTGCGATCACAAGTATATGGGGTGTTGCATGAAGAACAGCATTTTGTCGGACTACTCCCTGAGCACGGCTACACATACGTTTGAAATCGCCGGCAGCCTTCGGGTTAAGGTCGAAGAACTGGCGAATCCTCTCTCGATTCCGATGGACCGCTGGTTCGCCATGGCCGCCCGTATGAATCCCAAGCGTTCGTTTCTTTTTGTGAGCAAAGTGCTCGGCAAACACATCCCGGTCCGGCCGCATACACCGCTGCTGTGCGGCGCTGCACTCGCCCTTCTGCTGTACCGGGAGCTGTACGGCGCTGCTCTGCCGGACCGTTCGGCGGTGGAAGAGCTGCTGCGCGAAGCCGCGCGCGGGCTGGACGATCCGGAATATGCGGAACAGGCCTATACGCGTGTGACGGAAGCAGCCCTTGTCCCGCCCGAGCCGCTGCTGTTTATCGGCTTTGCCGAGACGGCAACCGCCCTTGGACACAGCATGTACGGCGTTTTCGGCGGGAATGCGTCCTATATCCATACAACAAGAGAGGATATTCCCGAACTGAGATCCGTGATCTCTTTTGAAGAGGAACACTCCCACGCGGTGGATCATCGCTGTTATGCGCTGAATCCGGATCTGTTCGCTGGAGGCGAACCGGTAGTGCTGGTTGACGATGAAATTACGACCGGCAGGACGGTGCTTAATATCATCCGCGATATGCACGCCAAGTATCCACGTCCCGTCTATTACGTCGCTTCGATTCTCGACTGGCGCACCGGGCCTGACGCTGTGCAGTATGCGGAGCTGGAACGGGAGCTCGGTATCGCCATCCGGCCGCTATGCCTGTTTAGAGGCGTGATGGAAGCGGCCGGCGCTCCGCTGCCTGCTGGTGCTCCGCTGCCTGCTGGTGCTCCGCTGTCTGCCGGCGCTCCGCAGCCGGCGGAAGCCGGGCCTGCAGCAGAGGGGCATCCGGTAACACCGGTAGAGCCGGTGGCGGTCGCGGACGGGATGCAGCGGGTACGCGTGCCATCGGTGGACACGCTTGGCGTCGTCCAACACGCTCCTTACCTGCGTTACACCGGCCGTTTTGGTCTGAACGCGGCGGAGAATGCGGAGCTGGACCGATGCGCCGCGTTTCTGGCCCGTCAGCTGCGTGCCCGAAGGGGAGGCGGACCGGCGCTCGTGCTGGGCGTTGGCGAGTTCATGTACCTGCCAATGCGCATCGCCGCGGAGCTTGGGCCGGAGGTGTACTACCAGTCCACTACCCGCAGTCCGATTCATGCCGTCCGGCGGGAGGATTACGGGGTTCGCTGCGCGGAACCCTATCCGTCGCCCGCCGATCCGGCGATCGTAAATTATATTTACAATGTGGAGCCAGGCCAATATGAAGACATCTTTGTTGTGTTCGAGCGGCCGGCCGATGCGGACCGGCTCCGGCCGATGGCTGAACGGCTGGGCCGGCTGGCGGGACGGAAGACACATTTGGTGTTTCCGTCCGAGGAAGGGGGCGCTAGCGTATGAACAGCCTGGGGACTGAAGCGTTGTGGTCCAAGGAGATCGCACCGCCGCCTTCCATAGGCAGCTACTCGCCTTCGGACGTCATTTTTCTGCTAAAAGATATAAGCGCCGTCTCCCTGGAACGTTCCACCGAAGAAAGGGAGCGGGCGATCCAATCCGGCGTACATTATTCCGAGATGCTTCCGTCGGAACAGCTGCCGGGTCCGGAATATATGGAACTGTACCGGGAGACGCTGAGCCGGACGGCAGACAAAGTGGCTTACGCCGCAGCCGTGGCGGCCGAATGGCTGATCCGGCGCTGCGGAACGGATCTTGTGCTGGTTTCGCTGGCCCGGGGCGGAACGCCCGCCGGTATTTTGATGAAACGGTATATTTCGTACCGCTATCATCTGGATGTGCCTCATTACAGCATCTCTATTCTCCGCGGTAGGGGCATAGATGAAAACGCACTCCTGTACATTAGACAGAGGCATGGAGAAGAAGCGAAGCTGCAGTTTGTGGACGGCTGGACGGGAAAAGGGGCGATCCGAAAGGTTTTGACGGAGGCTTGCAGCACCTTCTCCGGGAAATACGGTGTTCCGCTAGATGACAGTTTAACCGTTCTTGCCGATCCGGGGCATTGTGCGGAAGGATATGGGACGCGGGAGGATTTTCTGGTGCCAAGCGCTTGCCTGAATGCTACGGTATCGGGATTGATCAGCCGGACCGTACTCCGCAGCGATTGTATAGGTCCCGATGAGTTCCATGGAGCCAAGTTCTACTCCGGATGGCTGGAGCATGATGAATCCAATGCGTTCCTTGATACGGTGTCCGCCTGTTTTCCCGTAGTGAGTGAGCAGGCCGTCCAGGAAGCGGAAGCCCGGCTAATCTCCCCGCCCGAAGTCACCTGGCGCGGACTGGACGATGTCCGCAGCATTCAGGAGAAGTTTGGGATTGACAACCCCCATTTTGTTAAACCCGGCGTGGGAGAGGCCACCCGGGTGCTGCTGCGCAGAGTCCCGTGGAAGCTTCTTGTCGACCGGTTGGACAATCCCAACGTGCGGCATCTGCTGCTGCTGGCCGAAGAAAGAAACGTGCCGGTTGAAGTGTTCCCCGGCATGGCTTATTCATGCTGCGGCATCATCAAGCCGCTTAAGGGGGACGACGAATGATTTTTGCCAGCGATTTGGACCGGACGCTGATTTATTCGGCAGCGGCGCTCGGCATTCCCGAGACTTCCCCGGGCATCCGCCCGGCCGAAACAAAGGAAGGACGCGTGATCTCTTACATCTCGGAGCAGGCGCTGGAGCTGCTGATCCGGTTTGCGGGGCAGGCGGTCTTTATGCCGGTTACCACGCGGACAGTGGAACAGTACCGGCGAATTCATCTTTTTCGGGATACAGTGATTCCGGACTATGCCGTAACGAGCAACGGCGGCAATATTCTGGTGAACGGCGAAGTTGATCTGCAGTGGAGGCGGCACATCGGGAGACAGGTGGCCAAGGAATCCGCAGGTGCCGGGGAGGTGCTGGAAACCATTCGGAGTGTCGTTCGCAGCGAGTGGGTCATCGGCGAGTATTACTGTGACGAGCTGTTTTATTCGTTGACCGTTTACCGGGATCTGCTCCCCAAGGCGGAAATTGCGGAACTGACTGCGAATCTGCTGAAGGTAGGCTGGTCGGTATCGGTCCAGGGGCGTAAGCTGTATGCGGTACCTGCAGCCGTCAACAAACGTGATGCGATCAGGCACATCCGGGACCGTGAAAGCGAGGACCTGATGGTGGCTTCCGGCGATTCGCTGCTTGACGGGCCGCTGCTTGAGAGTGCCGATTATGCGATTGCTCCCTGTCATGGAGAACTATACCGCAGATGCGGGGAGACGGGAACGGCGGCCGGATACCCTTTTACGCGGACCGGCGGCGTTTTTGCCGCGGATGAAATTTTGGCCTATGTATGGGAGCAATACAATCTTCATGATCTTCAAATAGCGAAGACAGTGGAAGCGGGGCCTGCATGATGACTAAAATTTATTTTAACCGCTGGTTTTCGACGGTATATCATTATATGAATGCGATCCGGGAGAACGAAGACGGCGCCGTGTTCGAGATTCATGCGAGCCACCCCGATCCCGGGCATATGTCGCTCCAGGGGGCGGACAAAGCGGTGACGGAGCCGGTCCTGGAAGGACAAGCGTATGCGGAATACTGCGCGGAATACTGCCGCAAGCATGCGATTGATGTGTTTATCCCCCGGCTGCATATGCTGGACATCGTGCAGCACGCGGGTTTGTTTGATCAAATCGGCACCAAAATCCTGGCCTGCAGGGATGCCGATCTGCTGGAAGATATGCTGCGCAAAGATAAATTTTATGAAAATGCCATGGCTAAAGGGGTCGTTGATATTCCCGATTACCGGGTCGTGAACACGGTGGAACAGTTTGAGCAGGCTTACAGCGAGCTGACGGGCAAAGGCCATCGTGTCTGCATAAAACCCGCCGAATCGGAAGGCGGACTGGGTTTTCGGATCGTCGGCGAACCGGCGGATCCGCTGGCTGACCTATACGGTTATGTTACGCCGCTTCTGCCGTTTGAGGACATCCGCCGCAGGCTGTCCCGGGCGGAGCGGTTCCCCGATCTGATGGTGATGGAGCTGCTGGAGGGGCGGGAGTACAGCATTGACTGTCTGGCTGATGCGTCAGGTGAACTCCGGGCCGCCGTTCCCCGCCGCAAAATCGGCGGAAGAGTGCGCATGCTGGAGAACAACGCCCGGCTGCTGGAGATTGCCGGCAAGGTGGCGGTCGCCTACCGGATTCCGTACAACTTCAACATTCAAGTCAAATACAGCGGGGAGACCCCCAAGCTGCTGGAGATCAATCCGCGTATGTCCGGCGGGCTGCATTTGTCCTGTCTGTCAGGCGTTAATTTCCCGTATCTGGCGGTCAAAAGCGCGCTCGGCGGGGAGATCGGGCCGCTGCAGCCGCAGTACGGCGTGCTCGCCAGCCATATCGAACAGCCGGTGGTGCTGCGGACGGCCGAGCCGGTCCCGGAGCGTTGACACTGCCCCGGGAACATGGTACGTTCCTACCTAAAGAACGTCCGCACTGCTTCAGACTTTTGAGCAAGAGGTGAGACCCATCAATACTAAGTGGAAAGCGCTTCTGTTAGCTGCCGCCGGTTACGCCGTCGCCTTACTGACGAGCGGCTGGGTGCCGGAGGCAGTCTCGCTGCTTCTGCCCGTGCTTGGCGCAGCGATTGGACTTATGGGCAAAACCCGTTCGAGTAATCTGCCGAGAGAAATGATTCCCGCCGGCCCCGAAACGGGGGGGACGCCTGCCCTGTCTCCGCAGGGAAGTTCCGCAGCTCCTGCGGCTCTGCCGGGTGACAGCCGCGGCCGCCAGGGCATTGCACCAGGCTCTGCTTTTGCGCCGGTTGTCGAATATCTGGTGCTGCTGGAAGATATGATGATCTCCGAAGGGCAAAAGAACACACTTGACCATGAGATTGTAGAAAAGTCGCTGGCGCTGTTCGCCCGGCTGCAGCGGGTACTTCCGCTTTTGGAGGAGCTGAATAACGGAGACATCAACCATACGGTCCGGCGTCTGATTATGAAGGATTTGAATGGGCTGATCAACCCGTTCCTGCGGCTTAGCGGAGAGGCAAAAAGCCAGAACCGCCGGATGCTGTTGAACGGTCTGCGTGATATCGACACCAAAATAACGGATATTGCTTCCACGATTGAGCACAAGGATTTGCTGGAACTTCAAAATAAAGCGGAGCTGATTCACCAGCGTTACAACAGCTCCGAACTATAAGGAGGGCGGACACATGTCCACACAACTGGTTCAACTGAAGCAGGAAGATGAGCAGAAGGTAGTTCAGGAGGCCTCAAGCCTGATCGAGAAGGTGGCCAACACCGATACGATGGGACTTGACCCGCTGATGGACGAGATCGGGAAGCTTGGGGTAAAAACCCAGGAAAAAGCCGGACAGACCCTGAAGCTGCTTGACCGGCCCGTCAACGATCTAATGTCCGGCAACCGGGCCGAGGTGTCGAATATGATTATGAAGCTCCGCAATGAATGCGAGGAGCTGCAGCAGAGCAAAAATGTGAGTTTTTTTGGCAAGATGCTCCGCAAAAGCCCGCTGAAAAACTACGTCTATAAATACCAGTCCGTGCGTACGAATATCGACGCGATTATTAACGGCCTGCGCGACGGCAAAGACACGCTGGAGGAAAGCATCGTGAATATGCGCCAGCTGAAGCGGACTTCGATGGAGGAGATTTACAACCTCCAGACCAAAATCGCGTTTGGGAACCGGCTGCAAGAGCTGTTTGAGACGGAAATTGCCAAACCGGAGAACGAACACCGCAAAATTTACCTTGAACGCGGCCTGCGCAAAGTAGTGACCCGGATTCAGTCGATGACGGAAATGATCATGCTGTATAACCAGGCTATCGCTGCAACGGATATCATTAACGATAACAACGACAAGCTGATCGACTCGGTCAACAATGCGATCGACAAAACCTCCAATTTAATTACAGTCTCCGCTATGATCGCTTTGTCGCTGGCTGACCAAGAGAAAGTCATCTCGGCGGTTGAAGCAACCAACAAAACCATTGAAGACCAGTTCAAAGAGAACGCCCGTCTGCTGCGCACAACAACGGAGAAGACAACCGACCTCTTGGCCAAACCGTCTATGTCGATGGAAGCTGTCAACCAGGCAATCGGCGACCTGATGGCTGCGCTGGATCTGTCGGAGCAGTCCAACCGGCGCATTATCGAGAGCTGCCAGGATTATACCTCTAAAATGACCGCAATCAATACTCAGCTGAACAACCGTCTGGGGCTGTCCGAAGGCTCGGGTTCCGCACCAAAGGCGCTGGATCAAGGGGTAAGCAGCTTCTTGAGCTGATTCCCGCGCCCTGACACTGCCGCAGCTTCTGGTTCAAGCAATTTCCAGCGGGTTATTGGGTATAATAAGCCGGGCGCAAGCCGCCCCACCGCTCTAACATTATCAAGAACCGGAGGACTTATGGAGAACGAAGCCCTGCTGCAGGTAGAGAAACTGGCTTTGAAAAAACAAAAAATTTACCGCCAGAGCATCATGCGCTATATCGCGCGTTCCATGCTCGCCAGTATGTTCATCGGGTTCGGCGTAATTGTCGCTTTTAAAACAGGGAATTATTTTTATATGGAGCATTCCCCGTTAACCTACCCGATGGCGGCCATTACCTTTGGCGCTGCGATTATTCTGATTTCTTACGGCGGAGGCGACCTGTTTACAGGAGATACGTTCTATTACAGCTACGCCGCCCTGCGCCGCAAAATGCGCTGGCCTGAAGTGATCCGGATGTGGCTGGTCAGCTACAGCGGCAACATTCTTGGCGCAACCGCGTTTGCCCTGCTGATTTTTTTGACCGGTTTGTATAACGACTCCAACGTAAACAGCTTCTTGCTGAATGTAGTAGCCCACAAGATGGAGGCACCGGCGCTGCAGCTGTTTTTTAGGGCGATTTTGTGTAACTGGCTGGTCTGCCTGGCCTTTTTCGTTCCCATGTCGATGAAGCATGACGGGGCCAAAATGTTCGCCATGATGCTGTTCGTCTTCTGCTTCTTCATTTCCGGCTACGAGCACAGTATCGCTAACATGTGTACGTTCGCCATCGCCCTTGTGCTGGACCATCCGGGTACGATTTCTTGGGGCGGCGTAGTGCACAATCTGGTTCCGGTGACGATTGGAAACCTGATCGGCGGCGGCGTGCTGATGGGCGTCATGTATTATTATGTGAATAAGCCGTTTCTCGACCAGGATTCACACTGAGAGATGGAATCGTCCAGTTCTTGGAGCAACCGGAACGTGAGAACCACGCAACACCAGCTACAGCCCCGCCGGACGGGGCTTTTTTAATTATAGCCGAGTTTAACAAGAATGAAGCCAGTGTACCGTCTGTCATTTTTTCCCGATGCGCCACAGTTTCTTTCGTGGTATTCTACTATATGAAACCAAACAACAAATCTAGGCACGCTGCTGCCTAGGAGAGGTTCGCGAACTCCCTCTATAAAAAACTAAGAACAAGCAAGGCGCCAGAGCGTCTTTGTTTCTCGTTGTTTTTTTAGATTGCTATAGGGTTCTTGAATCTCACTTCTTTTTCGTTGTTGGCTCAGCCTGAAAAAGAGAGGAGATTTTTTTATGCCGTCAGGTAGACAAAACGATGAACTCCAGAGTGTCACTCATCTCGGGAGCCAGGGAACACAATATGTGTTCGACTATGATCCAAAGCTGCTGGAGGTGTTCGACAACAAACATCCCGGCCGCGATTATTTTGTAAAATTCAACTGCCCGGAGTTCACAAGCCTATGCCCTATAACCGGACAGCCGGATTTCGCCACTCTCTATATTTCCTATATTCCCGATCAAAAAATGGTAGAGAGCAAGTCGCTTAAGCTTTATTTGTTCAGCTTCCGGAACCACGGTGACTTTCACGAGGATTGCATGAACATTATCATGAACGACCTGATTGCCCTGATGGAGCCCCGGTATATCGAGGTTTGGGGGAAGTTCACCCCAAGAGGCGGCATCTCCATTGATCCGTACTGTAACTGGGGACGTCCCGGTACCAAATACGAATCCATGGCGGATTACCGTTTGATGAATCATGATTTATATCCCGAAAAAGTGGATAACCGCTAATGGCCGGGAGGGATAAACGATGAAAAAATGGATTGTTGCCCTTTATATTCTGGTCATTGCCGGAGCTAACGTGGCTACCGCATCGATCGCGCCTTTAAGCTTTGGAGTCCTGCTTGTTCCGGCAGGTTCCTTTTTGATCGGGGCCACCTTTATTCTGAGAGACCTGGTGCAAAATGCGGTAGGCCGGCGAAGAACCTATATGACTATCGGCGCTGCCATGGCGCTGTCTGCCGTCATCTCCTACCTGCTTGGGGATACGCTCTGGATTGTTTTCGCTTCAGCCGTTTCCTTCCTTGTGTCAGAAACGACTGATACCGAAATTTATTCGAGGCTAAAAATGCCGATGGCCTTCCGGGTAATGTACAGCGGTGTTGTTGGCGGGGCGCTCGACAGTGCCTTGTTCGTAGTTGTCGGCCTGTCGCCCCTGGGGGCGGGCTTCCTTCCCTGGGGAGCGGTTGGGTACGCTATTTTGGGTCAGGTTTTGGTCAAAACCATCATTCAACTGCTTGGCGCGCTCGGAATCCACATTCTGCTGCGGATGAACGCATTCGGCAATAAGCTGGAAACTTGATAGCACTAAGCTTTTAAGGACAGTTCACGTTCGCCGGATTGGACCTGCGGTACGCTGAAGTGCACCCCTTATAGTGGACATAGGACAAACACTCTAGTGCTGAACCGATGAAAACTATAGGGGTGCTTCCAGTTTATTTCTCAGTTATCCTGCCTCTGCGCAGCCTGAGGAAGCCGTCCACCGAATCCCAAATCAGGAGAAGGATAAGCAAAATGACAAAATTGCGCGTTACCGCTGCCCACACTTTACTGACTGTTACATAAGCCTCCGTCCCCGGCTCCACCATTCCTCCCTGAACCAAACCCTCCATAAAGTACGGATTCCAGAACGTCTGGCCCAATATTATGACACCGATGATGACAAGAGCCAGCACATTGATTGCCGCAACGGAAACGGCCAGTTTCATGCTCCAGACCCCTGCGGTCAGTTTCAGAAGCTCCTTCAGGATGAAAAGTCCAAGCAAAACGAATATCAGGGGCAGGTATGCGCCAGTCTGACCGGGATTGAGGAAGTTAACCACCGCTACAAACTGTCCGTCTTTGAACATATATACGCCAAAAAATTGACTTGTTATCGCTACTCCGAGCAGGACAAGGAAAAAAATACTGACTAGCGGATCGGTCCGGCGGATCCGTCTTGCCTTAGCCGGAATGGGAGGGAGGTCCGACGGCTTCCATGCGGCCGAGGCCTTCTCTGCATGACGCCCGCCATAACGTTCGATCAAGGCGAATGTCAGAGTGACCCACCCGGCTCCCTGGACCGGTACGGTGATAAGTCCGACAATGTAATCTACAAAGTGGTCCAAAATCTCGAGCGGATTCAGCGTCGTTTGAACAGCAAAGGTAGCGCTTAGGGAGAAGACAATCGAGATCGTAACAATTTTCAGTACGCTCAGCCAATGATCGTATAAGGCGGGGCCGATCAGCCAACGCGGCGTACCGCGATAGCGCTCCGCAAGCTTTGCCGGCGGTCCAAGCTCCAGCAGCACCTCCTGGATATCCGTATTGTCCGGCTCCTGGCCGTCTGTTCGTTCTTCGAGCATATCATCGATCAGTCCGTGCAGCTCTTCGGCGATATCGCCGCGCTGCGACTGCGGCAGCCGCTGGGTTACCGCATGAATGTACCTCTCAATCCAATCCGCCATTTCTGTCCCCTCCCGGGTGTTTGATTAATCGATCCAGACTATTAACCATGCTGTCCCATTCCTTGATTAACTCTTCGAATACCTGCCTGCCGTTTGGACTTAACAAATAGTACTTGCGGGGCCGGGTTTCGTTGGTGTCCCACTGGCTCTCCAGCAGTCCCTGCTTCTCCAGCCGTCTTAGGAGCGGATAGAGCGTTCCCGGCTCGACAGGCACGCCGTTGTCTTCAAGCACCTTCACCAGCGAATAGCCGTATTGCGGCTCTGATAGCTGACTGAGCACTCCAATGGTAATGGTTCCGCGCCGGAGCTCTTGTATCAGCTTGTCGATCTGTTCTTTTGCCTCATTCATACGCCTCAACTCCTGATCACATTATAGTGTACGATACACACTATTGTAAATGACACAATAATGAATAAAGTTCCCTTTCGCAAAAAAAGTTCCCCTTTCACGCCTGTCAGCGCAGAAGGGGAACCTTCAAGATCAATGTAAGCAGGGGAGGTCACCACTTGGATCCTCCGGAATTGCCCCCCGACTTGCCTCCGCCCCAGGAAGAACCGCCGGAGGACCGGCCGGACCCGCCCCAAGAAGAGCCGCCCGACCGGCCGCCGCCCATCCCGCCTCCTCCAAAAGGAGGGCCGGACCGCCGCTGCCGCTCCGCTTCGCGGCGCTGCGCTTCCAGAACCATCGCCATGCGGATGCGTTCTTCTTCCTCTTCCTTGCGGCGGATGAGAAGATGTGCCTCTTCCACAATGGAGGAAATCCGTTCGCTATATCCCCGGGCCAGCGTTTCCAATTGGTCCACATCATAGGGCGCTGAAGAGAGAAGCCGGCTCAGCTCCTGCAGTTCGGGCAGCGACGCAGCCTGCCTCCGCAGAGGGGCCGGCATTCCTCTGGCAGCAAGCAGCCGCTCGGCATCGGCTGCCCGTCCCTCCTGCTCGCGGAGCAGCGAATGGACCCGCTCCACCCGGCCATCCAGTGATTGCACGGACTGGAGTTCTTCCGCAAACCGGCGGCCGGCCTCTTCCTGAAGCGACAGCAGCTGGTCAAGCTTGCCGCGGGCCTGCTCATATTCGCCGCGTTCGTCGCTTGTCAGCAGCTCTATAGCGGGCAGTTCGCTGGAGGCATCCCGCAGACGTTGTGTCCAGGACGCCAGCGTATCCCTTGGAGCGGACAGATGCCGTTCTGCATACCGGCCCGATGCCGCGCCGATTGCGCGTTCGAGCCGCTCGCCGTCCTGCTGGAGCCGACCCCAGCCGCTGCGGACGGCGTCAATATCCCGTCGGTTGGCCGCCCGGTATTCAGCCTGCCGTTCCGTCATCTCCACCGCCTCCTGGAGCAGGGAATCCACAGCGGCGCCAATCGTACGGACCTCGTCCAGATCGCCTGACTGCAGCTCCTGCTCAAGACGTGCCATCTCTGCTTCCGCCTGGTCAAGGTTGGCGTAGGGCTGAACCTTCATATTCCGGAGGGAATGCTCGGCAACCAGGCGGTCAAGCCTTCCCCGGACTGCCGCCAGCGTATTGGGAAAGCCCGAAACTTTGTCTTGATAGCTGTCGACAGCTTCGATGTCCGCGGCGATTTGATCCCGCCGGCTGCGGGCTTTCTCCGTTACCTCTTTTGCGGCGATTGGATCAAACAGCTCCAGCTCATCCGCTTTGGCGGTGGCCGTCTCCAATTCCTTTAAATCATCCGCCAGCTCCTTCAGCTCAAAACCGCTTTCCTGTACCGCCTGCTTGAGCTGTTCATGCAGCTCGGGCGTATCTTCCTTTAGCTCCCCGATCTGCTGCTTTACATGCCGGTCCGCTTCCGTGATTTCCGCAATTTTGCGTTCCTCGTTCTCCAGCATGGTTTCGTAAGTCTGTCTAAGCTCTGCCAGCTGGGCGATTTCCGCCTTCAGCGCCGACAGCTGAAAGACGGAAGGCAGCTTGCCGCTGTGTTCCGTTTGAAGTTCAGATAAGCGGATCAGGCTGTCGGACAAATTGCGGGAAATGCTCTCCACCATCTCGCCCGTCGTTCCCTGCGCAATCCCCTGAAAAGACTGCAGCGAATCCAGCGCCCGGTTCGCGCGGACAGGCAGATCGGATAAAGCTTCCCGCCCCGCCTCGGCTTCCTTGCGCAAACGTGAGCCTTTCCACAGCATCCAGCCCAGCAGAATGACAACTGCCGCAGCGGCGGCAATCCCCGCCAAAGGCAAAAGGGAACGGGCGGCAGGCTTGTCTTCGGCAGCAGCGTTTCCGCTGCTGATCGTTTGTATTCCGTCCCTAAGTGACAGCACGCCTTGCCCGAAATTGCCTTCCTTAGCATGCGGAATAAAATAAACGTCTAACAGCCGGCTGATGGCTTGGGCTCCGGATCCGCCGCCCCTGCGGGCGGACCAGGCGTCGATTTCCGACCGCAAATCGCCGCTCATCATATACAGCTCGGCATGGGTTTCCTGCTCGGCAATCAGCAGCAGCGTATCGCGGCCGCTTAGCCCCCACTGTTTATACACCTTTCCTGCGTAATCACCGGGGTTGGCTCCGTTCAGGGAACTCACGGTAAGAACGTGAAGGGGGTACTTCTCTTGGGCGGAGGTTTGTTCGATGGCCTGGATGTCAGCGGAGGACAGCAATCCGGCTTCATCCCTGACCTGAATGGATGAAACGGTCGAACCGGAAGCCGCAGCGGGCAAAATGCCTCCCGTGATCCACAGCACGATCAGGACAAGCGGCAATACGTATTTTTTCAAGACAAATCGCTCCATTTCCGTGGTGGCTGTAATTTCCAATAGTATGACTAACTTATAGTATATTATAAACGCCGCCCGCCGCTAAGACCCGCATCTTCCCCAATACACAAACCGCCCCCGGAGCAGCGACGCTCCGGAGGCGGTTCTATCGGTAAGCATAGGCTGTTCTGCTCCGGATGGGAGAGGACAGACAGTGCCTTTTGTACTATGTGTATAGGGGCCGGTTTGCAGCGGCTGTGCGCTTAAGCCTGCACACAAAGCAGGTGCTGGAGCTTGGATTTGATCTCCTTCTGCCACTTCAGATCGCCGACCTTCACTGCAAGATTCAGCAGATCCAGGTAATCGTCCAGTTTCAGGGAAGTACGGGTATTCGCTACGTTCATACGATGCGTCTCCTTTGCCTTTGGGAATGTCTATTTAAGGAAGCGGATGCTTTGCAATAATGATAATCATTATCAAGTACTACAATCATTATCCACAATTTTTAGTTAAAAATCAAGCGGAAGTCCATCATTTTTCTAAAGAACCCGATAATTTTTGAACACTCTTAAACAAGGAGGTACAATTACACAATTTATGAGCTTATAGACTTATACTAAGCAGGAAGTCTCCCATTTTTTGTCGAATAGACTGGTTATAAAGGATTAGAAGGGAACATTGCGATGAAGCGGTTCACAATCAGCCTGTTGATAGTTTTGATGCTTCTCCCTGCGCCTTCCGCCGCTTTCGCAGATCGGGACGTGATCCGCTATGAATCTGAACTGAATTATCCGCCGTTCCAATATATGCAGAACGGGTATCTGACAGGATTCGACGTTGACCTTACCAATCTGATTTTTGAGAAGCAGGACTATCTGGTGCATTACGGCACGGGGCCGTGGAAGGAGGTTCACGAGAAGCTGATCCGCGGAACCATCGATACGACAGGGCTCATGGCGGTTACCGGGGAGGCGTTTGGTCATTCCGATTACTACAGCGGCATGGTCGGGGACAGGCTGCTCTGGGGATTCGGATTGTCTTTAGCCCTGCTGATTGTTGGAATCTGCGCAGTCAAAGCTTACATCGCTCATTTGCGGAGAGCCATTCACAGGGAGCAGCGTTTTTTTGAAGATGTGGTCGAGCACACGGGAGTGTTTGTGTGGGCAGTTGACCGGACCGGGGTTACTGTAAGATTCAACCGGACAGCGGAGCAGCTGACCGGCTGGAAAGCCCGCGAGCTGCTCGGCACACCGCTGGATGGCCTCACAGGCGGCGAATCCATGGAGCGGCTCCGGCTGATGTTGTCCGGCTTTTTGCGGGGGGAAGCGGCGGCCAACGTAGAGATGCAGCTGCCTGGCGGCTGCGGGAACGGCCGTTATCTTCAGTTTCGGACTTCCTACATTCCACCCACAGGCAAGAAGCAGGACGGGCTGTATGTATTAATTGGACTCGATATTCATGAACGGCGGGAAAACGAAATTAAGCTGCAAAACAGTTATGAACAGCTTGAGGCCACATTTGAGGAGCTGTCAGCCGCCGAAGAAGAACTGCAGCAGCAGCTGCGCAGGTTGAGTGTCAGCGAGCAGCGGTTTCGGCTTGCCTCGGATGGCTCAGGCGCTTATTTGTGGGAGCTGGATTGGAAGAACGGCGTCTATAAGCTTTCGGAACGCTGGTATGAAGTGATGGGGTACAGTGCCGAGGAAATTAACGCAATGACGGACGGGGTATTGGACCTGATTCATCCGGAGGACAGAGAGCGGGCGGACCGGGCACGGAACGACCATTTATTGGGCAAAACGCCGGTGTATGAAACCGAATACCGGATGCGTACAAAAGACGGAGCCTACATTTGGTATGAGGTTCGGGGAAAAGCCGTCTCGGACCCGGAAGAGCAGGTGATGCTGTTCCTTGGATCGCTGATCGATATCAGCAACCGGAAGCAGGTGGAACGTAAGCTGCACAACAGCTACCAGGAGCTGGAGGCGACTTACGAGCAGCTAACCGCTGCTCAGCGTGAACTGGTTGGGCAATATGACCTGCTGGTGGAAAATCAGCAGAAAATGCACCATCTGGCTTATTATGACTCGCTTAGCGGGCTGCCCAACCGGTTGAATTTGCTGGAGGCCATGGAAACCTACTTCCGGCAGCCCGGCGGCAGCGCCGCGCTGCTGTTTGTTGATGCAGACAATTTTAAATATATCAACGATACGCTTGGGCATAAATTCGGCGACGAACTGATCCGCCAGGCCAGTGCCAGACTTCAGCGGGTCACGGGCGAAGATGTGCTGCTGTCCCGTTTTGGGGGCGACGAGTTCATTTTGTTCTACCGGAATGTTTTCCGCCGGGAGCAGGTGCAGGAGCTGGCGGAGCGGATTTTGCGCAAATTCCGGGAACCGTTCCGGATCGGCGAAAGCGACCTGCATATCTCGGTCAGCATTGGGATCTCCTTTTACCCGGAAGACGGAACAACGACAGAAGAGATCCTCAAGAACGCGGATGTGGCCAACTACCGGGCCAAGGAGTCCGGAAAAGCCAAAGCGGTGGTTTACGATAAATCGATGCACACCTCCTTCAACGAACGGGTAACGATTGAAAAGCATTTAAGGGGAGCGGTGGAGAATAACGAGCTGTCACTGTACTATCAGCCGCAGGTGGATATCCGGACCGGACGCATTTCCGGCTTCGAGGCCCTTGTCCGCTGGAACAATCCGGTGCTTGGCAGCGTATCGCCCCTTTCTTTTATCAAGATTGCCGAAGATTCGCGGTTGATTGTACCGATCGGCGAGTGGGTGCTCAGACAGGCGTGCCGTTTCATGCGGAGCATGCACGACAAGGGGCTGGGGCCGTACCGGATCTCCGTCAATTTGTCAGTCATTCAGCTGCTTCAGGAGGATTTTGTGCCGCTTGTGATGGATACACTTGAGGAGTCGGGGCTGGAGCCCGCGCATCTGGAGCTGGAAATTACCGAATCTATTTTCATGGAATCGTTCGGCAGCATTATCAGCAAACTGGAATATTTCAGGTCCCGCGGCATTTATGTGGCGCTTGACGATTTCGGCACCGGCTATTCTTCACTCAGCTATCTGCAGCAGCTGCCGATCACCACGCTGAAAATGGACAAGACGTTTATCGATTCCCTTTCGGATAACACGCAGAGCCAGGATCTTATCCGGACCATTGTGGAGCTGGGCCATAACAGGGAACTTGAGGTGGTGGCCGAGGGGGTGGAGAACACCGAGCAGCTGAACTACCTGCGAAGCTCTAACTGCGACAAAATCCAAGGTTACCTGACCGGCAGGCCGCTGCCAGAGCGGGAGACTGAGGCGCTGATGCGGGAACAAAAAACTTTTTTCGTCTAATTCCGGCGCTTGGAGTCCTAGTCATAGCAGACATAAGCAGGTTCAGTCGAGCTGGCGGGTTAAGGGAAGAGATTCCCGATCCGCCGGCTTGATTGTTTTTTCAGAGCGCTCACAGCTTCACGCGGCTTGGATTAATGAACGACCACTTTGTTTTTGCCGCTTTTTTTGGCCTCATACAGCGCATCATCCGCGCTTTGAAAGACCTGGCTTTTTGTATCGGTGCCGCAGTATTCATGCATGCCGATACTGACGGTCACGGTGTTCCCGCCCATTTCCGCAATGGACGTCTGCGCGATGCTTTCCCGGATCCGTTCCATCGTGTCCCGGGCCTCTTCCGCCGATTTGGCGGTCAAAATCACCGCAAATTCTTCTCCGCCGTACCGGGCGGCGAAGTCATCCGTCCCGATCTGCCGCAGCAGTTCGGCGGCCACCTGTTTCAGAGCAATATCCCCGACCCAGTGGCCGTAGCTGTCGTTTACTTGTTTGAAATTGTCGATGTCCAAAATGGCCAGATGCATAGGAAACGGATTCGACTGCTGGTGATCGATCAGCCAGCCCAAATACTCATGGAAGGTTTTATGGTTATAAAGGTCGGTTAACGGGTCGATTTTGGACAAGCGGTCCATAATGATGTTCTGAATACGCAAGTTCTGCTCCGATTCCAAGGAATGCTCAAGCGAGCGCAGCAGAGACGTGCCGCGTGAGATGACACCGAACCCCGTAAGCGCCACCCCTGCAAAAATAAACGCAACGATAATCCCCTCCGCCGCATATGCGGACGAGGGCAGATGCGCAGGTCCCGCATACCAGTACACAACTACCAGAATACTGACCAGAGTGGCAGCAACCAGATAACGGATATTCAAATAGATCATTGACACGAGCAGCGGTACCAGCATAACAAGCAATCGGATATGGATGGTATGGGAAATGGAATCAACTGCCAGTATGGCCCATAAATAGCTTCCGGCAATAATAAACAGCTTGGAGCGTTCGGGAAACAGCCGGTTTACGGTTTCGAGCCCAAGCATCAGACACAGAATCAGCAGATCCGGCATATACAGCGACGTTATAATCTCCGCCAACTGGTGTACAGGAGGGCGGTATAATATGGCCTTGCACACGATCTTCGCAATCAGCATTACCCAAAATGCATTGAGCATCATGCGGTTCCAGAAAAGATGGCGAGGAGGGTGCGATGATGCAGACATAAGATGTTCCTCTTTTCGCAAAAAATAGGCGGTCACCGGATTTATCATCCGCCGCTGCCTCAAAAACACCGCAACAATGCGGCTGGACCGTGATTCATGCATCGGGCAATATATTCGACACCGCTGGTCCGGAATCCTGCCCGAGTGAAGTGGAGGAATAATGTTCGTTTTTTATGGATACAACACGATCGTAGCGCGGATGAAAAGAGTTATCAATATGCAAAATACGAACATTAAATCAGAATATAGTTGACACGTACGGTGTTTGTAGGATAAACTTCCTTTGGGCTTCATTAATCCAAGCCAATATTAAGCCATTCGTATATCCCCGGAAATAAGGTCCGGGGGTCTCTACAGGGGACCGTAAATTCCTGGCTACGAATAGGATGCTGTTTTTGCATACCTATGAGAGAGCCGGGTTTTTTGTTGTTCTTATTCCAAGGGAGGTCATACGAAAATGAGCAAATATGATGTAATTGTAGTGGGGGCCGGCCCAGCCGGAATTTTCGCTTGTTATGAGCTGACGCTGAAAGCGCCGCACTGGAAAGTGCTGCTTGTTGATAAAGGACATGATATTTACCGCCGCAGTTGCCCGATTCTGGAGGAAAAAATTCAGCTGTGTCCGCCTGCCATCGGCCGGAAGGAATTTGCAGGCTGTCTGCCGGCCTGCTCGATCACGGCAGGATTTGGAGGCGCGGGCGCATACAGTGACGGAAAGTTTAACATCACCACTGAATTTGGCGGATGGCTGACCGATTACCTGGCGCCGTCGCGCGTGCTGGAATTGATCCGCTACGTCGATGCAATCAACCTGGAGCATGGCGCGACGGAGGCGATCACCGATCCGACGACCGAAACGATCCGCGGCATTGAGCAGCGGGGGTATGCGGCCGGACTGAAGCTGCTGCGCGCACAGGTCCGCCACTTGGGTACGGAGCAAAACCTGGAGATTTTAAAATCCATTTATGAATATTTGCGTACGCGTGTCGATATGGTGTTCAAGACGGAGGTAGAGGATATCCAGACCGTCAAAGCGGACGGAGGGCACCGGGTAACCGGCATTCTCCTCAAAAACGGCGAGTCCCATGAAGCCGAGCGGGTGCTGGTCGCTCCGGGCCGGGACGGCTCCGCCTGGCTGACGGACATCCTGAAAAAACGCCGGCTGAAGATGCACAACAATCAGGTGGATGTCGGTGTGCGCGTGGAAACGTCGGATGTCGTGATGCGGGAAATCAATGAGCATCTGTATGAGGGGAAATTTATTTTCAACACGTCTGTGGGCACCCGTGTCCGCACCTTCTGCAGCAATCCGTCCGGCCACGTGGTCGTGGAAAATCACAGCGGCGTCATGGCGGCCAACGGGCACTCTTATAAAGACCCGGCGCTTGGTTCCAGCAATACGAACTTCGCGCTGCTTGTATCCCATAAATTCACCGAACCGTTCGACAAGCCCAATGAATATGCCCGGGAAATCTGCAAGCGGGCCAACGATTTGTCCAGCGGCGGAGTGATCGTGCAGAAGTACGGCGATATTTTGCGCGGCAGACGTTCGACTGAAACCCGGATCCGCGAAGGTTTCCTTGAGCCTACCCTGCGGGAAGCCGTACCGGGCGATTTGGGGCTGGTGCTGCCTTACAACACGATGCGCAGCCTGACTGAAATGGTTGAAGCGCTCGATCAAGTAACGCCGGGTATCGCTTCGGAGCACACGCTGTTTTATGGTGTGGAAGCGAAGTTCTATTCCGCCCGCCCGAAGCTGACCTCGGGACTGGAAACAGAGATTGCCGGCCTTTACTGCGGCGGAGACGGTGCCGGCGTGACGAGAGGGCTCGCCCAGGCGGGAGCGGCGGGTGTCTGGGTCGCCAGATGTATGTTGGAGAAAGCGGAGTAGGCCTATCCGCCTAAGGGTCGAGCTGTGTGTCTGTGACAAGCGGAACCCGGGTGTGCTACTATATGTAGATGAAACTTCAGATAAGAAGGCGAGCACCCATGGCGAATCTGACCCGCTGGTTCAAGCTCCTGCACCTGCTACCCGATTCGGATATCATCGAGGAAATTAACGCTGTTAACCTCCGCCGCATCCGGTGGGGCGTGCGTCTGCTGATTCCTCTTCATCTATTCTATATCTTGATTTTTGCCGGTCTGAATTCCGGGGGAACGAAAATCGAGGAGTGGCGGGCCGGCATTATGCTGGCCCACCTGTGCATGACCGGGGTGACCGTGCTGCTTGGCTTAACCGCCCGGCAGCTCGTCAATCGGCCGCAGCGGCGGACGGCGGCCCGGGTGGTCACTGTAACAGCGGGATTGGCCTATCTGCTGTTTGGCGTTTACCTGGCCCTGCTTGATCAGCAGATCGGTTCGGGCATCACCGCCTTTATTTTGGCGATGCTGGCTGTGGCAGCGGTGCTGCGCCTGCACCCGTTTATGGCCGTTGTTTTGTTTACCGGTGTTTCTGTTTTGTTTGGGATGAGTGTAAAAAATGTACAGCCTTATCCTGAAGTGTCGCTGTCGCTGCAGGTAAACGCTTTGTTTCTTACTTTGCTTGGTATGGTAGTGTCCATTGCTTCGTGGCACCGGCTGGTCGAAGCAGCTTACCACCGCAGGGTTACGACGGTACGGCACAACCGGTTGATGCTTAAGAACCGGGAGCTGTATAAGCTGGCGGCTCATGATCCTTTAACGGGGCTGTATAACCGGATGCAGTTTGAGAAGGCGGCGGAGGGGGAAGTGGACCGGCTGCGCCGGACAGGCGGCGATACAGCACTTATCATCCTGGATATCGACCGGTTCAAACAAATTAACGATACCTATGGTCACCCGGTTGGGGACCGCGTCTTGACCGTGGTGGCCGAACTGATTCGCACAGGCCTGGAGAAGACGCATATTACGGCAAGGCTGGGCGGCGAAGAATTCGCCATTCTGCTGCCGGGACTGGACGCCAAGCAGGCGGAAGGAGTAGCGCATTCGCTGTGCGCGGCCATCCGGCGGCACCCGTTCCGCAGCGAAGGGAGGCCGTTCCAAGTGACTGCAAGCTTCGGGGTGGCCCCGGTGCCGGCCGAGCTGCCCGATCCGGTGGAGTGGGCTTATCAGGAAGGAGACAAGGCGCTTTACCTTGCCAAAAAGGAAGGCGGCAACCGGGTAATTGCACTCTCCTGATGGAGGGGGACGCCCATTGGCCCCGTGAGTGTGAGTGGCGCGTTCGCTGTGCGTGGCGTGGATAGCGGGGAAACTGCTGCCGCTGTTAAAACAAAGAGGATGTCCCCGTTGGTTAGACGAGGGCATCCTCTTTGCCGTGCCGCTATTGGTCATGCCGCTGCCGGATTTTATCCTTCCAGCAGCAGGGCTTCCGGATCTTCCAGCAGCTCTTTCACTTTAACAAGGAAGCTTACAGCTTCGGCGCCGTCCACGATCCGGTGATCGTAAGAAAGCGCGATATACATCATCGGCCGGTTGACGGTCGTTTCTTCGTCGATGGCGATCGGCCGGAGCTGGATTTTGTGCATCCCCAGAATACCGACCTGCGGCGCATTCAGAATCGGCGTCGACAGCAGGGAACCAAAAACGCCGCCGTTGGTGATCGTAAAGGTGCCGCCCTGCAGCTCGGACAGGCTCAGCGTGTTGGAGCGGGCTTTGCCGGCCAGTTCGGCGATCCGGCGTTCAATTTCGGGGAAGCTCAGACGGTCCGCGTCCCGGACGACCGGAACGACGAGGCCTTCCTTGGCCGCTACCGCGATGCCGATGTCGTAAAACTTTTTGATCAGCAGATCTTCGCCGTCAATTTCGGCGTTCAGCAGCGGGTAGGCTTTCAGGGCGCCGATTACCGCCTTGGTGAAGAAAGACATGAAGCCAAGTCCAATGTCATGCTTCTCTTTAAAGTTGTCTTTGCGGCGTTTGCGGATATCCAAAATGGCGGTCATGTCGACCTCGTTGAAGGTGGTCAGCATGGCGGCCGTCTGCTGCGCTTCCACCAGACGGTTCGCAATCGTCTGGCGTCTGCGGGACATGCGCTGCCGTTCGATGGCTTTGCCCGAGTCGCCCGCCGGTTTGGCGGCTTCCGGCTTGCCTGCGGACGCGCCCGCAGAAGCTGCCGCTGGCGCGGACGCTGCCGGCGCTGCAGATGCAGCCGCAGGCGCCGATCCGTGATCCTTCACGTCGGCCTGGCCGATCCGGCCGATCGGATCACGTGCGCCAACCTCGGACAGGTCGATGCCGCGTTCCCGCGCCAGCTTGCGTGCGCCCGGCGTCGCCAGCAGTGCGGCGCTGTCCGCGCTTGGCGCTGCCGGCGCCTGCGGAGCGGTATCCGCCGCGGGCGGGGTGGCAACCGCCGGCTGTGCAGCTGCGGCTGCAGGGGCCGCAGGGGCCGCGTTTTGCGCCGAGCCGCCCGCTTCCGCTGCAGGAGCAGGGGAGCCGCCGCCGGCTGCTCCGGCGCTGCCGATCATCCCGATTGTCTCGCCCACCTGCACGGTCTCGCCGGCGCCGCGCAGGATCGAAGCGATGACCCCGTCTTCCTCCGCGCTGATCTCCAGATTGACCTTATCGGTCTCCAGTTCGGCCAGCGCATCGCCCTGGCTGACCTTGTCGCCTTCATTGACCAGCCATTTGAATATCGTTCCTTCCGAAATCGATTCGCCTAAGTCCGGTACCTTAATTTCTGACACAGGCCGCTACCTCCCCAAATATAATGGTTTCCGTTATTGTAACGCCGTCCCCGCTTAGGAGGACGGCACAGCTGCTTGTACTTGGCTGTTAAGCTTCAGGGCTTCCGTAACAATTCGTTTCTGTTCAAAAGCATGCACATCGGCGTAACCGCTCGCCGGGCTGGAGCGTTCCGGCCGTCCGATGTAGGAGACCTTCACCGCGCCCGGCGCAATAGCGCGCAGACGGGGTTCGGCGTAACTCCAGGCGCCCATGTTCTTAGGCTCTTCCTGTACCCAGACGATTTCCTCCAGGGCGGACATCCGGCTGAAGTGGGCCGTCAGCTCCTTCTCAGGGAAAGGATACAGCTGCTCCATACGGAGGATGTGCAGCCACGACCAGTCGCGGTTTTTGTCCGCTTCGAGCTCGTTCTGGAGATCGACGGCAACCTTTCCGCTGCAGACGATGACCCGCTTCACCTTAGCCGGCTTCGCGCCAAGCAGCGGCTCTGCAAGCACCGGCTGGAAGCGTCCCTCCGCAAGCTCGGTGCCTTCCGAAGCGCTGCGCGGGTTGCGGATCAGGCTTTTCGGCGTCATGATGACCAGCGGACGGGCCGAAGGCTGACCGCAAAGGGCGGCCTGGCGGCGCAGCAGATGGTAATACTGCGCGGCGGTGGTGAGGTTCGCCACCGTCCAGTTCTCTTCAGCCGACAGCTGCAGATACCGTTCGAGACGGCCGCTGGAATGCTCCGGCCCCTGGCCTTCGTAGCCGTGAGGCAGCAGGATGGCCAGGTTGCTGCGCTGGGTCCATTTTGCCCGTCCGGCGGAAATGAACTGGTCGATGATGACCTGCGCGGCATTGGCGAAGTCACCGTATTGGGCTTCCCACAGCACAAAGGTCTCCGGCGCAAATACGTTATAGCCGTATTCGTAGCCGAGAACTGATGCTTCGGACAGCGGGCTGTTATACACGCCAAAGGAAGCTTGGGTTCCTTCAAGCTGATGCAGCGGAGTGTACAGCGCGCCGTTTTCGCTGTCGTGCAGAACAAGATGCCGGTGCGCAAAGGTTCCGCGCTGCGCATCCTGGCCGCTCAAGCGAATCGGCGTGCCGTTCTGCAGGATCGTCGCAAACGCCAGCGTCTCGGCCAGCGCCCAGTCGACCTTCGGGCCGCCGTCCAGCATGTCGCCCCGGCGCTGCAAAATACGCTGCAGCTTCGGATACATCCGGAAGCCGTCCGGTACGTTCAGCAGCTGGCGGTTGATGCTGCGCAAGGTGTCGATCGGCACGGGAGCCGGCTCGGTTCCGGACGAATCTGCCGGGAGCGCCACCGCGTTTTTGGTCTCGCCCGTCTTGTGCCCGCCGTCTTTCATTTTGTCATAAGCCTGCTGTAGGACAGCGTCGACTTCGGCGGAGATCCGCTTTACGTCTTCGTCCGAAACCAGCTGCTCGCGTTTCAGCCGCTCCGCGTACAGGTTGTAGACGGTAGGATGATTGCGGATTTTGCTGTAAATCAGCGGCTGGGTCGTTTCGGGATCGTCCATTTCATTATGGCCGTGGCGGCGGTAGCCGATCAGGTCGATCAGGAAGTCTTTTTTAAACTTCTGCCGGTAGGCGCAGGCGATCCGCACGGCCGCGATGCAGGCCTCGGGATCATCGGCGTTGACATGCACGACAGGAATTTCATAGCCCTTTGCAAGGTCGCTCGCATAATGGGTGGACCGGGAATCTTCGCTTTCGGTTGTGAAGCCGATCCGGTTGTTAACGATCACGTGGATCGTTCCGCCGTTCTGGTAGCCTTTCAGCTTGCTGATATTCAACGTCTCTGCAACAATGCCTTCGCCAGGGAAAGCGGCGTCGCCGTGCATCAGCACCGCCATGGCTTTGTTGGTGTCGAGCTTCGGCATGCCGCTCGCCGAGCGGTCTTCCTGTGCCGCACGCGTGAAGCCTTCCACCACAGGGTTAACAAACTCCAAGTGGCTTGGGTTGTTGGCCAGTGTAATGCGGGTCTGTACCGTCTTATTGTGATTTACGGAACGGTCAGCGCCCAGATGATATTTTACGTCTCCGCTCCATCCGTAGTTAATGCCCATGGATCCTTCGGAAGGGAACAGGTCCTTGTTCGGCGAATGGTGGAATTCGGAGAAAATGATTTCATATGGTTTGCCCAAAATATGGGCCAGCACGTTCAGGCGCCCGCGGTGCGCCATGCCCATTAGTATATGCTCCGCTCCGTCGTCCGCTGCGGCGCGCACCACCTCATCCAGCATCGGTACAAGGCAGTCGTTGCCTTCGATGCTAAACCGCTTCTGGCCGACGAAGGTCCGGTGCAGGAACGTTTCGAACTGCTCCACCTCAACCAGCCGCTTCAGCAGGGCCTTGCGTTCTTCCAGGGTCAGCACGGCCTGCGGTTCGGTGGTCTCCGCCTGCTGGTTCAGCCAGCGAAGCTCCTGTTCGTCGCGTATATGGCCGAACTCGTAGGCGATGGTCCGGGTGTAGCTCCGTTTCATCAGGTTGACGGCGTCCCAGCCGGTCTTGATATTCTCCGGCGCGTTCTCCCAGATCAGCGAAGCGGGCAGCGCTTCGAGATCCTCCCGCGTCAGCTCGTAGGTGGCCGGATCCAGATATTTGGCCATGGAGCTGTCCGGCTTGCCGAGCGGATCGATGTCCGCGGTCAGATGGCCGTAGATGCGGATGTTCGCCATCAGCTTGGAGGCGCGGACGGCTTTGCGCAGCAGCCCGGGGTCGGGCGACGCGGTGCCTGCCGTGCCGGCCGGCTGGACGGCGGACGGTGTCATCGGAGGTGGGCCTGAGCGTTCGAATAGCTCACGGTAGTTGCTCTCGACGGACGACGGATCGTTTACGTATTGCTCATATTTTTCCTGAATGTACCCCAGATTGGGTCCGTAATAGTGGCTCCATGCGGATGGAGAGAAGGGTTCCTTGGCTGCCATTGAATGCATCCTCCTAGGGAATGGCCCGGAGTCCGCTGACAGGCGGGTTGTCCGGACGTCAATGTTTGCGTTTACATTCGTTGTCGCACATCGGTGAAAATTCGCTTGCTGATGTCTCCTTCATTGTGCTCTTTTCAAGGAAGGGAATCAATTCATACTTTCGTAAGGACCAATCGCAAAACGGCATGGTTCAGTACAGCATCCCGGGACAGACCGCTGTCATGTCCCATCATAACCATTTACCCAATTTTACGAAAAAAATGCAGTTGATGCTTGAAAATGGGTCTTTAAGTTTTTATAGTAAGATTAGACTCCTAGAAAAATACAAACCTATAAAAGATTGATATGACTTTAGGCATAGCAGAGCGGCCGGCGATTCCCATATTCCCCGCTCATCCTGCTTTTCCCGCGCGAATATGCCAAAGTACGGCGAACAGGAAGCGACATACTTTGCCGCTTGCGTCCGCTATAATTGAATTGCATCAAGACGGCATGCAGATCCTTGCGCTCAAGGGTCCAGTAAAAGGGTAAACCTGCCGAAAGGCAGGGGCACAAAGTCTCGGGTCTAAGGTAGAATCTACTATGACGGCCGGACTGCCTGGGGACATAAAATCTTAGGAGGAGATTTTTTGAACAAGTCCAACCAGGGTAAAGTCGGAGAGTTCCAGACGGCGGATCTGGATCTCGAATGGGTGCAGCTGCTGCTGACAGCCAAACGCGCGGGAATCCGCGCCGAAGAGATCCGGAGGTTCTTCCTCGATAAGGGACCGAGATTGTTGTAAGGCTGACGGGGAGCTACATACACCAAAGAGGCAGAGCGGCGCGGCGCTCTGCCTCTTTGGTGCGGGTCCGGATCCCTGCGGCGGAATCGTCCATCCGCATAAGGTTCGTAAATTCAATCCTTTTGCTCCAGCTTCCACTTCTGATACTCCAGAAACTCCTTGAATTCCCGCTTGCTGACTCCGGAAGCCATCGCCTCCTGCACAAGCCTGAACCAATCCGCGTCCAGCGGTTCTTCCTCGGTGTCCGGAGCCTCTCCGTACAGCAGCGTGTGAATGGATACCTGCAGCGCTTCGGCGATTTTCTCTATAAACTGGATAGAGGGGTTGGACTGGATGTTCCGTTCAACGTTGCTTAGGTAGGATTTGGCCACATCCGCCCTGTCCGCAAGCTCGGACAAGGACAAGCCCTTTTCCAGCCGAAGCTGGTGGATGCGCTGGCCCATGTTATCTGGCAAGATGATTACGCCCCTCCGTAAAAAATTTGATCTCATTATATCAAATTTCACGAGGTAATAGAAACGGTGCCGGCCGGCCTATACCGGTTATTCCCGGGTATGCCCGGAGGAAAAAAACATCCCGGTCCGTATGCCGGAAGCCGGGATGTGTGGTGCTGCCGCTGGGATAAACGGGCAGATTAGTTCTCGTTGTAAATTTTTCCTTCGCCTTGTTTGGCTTCGAAGTCCCAAGTCAGTTCCAGTTTGTCTTTCTGGAAGTGGTTTTGGTCCTGGTTGTTCTCCACGAATTCGAAGGCTACTGCAAAGCTGTCGGACGTTCCGGCCTTGATGCCGCTGCGTTCGGTCCAGATTTGATCCAGGCCGGTATTTTTGACCAGGTCCGGCGTCAGGTTCTTGAGCTCGGCCAGCGTTGTTTCATATACCACCAGCTCGGGCGTAATGATTGTGCCTTTATCGTTATTTTTCAGGAATTTAACTTTGATGAATTGGTTCAGGTCCGCGCCGTTGTTATTGTTGCCTTCGTCGGTTACCACAGTTTTGGTGCGGAGCAGGATGCTGCCGATGTCCAGCGTGCCGGAGTTGTTCAGCTTGAACTTCTTGAGCACGATATCGCCCGGTTTCAGGTTGTTTAAGTTGATCAAGACGGAGGGATCGGACGTAAGGTCAAGCGTACCGGCCGCGAAAGTCGCCGTGCTGGTGGCGGTGTCGCTAAAGTAAGCGTAAGTTCCTCCTCCGATGAGGGAAAGACCCAGTGCTGCGGATGCGATGCTAAGACCCAGTGTTTTTTTGATACCCATTTGTAAAATTCCTCCTTGAATATGTGGTTGGATGGATGAAGCTTTATATTGTGCTCCTCGTCCGGTAAGCGGCGGGAGGGACAATCGGCTGGTAAGTTACTTCAGTCCTTCGGGAGAAGGCTGGGACAAATCCGCGTGTTTTTTCTCTAGTTCGGAGACGGCCTTCCAGGACGTATACAGGGCGTAGATTAACAGCATCGCCCCGGGGACGATCATCAGCAGCACGCTGCCTGTTTTGGATGCCGCAAAATTCATCGCATAGCCGACATAAGGAATCGTGATGCCTTTGTATTCGGCAACGACATTTCTGGAGCTGACCGGCGCTACATCAGGGGCGTCGTTGTTGTCGCCTTTGGTGCGGTAGACTGCTTCGCCTGTGGCTTCATTTCGTTCCGCTTCGATCACGCGGTGGGTGACCAGCAGGTTCTCTTCGTTAAGAAAGGTGATGACATCACCAGGCTGAAACCGGGTCATATCCCCTCCAGGCTCCAGCGCCACAATTGAACCGGTGTGAATGCCCGGCTCCATGGAGCCGGATAGGACGGTTTTGATCTGATAGCCGAAGAAGGACGGCTCTCCGCCGGATGCCTTGGAAATCACGACAGCGACGACGGTGATGAAAAAAATCAGCGACAGCAGCGCGGTCAAAATGCGGCCGGACCATAGTTTGACTTGTGCCATTAGGGGGTTGCCTCCTTGGATTGGGCGGTATCGGATTGCTTCGGCTGAGCTTCATCCGGAGCGCCTGCCGCGGCAGGCACGGCCGCAGACGACGGGCTGTTCCCGGATGGATGCTCCGCCAGGGGCTGCTTCGCCGGGGCCTGACCCGCGGCGGCTGGCTCTTGGCTGATATTACCGGAAGCATCGGTTGGCTTAGTTACGTTGTTATGAGAATCAGCTTCCTGAGATTTTGCTTCGGGTGCGGCTGGATCGCCCGGGCCGGATGGAGAATGGCCGGAGGAAGCGGCGGGGCTGTCGTCAACCGCAGGTGAAGAAGAAGGTGAAGGCGAAGGAGACGGGGAAGGGGAAGACTTCGGAGGCTTCTCCGTGCCGGCATCTTTGCCGGACCCCGCTGTATCCGGGCCGCCAGCAGACTGCCCGCTTTCCGCGCCTTTGCTTGCATCAGCCTTGCCGGTTTCGCCGCCAGGCTGATTGCCCCCGGCATCTCCGCCGCCGGTGTGATCGCCTGAGCCGTCATGCCCGCCGGGTTTCTCCGTTCCTCCGCGGTCATCCGCTTTGCCGGCGTCATCCGCGGGCTTGCCGTCTTTGCCGTCTCCGCCTTGACCGGCTTCTCCGGATTTTTCTCCGGCTTTTTCTTCCGCCGGATGCGGTCCGGCCTGCTCCTTCTCCAGCCGCAGCCGTTCCTCTTCTTTGAGCCGGGCCTGTTCTTCCCGGAGCCGCTCCTCTTCCTTGCGTTTGGTCTCTTCCAGCTCTTTCGTCAGCCGCAGCCGTTCTTCGGTGAAGCGGTCCAGCTCCGCCTGCTGGGCGGCTATCTGCCGCTCGATCTCCTGAACGGAATCAGCTGCTCCGGCGGTCATGCGCTCATAGTGGCCGGCTGCCTGCGGAGAAAGCACTGTATCAGGCCCTGCCGCCTGGATGGCAAAGGGGACGGGGAGAGCGCTCCCCGCAGCGGGGTCGGCCTGCAGCGCCTGAAGCCGCCGCAGGGTCTCTTCCGGATCACCGTCGGGGATTTCGCTGCCAATCCGATGGATTTGCGCAAGGTAATCCAGTATCCCGCGCAGGGCTGCCTGGAACGGCTCCGACAAAATGCCGCTTGCCGGCTGGCTTCGCATGCTTTCGATAAATCCGGCGTTCCGGATTTCCGCACAGTTGGGATGGAGCTGGTTCAGCTGGGTCCCAATCAAGGTCAGCAGTTCGCCCGCCTGAACCAGTTTGGCGTTCAGTTCGTTCCAGACCGCGGCGTTGGCGGCAAGACCGTCCGTAAGCCGCGTCCGTTCATGATCAAGCTCGGTTAACCGCTGCACGGCGAGCTGCTCTCCGGTGTCCAGTTCCTCGAAGGACCCGGCTGGGAGCGGGGCCAGAACTGCGGACAAAGGTGCCGCTGGCTCCAGGCTCCGGAGCTGCAGCTGCAGCGCCTCCGCTTCCTTCAAGCTGCTGTCCAGCTGGGTAAGCAGTTCTTGAATGCGGCTCGGAAATACCTCGCACAGCCCGATAGTGCCGCTAATTTCCTGCCTGGTATTGAAGCTGCCGTAAGTTGTTCCGACTTGATGGGAGGCATAAAGGAACAGCACAGACAATGCCATCCCCGATTTAAGGGTTTTTCCCTGCCATTGTTTAAGCCGCCTTTTGGCGCTTCTGCTTCTTGCTGATCTGGGGCGCAGACCGATTCCCCCTCTCTTACGCTTAAACTCCTGATTGTTCGCTGCGTCGTTCTTTATTAAGAACAAATCCTATGAACAAATCATACACGGGCCTTCAGGAAAAGAAAACCGCCGATTTCAGGGATTTTGTGCGTTATTAAGAACGAAAGGATAGGGGATACTCTAAATTGCTGCCTTTTTCGCTGGAAATCACATTTTTATTCTTTATAGTGAACAAGAGGGGCGAAAAAAACCCCGCTGATCCCAGCGGGGGCGGATGGCCTTAGCAGGCTGCTAAAAGCCGGTATGGTATTTGGCGTCACTGGAGGAACGGTGTTTTGTCTGGTCTTTATCCCGCTCTTCCTGCTGCTCAAGCGTCAGGTCTTCAACCGGCAGCGAATCGACGTTCTGTTCGCTTTCGAACCGGTCGAACAGGCTTTCCTTATCCGTAGGGTACTGTTCGGGATGATCGCGCGTGTCGTCCGTTGCCTTGCGTTTAGGTTCCGTCATCGTACATCCTCCCTTTTCATGGCATGGAATCCCGGCAGGGGAGATCCCTAGATAGGCCTTTATTAACCAAAGGAGCCGGTTCTAAACAGCCTGCGGCGTGTTTCAAGCATGCAGCCTACTCCTCCAGCGGACGCCCGCGTTCACCCATTCTGCCCGCGGCCATGTCCGCATGCAGGCGCCGCAGCCATTTTAACTCCGTCGCCAGATGCTCATACCGGCCGTACATCAGATGCAGCGCCGCGCGGGGAACCGTTTCGATATGCTCCTCATACACCTGGTAAGCAAGATTAAGCTCGTGTTCGGTATCACGAATCCGCTCCTCCAGCACGCGGGCCAGCTTCTGCTGATCGGCATGGCGCGAATACACCAGCGCGAGATGAAAGGAATGGTAGACCGGTTCGCTTTTGCGGAACTGCTGAAAAATAAGCTGATCAAACAGCTGCCGGCCTTTATCGGTAATCCCGTAAATCGTTTTGTCGGGCCTGTCGGTACTGCGGATAACCTGGACCGGTTCGATCTGGCCCGCTTTGGCAAGCTGGTCAACCGCGTAATAAAGCGAGCCCATCTGCAGCTTCGTTACCCGGTCCATGGCACGGTCGCGCATGATCAGCATCATCTCGTACGGATGCATGTTGCGCTCGAGCAGCAGTCCGAGAATGGAGAGCTTCATGGACATGGGTTAGCCCCGCTCTCCGGCGCCCGCCTGCTTCGTTTTGCTTGCGGTCAGCCGGTCATTCGGCATCAGCAGCACAAATACAAAGCCAAGCACGGCCGGCACAAGCGCCCACAAAAAGGTGTCGGCGATGGAGGCCGCCATGGAACCGGTCAGCTTTTCCAGCACCGGAGCCGGAATTTTGGCTCTGGCCTCAGGCCCAAGCGCTGTGCGCAAATCGCCGAAATCGGAGGCGGGTTGTCCCGTTCCCCCGAAGGCTTCCGTCAGACCTGCGCTGAAGCTGTTGCGCTGAATGATGCCGAAGATGGTAATCCCCAGCGTCATGCCAAGTGAACGCATGAAGGTACTGGTCGAGGTGGCCGATCCCCGTTGGCGCATCTCGAAATGATGGATCGACGACATGCCAAGCACGGAAAAAGAGAAGCCGACGCCAAATCCGGTCAATGCCATAAAGACATTCAGCAGCAGCCGGGATGTATCCGGCGACAGGGTCGACAGCGTGGCGATTCCTGCCACAAAGCAGACGGCGGACAGGATCATGATGCGGCGGAAGCTCATTTTTACCGTAAGCATCCCGCCCGTCTGGCTGCCAAATACGGTTCCGATCATCATCGGCATAAGGATTAGGCCCGAGTTGGATGCGGAGCCGCCGAATACGCCCTGCACAAAGATGGGAATATAGATGGTGGCCACGATAAAAGCCGAGCCGTAAAACAGTCCGATCAGCGAACTGGTGGCGAACAGCCGCTCCCGGAACATCGAAAAGGCGATCACCGGCTCGGACGCCTTGCGCTCCACCAGCAGAAAAACGATCAGCAGCACGGCGAATCCGGCGAACAGGCCGAGAATAACCGCGGAATCCCAGGCGTACTGCTGTCCTCCAAGCTCCAGGGCGAACATCAGGCAGATCACCGCCCCGACGAGGGTGAATGCGCCTGCCCAGTCTATTTTTTGCGGAGAATGGACAACCGATTCCTTATAAAAAAACAGAACCAGGAACAGCGCCGCCACGCCCAGCGGCAGGTTGATGTAGAATATCCACTGCCAGCCGGCGTATTCCGTGATATATGCCCCGAGCAAGGGGCCGAGCACGCTGGAAATGCCGAACACGGCGCCGAACAATCCGGTCATCTTCCCGCGCTTCTCCACAGGGAAAATATCGAACACGATCGTAAATGCGATTGGCATCAGGGCACCGCCGCCGATCCCTTGAATCGCCCGGTAAATACTGAGCTGGATAATGCTGTCCGCGGTGCCGCACAATGCGGAGCCGGCGATAAAGACCAGCAGCCCAAACAAGTAAAACCGTTTCCGTCCGTACATATCGGACAGCTTCCCGAAAATCGGAGTTCCCGCCATCACCATGACCATGTAGGCGGAGGTAACCCAGACGATTTTGTCTAGCCCGCCCAGTTCGGAGACAATCGTCCCCAGCGCGGCTGCGACAATCGTGTTGTCCATCGCTGACATCAAAATGCCGAGCAGAAGGCCAACAACGACCAGTTTCATATTGCTTTCTTTGGTATGCATGCTTAACAGCCGCTCCTTCACAGGTAAGGTAGAGAAACAGCCTAATTATATTCAAATTTGAATAGGGAGGCAAGCAGTTTGCGGTAAACAGGGAGGCAAGGTGTCTGCGGCAGCAGGTAACAGCTTGTAATTTTTGCGCAAAAAAAAACCGTCCCGGCCTCCAAGCCGAACGCCAAGCCCGCAGAACTGCCGGACAAAAAGGTTCGGTATACGGCCGGGCGGTCTTACCCGCCTTACGCTATTATTCACTATGGCGCCTAGCTCCCGGAAGCAGGCATCTCACCGCCGGTCTCAGCCTCAATCCCGGCCCCAATCCCAGCTTGCCGGGCTTCAATGTAACCAATGAACAGCTCGGTCAGCTCCGGGTCAAACTGTGTGCCCGCGCAGGCCCGCAGCTCCGTGATCGCCTCCTGAACTGTTTTGGTGGGCTGATAAGGCCGTTCGGTCGTCATTGCGTCAAACGAGTCGATGATGGTCAGCATCCGGCACAGCTTTGGAATCTCTTCGCCTTTGAAGCCGTGGGGATAACCTTTCCCGTCATAACGTTCGTGATGCAGCTCGATATACGGCGCCAAATCGCGGAACTTGTCGTTGGTCAGCGCCATCTGCTTGCCCCAGGTCACATGCCACTTGACCATTTCCCACTCCTCTGCGGAGAGCTTTTCTTTTTTGTTCAAAATGCTCCAGGGGATTTCGAGTTTGCCGATGTCATGAATCAGCGCCCCAAGTGTGAACTGCCGCCGGGAAAGCGTGTCAAGCTGCAGCAGCTCGCCGATTTCGATCGCATAGCGGAAGACGCGTTTGGAATGCTTGAATGTCTCCAGATCCTTGTACATCAAAAGATTAAGCTGCTGCTCGATGTCGCGCACATCCTGGCTGAAGTCGATGTCCTGTTCGAGCGGCGACTTGTGGCCAAACAGGTGCACGAGGTTTTTGCCCTGTTTTTTCGCGTAGTACAGCGCCTGGTCGGCGTGCTCCACCAGCTCGGATTTGTCGTGGATGTCGGGCTGGAAGCTGGCGATCCCGGCCGAAAACGACAGGCAGCCCTGCGGGAAAATCTCCATTCCCTCAAACGGGGACCGGTTCACCCGTCTTCTCAACTGTTCAATAAAGACCAAAGCGCGGGAGGCATCGTATCCGGGCAGCAGCATCGTAAATTCCTCGCCGCCGTACCGGGAGACGAGAATATTTGTCCCTTCCGCGGCTTCCTTAAGCAGATTCGCCAAAAAGACGAGCAGCCGGTCTCCCTGCAGGTGGCCGAAATGATCATTATATTTTTTAAAATCATCAATATCGACCATGCCCAGCGACAGCTCCGTGCGGTTCAGCCGCGCTTTGCGAATCTCTTCCTCAAGGGCGGCTTCAAAGTAGCTGTGGTTAAACAGCCCGGTCCGCTGGTCGCGGTTCGCGCGTTCTTCAATGCTCCGGTACATGGCAAACATCTGCTTGAACGAGTAGGACAGCAGCAGGCTCAGACACAGGAAAAGAGCGAGGCCGGTCATCCGGTTATGATAGACGAGAATCGTCAGTACAAGCGAGAGTACAAGCGTGCTGATATAAGCAAGCACTGTGTCGGTGAGCATGCCTTTGAGGACCTGAAACAGATTTTGCTTGTAAAGCACGTAATGGAACAGACCAATCAGCAGCGAATTCAGGAGAAAATAAACCGCCATACCAAGCGCATAAGCTCCCAAACGGTCGCTCAGCAGCGGTCCGGAGAGTCCGCCAAGCGCGGAATAAACCGTTGAAGCGGCGACGATCATAATAGAGTAGATAGCAAAATTAGCGAGATGCTTCCACCAGATTGTACCGCGTTCGATCAAAAATAAAATAAAAGCCGATAACAGCAGTACCGTTAGCGTAAAGGAAGAGCCGAAGACAAAGATACAGGCTAAGTACACCGAGGAGTCGAGCGACAGCCCGTTACCCTGCGGGGGAAGCTGAAAGGTGAAGACGGTCAGCAGGACCGCCGCGGCGGACATGGCGAAAACCCATACCCAGACAGAAGGGGCGTAACCGACAAAATGTCCGGGATTGTTCAGAAGAAACAGGGCGATTCCCAGGGTGCACAGTGCCAAGGTGTACCAATGGCCGGAGTTCCATTTTGAAGCGCGGGTTAAGCCGGGCACCGGAGTTCCCTCCTTCTTATTTAGAAACATCATTATACTGGCTGATCCGTTATCCTGCATTTCCATGGTTCAGCCTGTATATCTGCTTATTTTAAGGGAATCCGGAGGTTTTGGGTATACTTACTCGGAAGGCGGGTTATGTGTACAAAAAAACAGGCTGAGGGTTCAGCCTGTTCCGGTTCCTCCGTTCAGCCCCCGCCGATTAACCGGAAGCCGGAAGTTAAAGCAACAACAGCGGATGCAACAATCACGGCATTCACTATGATCCGCGAGTAGGACAGACCTTCCCGTCTCTTTTTCATCCCGTCTCCTCCTTTCGCTTATTTTAACGTCTGCGCGGGCGGCTTCAAGGCCCAATTCGGGGTCATTTAGCTTCAGCCTCAAGGGTTTTTCCGTTTCTTTTGTCCGGAACAAGCAGGTGCTGGAGATAAAGAAAAATCCCCGCATTCATCACAATGTCTCCGGCGCTGATTACCTGGGTGCGCGGATACGGGCTGGATAGCGGAATGATGTCGCCAAGGAAAGGAAGCCGGGTGGCTGAATCCATCAGGTAATGCTTCGTTACTGCACTCCCGGTCTTCAGCAGATCCACATAATAAGGGCCCAATACATTTGCGGCTTCCAAGGAGACGGGCATTCTTCCGCCATTGACCGCCATGACGAGAAAGTTCAGCAGTACACCGGCAAAAATAAACGGAAACCCGTAAAGCCTCCGGTTCAACCAGAGGACATAAAGCCCCGCCGCATAAACCGCGAGAAAAAAGCTCCCGCTGAGTGCGGCCGCGGCAGACGAACGTTCTGTAAGTCCAAACATGACGAACTGCAGCACCAGCAGCAGGGGGAAAACAAGCCCTCCCCGGATATGCAGGCTGCTGAACTGCTTTAAGCCGTAGCGGATACCGCCGCGGAGCAGTCCGACCGCCAAGCCGATCAGTATTCCGTCGTAAACCATAGGCGAGGACTCCGTTCCTTGTAAGGTCGGCCAAGCGTGCCGTTCTTCGTAATTCTTCATATTGGGGTGATTTTCCTGCCGTTTTATTCTGCATAATGATCCGATTTTGGGGCAGAGATTGCGAGGTGATTACGGCAGAGTTTGCCGGGAAGGTCAAACAGAGGGAAAATAAGTGGTTGGACGCGCTTGACATACCCCATGGGGGTATATTATAGTGATTACAGAACAACAATTGTTGCTTCAAAAGAGGAGGGGGATGCGGTGGCCGCCAGTGAGAACAAACCTCCGGTGGAATCCTGCGAACAAGGCTGCCATAGCGAGGGAGCCCGTCGCAGCCATCATACGCAGGAAGTGAAGAACGGCCTGACCTCGCGCCTGAACCGGATTGAGGGTCAGATCCGCGGCATTAAGGGGATGATTGAGCGGGACACGTATTGCGATGACGTGCTCAATCAGCTGGCCGCGGTCCAATCGGCGCTGAACAGTGTCGGCAGGCTGCTGCTTCAGGAGCATATGAAGAGCTGCGTGATTGAACGGATCGAAGCCGGAGAACATGAAGTAATCGACGAGCTGATGATTACGGTGAACAAGCTGATGAAATAAGGCGCAATGCCTAAACATAAACCTAAAAGGAGAGAATGAAGATGACTAACGTTACATTGAATGTAGAAGGCATGTCCTGCGGACACTGCGTCAGTGCAGTAGAGAAGGCGGTAGGCAACCTGGGGGCTTCGGCCAACGTGGATTTGCAGGCCAAGAAGGTTACCGTAGAATACGACGAGAACAAAGTAACCGTAGACGCAATCAAGGAAGCGATTGAGGACCAAGGGTACGACGTGGTCTAAACGCTCAGAACATAATTAGCAGGAGGAAGCGGGACCGGCAGCAATTAGCCGGCCCGCCCCTTTCGAGTAAAAATATACCCCTTGGGGGTATCGAAAGAAGAGGTGTGAACGACATGGAGAACACTGCAGCATCGGCGTCAGGCGGACGGCAGGCGACTTTACAGATTACGGGGATGACCTGTTCGGCCTGCGCCTCCCGGATTGAAAAAGGACTGTCACGTATGGATGGAGTTTCCCGGGCAAACGTCAATTTTGCTCTGGAGCAGGCTGCGGTCGATTATGACCCGAAGCAGGTCGATTTGGCCGGGATCGAAGCCCGGATCGGAGAGCTTGGATACGGGACGGTGCGGGAGTCGGCGGATTTTGATATTACCGGCATGACCTGCGCCGCGTGCTCGGCCCGGATTGAAAAAACGCTGAACCGCATGCCCGGTGTCGCTTCGGCCAACGTCAATCTGGCGCTGGAAACGGCGCATGTGGAATATACCCCCGGGGCGGTATCGCCGGAGGATATTATGGCCAAGGTGGCCCAGATCGGCTATAAGGCGATGCCCAAAAAAGACGAAGCGGCGGAGGGAGCGCTTGATGTGCGGGAGCGGGAAACGCTGCGCAAACGCCGCAAATGGATGATTTCCGCGCTGCTGTCGCTGCCGCTGCTGTGGGCGATGGGCGGGCACTTCTCGTTTACATCCTGGCTGCCGGTGCCGGAGTTGTTCATGAATCCCTGGTTCCAGCTGGCGCTTGCCACTCCCGTTCAGTTTATCATCGGCTGGCAGTTTTATACGGGTGCCTACAAAGCGCTGCGCAACGGCAGTGCAAACATGGACGTGCTGGTTGCGCTCGGAACATCGGCCGCCTACTTTTACAGTCTGTATCTGACCATTGACTACATCGGGATGGAAGGAATGGGGCATACCCCCAGCCTGTATTACGAAACGAGTTCAGTGCTGATCACGCTGATCCTGGTCGGCAAATGGTTTGAGGCGCTGGCAAAAGGCCGCTCGTCTGATGCGATTAAAAGTCTGATGGGCCTGCAGGCCAAGACGGCAATCGTTATCCGGGACGGAGCGGAAACGCCGGTGCCCATCGAGCAGGTGGCCGTCGGGGATCTGCTTCTAGTCAAACCGGGGACCAAGGTTCCGGTTGACGGGGTGGTAGTCGAAGGCGTGTCTTCCGTAGACGAATCGATGCTGACCGGGGAAAGCATCCCGGTCGATAAGCAGCCGGGCGATACCGTAATCGGCGCCACGCTGAACGCAAACGGAGCGCTGACGATCCGGGCGACCAAGGTCGGCCGCGAAACAGCGTTGGCGCAGATTATCCGCGTAGTTGAGGAGGCGCAGGGCTCCAAAGCGCCGATCCAGCGGGTCGCCGACCGGATTTCCGGTATTTTTGTTCCGGTGGTAGTCGGGATTGCGTTGCTTACGTTTGTGATCTGGTTTTTCTGGGCGGCGCCCGGCCAGTTCGCCGAAGCGCTGGAAAAAGCGATTGCGGTGCTCGTTATCGCCTGCCCGTGCGCCCTCGGTCTTGCTACGCCGACCTCTATTATGGCCGGATCGGGCCGGGCGGCGGAGATGGGCATCCTGTTTAAGGGCGGGGAGCATCTGGAGGCCGCGCAGAGCGTGCAGGTTGTTGTGCTGGACAAAACCGGCACGGTCACAAACGGCAAGCCCGCGCTGACGGATGTGCTCCCGGCCGGCGATTTCCCGGCTGAGGGCGGCGTACCGGCGGCAGACCGGCTGCTGGCGCTGGCCGCAGCTGCGGAGAAGCTGTCCGAGCATCCGCTCGCCGAAGCGATTGTAGCCGGCGCGGCCGCCAAAGGGCTGACGCTGCCGATGGCCCGCGCGTTCCGGAGCATTACGGGACGCGGGATCGCGGCGGAAGTGAATGGCGCCGCCGTGCTGGTGGGGACTCGCCGGATGATGGAAGAGAACGGCATCGCGGCCGCAGACTGGGAGCCGGTGATGAGCCGGCTGGAGGAGGAAGGCAAGACGGCGATGCTGGTGGCCGCGGACGGCAGGATTGCGGGAGTGACGGCGGTGGCCGACACGATTAAGGACACCTCCCGCGAGGCGGTAGCCCGGCTGCGCGAGATGGGCATCCGTGTCGTGATGATTACCGGCGACAACAAGCGGACGGCCGCAGCGATCGCCGCACAGGCCGGAATCGAAGAAGTGCTCGCCGAGGTGCTGCCCGAAGGCAAGGCAGAGGAGGTCCGGAAGCTGCAGGCTGATGGAGCGAAGGTTGCCATGGTGGGCGACGGAATCAACGACGCTCCGGCGCTGGCAACGGCCGATACCGGGATGGCCATCGGTACCGGAACGGACGTGGCGATGGAAGCGGCCGACGTTACGCTGATGCGCGGGGATCTGCGCAGCATTCCGGATGCCATCGTGATGAGCCGGAAGACGATGCGGAACATCAAGCAGAACTTGTTTTGGGCGCTTGCTTATAACAGCATTGGCATTCCTGTGGCGGCGCTGGGCTTTCTGGCACCCTGGCTGGCCGGCGCGGCGATGGCGTTCAGCTCGGTGTCGGTGGTGCTGAACGCACTCCGGCTGCAGCGCATCAAACTTTAAATAGATGAAAGTAATGGATCCGATCAACGAGGGACGTTGGTCGGATTTTTTGCGTTTCTGCGAAATCCCAAAGGAGGTAGAATCTTAAAAAATAATGAAAAAACATGAAAATTCCTCTAACAGTTGCTGTGAAAAATGTCGAAACAATAAGGAGCAGTATTTTTTATGGGGGAGTGGAACATTTGACGAACATACCAGACAAACAGACAATTTCATGGGCGCGTAAAGCGGTACACGGAGCCCGAAGCATGAGAACAAAGTTTATTGCCGCCTTTTTGGCCGTGCTGCTGATTCCCAGCTTTCTCATTACTTATTTCTCTTATGAAAGTGCAAAAAAGGAAGTGCGCAGCCAGATTCGGGAAGCGGCTTTTGCCAACCTGAATCTGGTCCGGATGAACATCGGACAATACATAACCCCGGTCATCAACAATTTGGAGATGTATCTCACCGATATAACCTCAGATGCGCCGAAGCAGCCAGGTATGCAGAAGCGGCTTGACGATATGCTGCGCACGCATCCCGAGCTTGACGGGATTGTGATCGGAAATCAAAACGGGGAGTATATCCGTGCGCCGTTTGTCGAAAGCTCTGACTACGACCCGCGCGAGCGGGACTGGTTCAAGAAAACGACGGCCAGTCCCGGCCAGCTGATCATCGGCGAGCCCACGGAGAGTGCTTCGACAGGGAATTTTGTGATTACCGTGTCCAAGTCCCTGCCTGACGGTAAAGGCAGCATGACGACTACCATTAATCTGGAACGTCTGATCAACAGCATGCGCAATGTAAAAATCAGCGAACACGGCAGTCTGGTGATTGTGGACGCGTCCAATAAGGTGATCGCCGGTTCGGCTAGTGTGTTCGAGGATCTTAAATTTCAGATCGGCCAGGTAGTGGAAGGGCTGCCGGATATTCAATCCGTTCCTGCTCAGGGCCAACCGGCTTCCGGCGAACCCGGAAAAGAAGCTGCAGCCGAAGCGGAGCAGCTCGAATCTCATATTATTAATGTGGGCGGTACGGAGATTGAGCTGTATATGGGCGCCGAACCGATTACCGGATGGAAGATGTTCGGGATGATTGGTGTCCAGGATTATGATGATGCGTCCGTTCCGATCCTCCGGAAAAGCCTGATCGTGGTCGGCATTACGGTACTTCTGGCGGGAGCCCTCGTCGTTCTGATCCTGACCCAGTTCCTGCGGGCCCTCGCTAATCTGGCCCGGGGCACACGGAGCATCCGCGAAGGCAACCTTGCTACCCGGGTGGAGCACGATTCAAAAGACGAATTTGGTGTTCTGGCCGAGGACTTCAACCAGATGACCGCCTCGCTGCATACCATGGTGTCGGGCATCGGCTCGACGTCCAAACAGCTGACCGAGTTTTCGGAAGTCATAAAGGTAAGCACCGAGCAAACTGCCGAATCGGTCAAGCATGTAGCGGAGACGACGCAGATGACGGCCGAAGCGGCTGCAGCAGGCGCCGCCTCTTCCGAGCAGGCGGCCACGGCAATGGAAGAGATGGCGCGCGGCGTGTCGTCCATTGCGGAATCCGCAGGTACGATCGTCGACTCGGCGGGCCGCACGGAGCAGGACGTAGCAAAAGGAAGCCAGACCATCCGGAGGGTGCAAAGCCAGATGGAACGCATCCTCGAATCGGTTGCGGAATCGGGCCAGCTGATGAGCGAGCTGACGCGGCTATCGGATGATGCGGCACGGATGAACAGCGCGATTGCGGAAATTGCCAAACAGACGAATCTGCTGTCGCTTAACGCCGCCATTGAAGCGTCGCGGGCGGGTGAACACGGCCGGGGGTTTGCGGTAGTCGCCGGCGAGGTGCGCAAGCTGTCCGAGCAGTCAAAGCAAACGGCTGAAGACATCGGCGGGGCAATTGAGCAGATGCTGAAGCTTATCGCGCGGACTGCGGAATTTATGACCACAGAGGTTCAGGGGCGGGTGGACGAAGGCATGCGCACCAGCCAGGAAGCGTCTGCGGCATTTGACAATATCGAGCGGTCAACGGCTCAGATTGTGGACCAGATCCAGGGAATCTCCGCCGTTGCGGAGCAGATTTCAGCAAGCACGGAGGAAGTGGCGGCTACCGTCTCGGAGCTGGCGAATGCCTCCAAGCAGTCCGCGGAAGGCGCGGAATCGACATCGGCTGCGGCGCAGCAGCAGTTGGCCGCGATGGAAGAGATCGCAACTTCTTCCCAGGATCTTGCCGGGATGGCGGCAGACCTGCAGCAGATGGTCTCCCGGTTCAAGGTCTAAATCAGCCGAAGGCAGGACAAGGATTTGGAGCGGGAACAGCGGGCATAGTATACTTGAATACACAGCGGAGGTCCGGCCGGGAGGCTGGGCCTCTTTTTGAGCAGCATGCCCCGGCGCGCGTTCTCCAGACTTCTTTAAACGGCGGAGAATACGCCGCCTTATCCCTATTCCTATTGCAGGAGGTATTTTAGAAGCACAGGAACGCAGGACGCGGGAACGCATCCGGCTTCTGCCGCGCCCGCAATGGACTTTTACCGCGATAACAAACAGGCTGGCTTTCCGGGAACTCCGGAGAGCCGGCTTTTTTTGCTGTAAGGTGACAGTTGTCATGCGCGAGGGATGACAGTCCTTACTGATGTCACCTCTTCTCCCGGGTGTATGCTTGATTCAACAAGAAACAAGAACACATGCGGAGGGAACCTGCAATGGAATATATCGTGGAAATGAAACAGGTCAGCAAAGTATTTAAGGATAAAAGGGCGGTGGACGACGTCAGCTTCCGGATCGCCAAAGGCTCGATCACCGCGATTCTGGGCCCTAACGGAGCCGGAAAAACCACCTCGCTGTCGATGATGCTTGGATTGATGGAACCTACAAACGGAAGCGTGTTGCTGTTCGGACAACGGCCGGCGAGCCCGGAGACCCGTGTCAAGACCGGAGCGATGCTGCAGGAAGTCAGCGTCATGGATAAGCTGAAGGTAAAGGAAATCATTGCTTTGTTCCGCAGCTACTACCCGAACCCGATGGCGGAAGACAAGCTTTATGCGCTCACAGGCCTTGCAGCCGGAGACCTGAACCGCTACGCCGAAAAGCTGTCCGGCGGACAAAAGCGCAGCCTCGGATTTGCGCTGGCGCTGGCTGGAGACCCGGAGCTGCTGTTTTTCGACGAACCGACTGTCGGCCTGGACGTAACCGCACGCAAAAGGTTTTGGGATCAGGTCCGGCAACTGGCTGCCCAAGGCAAAACGGTTGTCTTCACCACCCATTATCTGCAGGAAGCGGAGGATATTGCGGACCGGGTGCTGCTGTTCAACCGCGGCGCTCTGGCTGCCGACGGCTCGCCGGAGCAAATCAAGGCGCGTCTTCTCAAGCGGTCGGTCTCGTGTATCCCGCTGGAGGGCTTCGACGCGCTGCGCAGCCGGCTTGGCGGACTTCCGGGGGTAACGCAGTGTGAGCTAAAGGACGGCCGGGCCTACATTATGTCCGACGATACGGACAAGACGCTGGCGGCGCTGCTTGCCGGAGGGTACAAGGTCCGGGATGTGCAGACCCATCAAGGACGGCTGGAAGAAGCGTTTGAGCAACTAATTAGCGAGCAGGAGGGTGCGTAAGATGAGCAATATGTTAAAAGCGCAGTGCAAAGCGGAGCTGCTCCGCATTTTCCGGAATCCCTATTATGTGTTCTGGTCTTTGATGATGCCGATTCTGTTCTACTTCATCTTTACCAAAGTGGTTAACACGGGGGCGGCCAATGAAGCGGAATGGCAGGCGCATTACCTGATGTCGATGGCTTCGTTCAGTGTTATGGGCTCGGCGATCATGACCTTCGGCATCCGGATGGTAGAGGAGCGCCGAAACGGGTGGTCAACGTTTATGCGGCTGACGCCGGTGAGCGGGCCGGTTTATTTTGCGGGTAAAATGTTCGGCCAAACGATGATGCATTTGTTTTCAGTCATTCTGATTTTTATAGCGGGTTATCTGATTAACGGGGTACACTTAAGCGCGTTCCAGTGGATATTGTGCGGTTTGTGGATTATTGCGGGTTCGCTTCCTTTCCTGGCGATCGGTACGCTGGTGGGAACTATGAAACGGGTCGACACGGCGAGCGGCGTGAGCAATGTGCTGTATATGGCGCTGGCAGTAAGCGGGGGATTGTGGATGCCGCTGGAAGTCATGCCGAAGCTGATGCAGCGTATCGGGGAATGGCTCCCATCCTATAACTATGGAAACGGGGCGTGGGAAATCGCCCGGGGCGCTTCGCCTGACTGGACCAATGTGCTGATCCTGCTGGGCTATCTGCTGATGTTTATGGTATTATCCAGCTATATTCGAAAGAAGCAGGAAGCGGTGTAAAGCATGCAGCAAGACAAGCGGCGGTTTCGGATGTTTCCGCACAACCTTGGGATTTTTCCCTACATGTGGATGCTCTATCTGATTATGCCCGTGGCCAATCTCCAATCCGAAACGGGTTGGAAGCTGGCCGCGGGTTATCTGATGCTGGCGGTGTTTGTGGTAGCCTACCGTCAGATGTATTGGTCCGGCGACCAGGCTTACCACGTATGGCTGGGTACCCAGCTCACCATTATTACGGTGCTCAGCTTGTTTTACAATCCCTTTAACATCTATATGGGCTTTTTTGCCGGCAACTTCATTGGCTGGTACAAAAGCCGGACGGAATTCCGGCGGGCATACGCGGTCTTTGTGATCACTCTTGCATTCCCGCTGGGCCGGGCCATGCTGTTTTTGGATCTGGAAAGCATCTTTTTTATGGTACCATTTGCGGTAATCATGCTGATTTGTCCTTTCGGGGTGAGGTCCATTGCCCGGCGCCAGCAGCTTGAGAAGGAGCTGGACCAGGCACATGCCCAAATCCGGGAGCTGGTCAAACGGGAGGAACGGATGCGGATCGCAAGAGATCTGCACGACACCTTGGGGCATACCTTGTCGCTTATTACGCTGAAAAGCCAGCTGGTAGAGCGGATGGCCGCCGTGAAGCCGGACCGTGCCCAGGAGGAAGCAGCGGAAATCCAGCGGATTTCCCGGGCGGCGCTGCGCCAGGTCCGGGAGCTGGTATCGGACATGCGCGCGGTGACGGTGGCCGAAGCGATTGCGGATGCAAGGGAAATGCTGCGCGCGGCGGATATTGTGCTGGATGTAGAGGGCGATATTCAGCTGGAGGGCGTATCCGCATTGGTTCAAAATATTTTGGGTTTGTGCATTACCGAAGCGGCGACCAATATTGTGAAGCACAGCGGAGGACAGCGCTGCGTCATTCGCGTGCAGCTGTCCGATTCCGAGGTCGCCCTGATCGTTGAGGACGACGGAACGGCGAATCCGGCCCGGAAGCGGGAACAGGAACCGGAGGAAAACCGGGGACGGGGCGGCAACGGCCTGAAAGGAATGGCGGAGCGCCTTTCTCTCATGGACGGCTCGCTGGAGTTTGAGACCGTTCCAGGGCGGGGAACGCGTCTGACGGCCCGGGTTCCGTCCATCGTCAAGGACAGAAAGGAAGGTACGGCATGATCCGGATAGTAATTGCGGAAGATCAGCGGCTGCTGCGCGATGCGATGGCATCGCTGCTGGGGCTGGAGGATGATCTGGAGGTGGTCGGGGAGGCCGGGGACGGCGCAGAAGCGCTGCGGCTGATCGAAGCGCTGCAGCCCGACCTGTGCCTTCTGGACATCGAAATGCCGCTCATGAGCGGACTGGAGGTTGCCGAGGCGCTTAGGAGCAAGGGGATCGGCACCCGGGTGATTATTTTGACGACCTTTGCGCGGCCGGGTTATTTTGAGCGCGGCGCCAAAGCGGGCGTCCAGGGTTATCTGCTGAAGGACGAGCCGGTGGACAAACTGGCGGACGCGATCCGCCGGGTGATGTCCGGGCATCGGGAAATTTCGCCGGAGCTGGCTTTCGGCAGTCTGCGGGAGGAGAACCCGCTGAGCGAACGCGAAAGGGAGATTCTGAAACTGGCGGGCGGCGGAATGACCGCCGGCGAAATTGCCAGCGCGCTGTACCTTTCGTACGGGACGGTCCGGAATTATATCTCCGAGATCCTTGCGAAGCTTGAGGTGAAGAGCCGGATCGAGGCGGTGCGGCTGGCGGAGGAGAAGGGCTGGATTTAATTTCCTTACTCAACTTTCACAGAGCGAAAATCAACTTAGCTCCAGTCCTGGCGCGGATTTAACCGCAATAAAGTAATGCGTCTTGAAAAAATAGAAGAACACCGCTTCGCCCGCGGCGAACGCACCGCTCGGTGTGCTATTTTATTTACGGTGCGATGAAGTTAGCACGCTCGGCGTGCTAATATTACGGTGCAATGAAGTTAGCACGTTAGACCGGGCAGTTGCCTTGGCGCAACTCATAGAACGGCTGAACGAAATTACGACTCAGGTTGGGAAGAAATGCTCCACCCTAATTCAAAGTCAACTCCAGCACTGGATCTCCGGTTTGTCCAGTGATCTCAAGGCGTATCCGCCGATCTCAGGTTGCGCTGCCGCTCAGGCTGCGAAAGTTGAGTTAATAAAAGCAGCGTGAACCAAGACTTGATAACCAATGTCTTGGACTGCCGCTGTTGTCGTTGAACGAACTGGAACGAACCCTCTCCTGTAACAGACCCGCAGCGGATTACCGCAGTACGCGATACGTAGGTCTTTCCGGACCCAGAGGACTTTATTTCTGAAATTCCTGGGCTTTTCGGTTGCCTTGCGGACTCCAGATCCGTTAT